>JBAQJX010000050.1:0-19218 GCA_049641765.1 Candidatus Acidiferrum sp.
ACCGGCTTGCCTCGCAACTCCGGCCGCTCGAGCAATTCCACCGAAACGAAAAATGCGTCCATGTCCACGTGCAGAATGGACGCAACCGCGGTCGCCGCCTGCTCTTCCAGCGGTCCATGCTTGGCCCGAAACCGCGCCATCTCCGGCATTGCGCTAGCCTACTCCCGATGCAATCTTCGCCACAACTTCGCCGCGGTCTAGGTTCGTTCGGCGGCGATGACGCGCTCGATTCCCGCCAGGTCTTTGGTTACGCCGACGGCCTTCCAGTTTGGCGGGTCGAGAAGAGGCTGCACGGCAGGCAGGCTGTTGTGGCCGAGTTCGAGGATGAGCAGCCCACCGGGTTTGAGAAAGCGCGCGGCTACCGCGATGAGCCCCGCGTAGAACTCATAGCCTTCTTCGCCGCCGTACAGGGCCACATCCGGCTCATGGTCACGAACTTCGCGCTGCAGCATTGCGCGCTCGTTACGGCCTATGTAGGGCGGATTACTGACGATCAGATCGAACAACGGTGACTGGTCGGAAGACGGTGACTGGTGACTCGTGACTGGTGATTCGTTCCGAATGTTGGCAGTGAGGTCAGGATGTAGGGGCACGATATATCGTGCCCCTACGGAGATGGCTTCGAACAAATTGGATTCGAGAAACTGGATTCGGTCGCTGAAGCTATGGCGCTCCGCATTGTGGCGGGCAACAGCCAGCGCCGCGGCGGAAATATCGATCGCGAGGAATCGCGCACTGGGAAGCTCTTTCGCCAGGCCAATGGAGATGCAGCCGGAGCCGGTACCGATGTCCGCTATGTATAAACCTTCGCCGGTCAGCGTTTGCTTGCGGCCCGCGCGAATCTCCCGAACGGCAAGGCGATCCAGCGCGACCTCGATGATGTGTTCGGTCTCCGGGCGCGGAATCAAAACGTCCGGCGTGACTTCCAAATCGAGTCCCCAGAATTCCTGTCTGCCGGTGAGATGCTGCGTCGGCTCACCGGCAGCGCGGCGCGCGAGCAACTGCTGAAATCGTTCCGCATCGGTTTCGGCGATGAGTTCTTCAGGATGCGCATAGAGCCAAGTGCGGTCGCGGCCAAGCACGTGAAGCAGCAGAAGTTCCGCCGCCAGCGTGAAGGACGGAACATGCGCGTCGCGCAATTGCGAGATGCCTTGTTTGAGTGCGGCGCGAACGTCCATGGAAGAGGGTTCTCGTTTCGCTCGAGTTGGCGAGATCGTTTAAGTCTTTGCTAACTGTCCGGCGTTACGAGGCAGCCAGCTCTTGTTCGAGCCGCTCGGCTTCGTAGTGAGAAACGAGAGCATCCACGAGCGGCGTCAGTTTCCCGTCCATGACTTCGGTCAATTGATGGAGCGTCAAACCGATGCGGTGATCCGTGACGCGATTCTGCGGAAAATTGTACGTACGGATTTTCTCGGAGCGGTCGCCGGTTTTGATTTGCCCGCGCCGCTCGGCCAGGATGGCGGCCTGCTGTTTATCCAGCTCGAGCTCGTAGAGCCGGGCGCGAAGCACGCGCATGGCTTTGGCGCGATTCTTGATTTGCGACTTTTCGTCCTGCTGCGAAACGACAAGGCCGCTGGGAAGGTGCGTAATGCGCACGGCGGAATACGTGGTGTTCACGGATTGTCCGCCAGGGCCGGAAGAGCAGAACGTATCGACGCGCAAGTCTTTCGCTTCGATTTTGATGTCGATCTCATCGGCTTCCGGCAAGACTGCGACGGTCGCGGCGGAAGTGTGAATGCGGCCTTGCGTTTCAGTAGCGGGCACGCGTTGAACGCGGTGGACGCCGCTTTCATATTTCAGCTTGGAATAAACTTTGTGGCCTTGAATCGCGGCGACGATTTCCTTCACGCCGCCCAGATTGGAAGGCGAACTTTCGAGCACTTCCACCTTCCAGCCAAGCGTTTCCGCATAGCGCGAATACATGCGGAAGAGTTCCGCGGCGAACAGAGCGGCTTCATCGCCGCCGGTTCCGGCGCGAATTTCCACGATGACGCTTTTTTCGTCATTCGGATCCTTGGGCAAGAGGAGCAACTTCAGTTCGCGCTCGACGACCGTCCGGCGCGCCGTAAGCTGCTTTTCCTCTTCCTGAGCCATCTGCTTGAGCTCGGAGTCATCGGCTTCGAGGACCATCTGGTGAGCACCGGCAAGATCTTTTTCGATCTGCTTGAATTCGCGGTGCTTCGCGACGATCTCTTCGAGTTCGGCGTGCTGCTTGGCGATCTTCTGAAAGCGCGAAGAGTCAGCGGCGACTTCCGCCGTCGAGAGCTGCTGCGTGAGCTCGTCGTAGCGCGTGCCGAGTTGGTCCAGTTTGTCTGACAATGTCATTACGGCCATGGCAAATCTCCAAAAAAGAAGTGAATAGGGAGTGGTGAATAGTGAGTAGCGAAAGAAACAGCAGACTCGCCATGAGGACGAGCTTGGCGGGAACAGTTAATAGAAAGCGGCGTACATGGCAAGAGCATAGCGCTGAATTCCCGGGGGCGCAAATCCGGCAAAGTTTGGAACCAGCCTGTGTTACAATGCTTACAACAGTGACACTGTCAGAGAGGGAGCCATGAAATCGAACCGGTCCACGGTGATCAGCATGAGGCTGCCGGCGGAAAGCGGAAACCGGCTGAAGCGGATGGCCAACCACCATGGCTGGACCGCCAGCGACGCCAGCGCGCGGCTTGTGGAAGAGGGGCTTAGGCGCGCGGAATTTGCGTTTGTGGATTTCCGCGATTCCGCAGTGGGGCGGCAAGCGTGTCTCCAGGGCAGCTCGCTCGCGATTTGGGAAGTCCTGTTGATCGTGCAGAGCTACAAAGCCGATGTGGCCGCCGCCGCAAAACATCTGGAGTGGCCGGAAGCGAAAGTCCAAGCCGCCGTGAATTACGCGAGGGCTTTTCCCGAAGAGATTGAAGGGGCGCTCCGCGAGAATGAGGCCGTCGATTTTGAGGCATTGAAGCGCATGCTGCCACAAGCCGGGGAATTCTCCTCGAACCGAAAAACCAAGAGCTGAGATGGTCAAGCTGCTTCTGGACGAGCATATCTCGAGGGCCGTCGCGGAGGGCCTCCGTCGCCGCAATCGGCGGCTGACGGTTGTTTGCATGGCGGATTGGGAGAGCGGAGAGTTCCTGGGCCAGCAGGACTTCGTTTGCTTGCAGCACGCCGCAGCGGAAGGAATGACGCTGGTTACGTATGACCGAAGAACGATTCC
This sequence comes from Candidatus Acidiferrum sp., assembly GCA_049641765.1. Classification (GTDB taxonomy): domain Bacteria; phylum Acidobacteriota; class Terriglobia; order Acidiferrales; family UBA7541; genus Acidiferrum. The sequence goes on from JBAQJX010000050.1 coordinate 3,197, forward strand.
ACCGTTGCTGAAGGTCTGGGCAGAAGAGGGGCGCGCGCATGGCGGTGTGATTTTTGTGGATGAGAAGACCATTTCGCCGGCGGATCCGGGCGGCCTCGTGCGAGCTCTCAGCGAACTTGCGAGAACCACGGCAAGGTGGGATTGGAGCGATCGAGTTTGCTTTTTGCGCCGTTGGCGCAGAGAGCAGGCGGCAGATGGAACTTGATTTGAATTCTCGCGGAAGATTTGCCGACAAGCAGAAACGCGCGGAAGCAACATATTTGCGGGATATACTGCGTGAAGGCACGCAGGAGTCAACGCCTGGAGCGGGGCCAGATCAACCATGGAATGGAAAAGGCGATGAGTGAAGCGGTACAGCCGATTCTGCGGGCGACTTCCGAAGAGGGGGTAACTGCGCCGGAGAGCGACGCGGGATTTCTTTGGGACTTTTGGTATCCGGCGGCGCGAAGCACGGAGGTCCGCGGGAAACACCTGGCGAAGGCGACGCTGCTGGAGGTGCCGCTGGTGCTGGGACGCACGTCTGAAGGCGCAGCGTTTGCGATGCGCGATTCGTGCCCGCATCGCGGCATTCCGCTGTCCTACGGGCGATTCGATGGAAAGACATTGGAGTGCAGCTACCACGGCTGGAAATTCGAGGCGTGCACGGGCCGGTGCGTCGAAATCCCGTCGCTGACGAGCCAGGACAAACTGAAGGTGGAGCGCATTTTCGCGGGGCATTATCCTTGCGACGAGCGCGACGGATATTTTTGGGTGTACATGAACGCGGCTGGAACGCGCCTCCCGGAAACGATTCCGGCGGCGCCGAAGCTGACCGTGTTCTGCGAGAAATACCGAACGATTCATCTGGCGTGCGACCTGCCTTCGCACGTGGACCAGGGCATCATTGGATTGATGGACCCGGCGCATGGACCGTTCGTGCACCAATCGTGGTTCTGGCGCAGCCGGCACAGCATCCACGAGAAAGAGAAAAAGTTCGAGCCGATTCCCAACGGCTTCCGCATGAGTCCGCATACGCCGAGCTCGAACAGCGCGCCGTACCGCATGCTGCGGAAATATACGGGCGAGCCGGTGACGACGACGATCGACTTCGTGCTGCCCAATCTGCGGACGGAAGAGATTCGCAGCGGAAAGCTGTGGTTTTCGAGCCGCGCGACGGTGACTCCCGTGAGGCGAGATTTGTGCCGGATCGATTTCGTGGCGGCGTGGAATTTGCTTTTGCCCGTTTGGATTTTTCGGATGTTCGCGGAAAAGTTTTTGCGGCAGGACCAAGAGACGATGATCTTGCAAGCGGAAGGATTGAAGTACAATGCGCGGCTGATGTTGATCGACGACGCGGACCGGCCGGCGAAGTGGTACTTTGGGCTGAAAGCGAATGTGCTTGAGTCGCGGCGGACGGGCGAGCCAATGAGGCACCCGATGGATGGGCCGGTGACTTTGCATTGGAGATCGTGAAAGAAAAAGGAAGTAGAGGAAGTAAATGAGGTAAAGGAAAAGGACCTCGGGGCAGTGATCGGCGACCCAAGCCGATTGCCCGGCGAGGATAAGAGCGGCGCGGACCGAACGCCCGCCACCACAGGATTTTGATTCCTTGAAAACCCCCACCCCCGGGTGTCCGCAAGTTATGAAGTAAAGGCATGAAACAAATGGAGTTGCGAGGATTCCTGCGTGTTGCGCACTTGCTCGCTGTGGAAAAAGAGGGAAAGGGCTGGGCGAAACTGGTTGCTGACAGGGTGCCACCCCCGGTGTTTTGCAAAAGAGTGCGCAAACGATTGAGGCTATGGACTTTGCGGAAATACTCTTTTTTGAAGAGTGCGGAACTTATTGAACGGCTGGGACTTAACTTTTTGTGATTTTGAGCAAAGAACGAAAAGAGTGGAGAGCTTGGCTGCATTCTGCTCGACCAAAGGTCACCGTGTGCTTGAAAGTTTTTCTTTGGGCAGGGAGCGCAGAGGCCACGGAGAAAAGGGCGGTACAGGACGAGATGTCTTGCAACGAACATGGAAGATTTTAGCAGAAAGATACAGCGAATGTCAAGTAAAATGTTAGTTACCATTCGAATCGGCGCGGAAGTCGCTGAAAAGAAAGAAAGTTAAAAATTTAAGAAAGAAGCGCTGGAATGCGCGAGGTTTGCGGCTGCGCGATTTATTTGGCAGCAGGCGGCAAAGTTTCGAGGCGTCTTTTGTCAATTTTGAGGACGACGCCTGCGTTGCGGTCGGCTACTTCGTTGACGTGATATTCGGCGGAGGTGCCGAGGACTTCGGCGACCTCAGTGGGTGTCAGGCCGTATTTGTCGGTGAGCCAGTTAGCCATGTTGACGGTGGCGTCGCGGAAGGCGTCGTCGATGGAGCCATCGAGGCCTACGGCCATGATTTGGGAGGGCGACTCGACTCTGGGGCCTGGAATGCGCTTGCCGGAGATTACGTCCACGGTGAACTCGACGTCCATGGAGGTTTCGAGCGCGTTGCCATTTAGCTCGCCATCGCCTTGTGCGGCGTGGCCGTCTCCCAGATAGAGCATGGCGCCGGGGGTCCGCACCGGTAGATAGACGGTGGCGCCTTCGATTACGTCGTTGAAATCCATGTTGCCGCCAAAGCCGCCGGAGTCGCCGGTCCCAGGAGCCGCGGCTGCCGGAGATGGAGCCGTGGCTATACAGCCGAGCATGGGGCGCAGAGGTACGGAGTAGTTCTTCAAGTGGTCAGTGGGCTTATCCATGGTGGCTACACCGCGCGCGGTGTCCAGATGCCATTTGATGGTTTTGCCCGCGTCCTTCATCTTCACGGACCATTCGGTGTCTACGGCGCGAGGGACGAGATCGTCATCGCTGATGGCATAGTCGCGGTTGAGGCGCAGCTTGTCGAGATGCACGACCAGCGTATCGCCGGGTTCGGCGCCCTCGATGTAGAACGGACCGGTCTGAGGATTGCCGCCGAGGACGCGCTTTACGCCGTGTTCATCGGTGCCGCCGGCGTCCACGGTGGTGGTATGAATCGTGTCGCCTGGAGAAACGCGGAGAACCGGTTCATTGAGCGCGGAGAATTGCCGGTAGAACTTGGTGGGCGTGAATTCATGGCGCTGGGGCGAATGCGCCGCGCGTTCTCGCACGGGACTCGCGGTAAAGGTATGCGTTTCAGGATGGGCAGGATCGGCGGGGTCGGTAAAGATGAGATTACCGGTCATGACCCCATCTTTCAAGATGGCGTCGCACTGCTCTGTGCCGCCCTGGTCGTCTTTCGCGAGAAAATGCACCTCGGTTCCATCATGCAAGGAACTTCCACTGGCTGTGCCGGTCAGCGTGTCGCCGCCGAAGGTACCCTTCAGGATCGGGCCGTCTCGCTTTAGCTCCATTTGGAAATAGAGGGGCGTGCCCCAAAAATCCACCTTGGCGGTCCAGTGGCCGGCGAGGCCGGAAGGTGGGGCGGCAGATTGTTGGGCAGGAGCGAGAGGAGACGAGAGAAGGGCAAGCACAGCGCACAACAGTCCGGCTGACAGGGTCTTTTTCATGAGCACACCTCGATGGACAGGTACAAGTGATTGGAACGAAGAATAACCCGAAAGGTTCCGGGCAATTTGGCTGGTGGGAGGAGTTTGTCAGCGGAGGCGGGAGAGGTCGAAGGGGACAACGACGTCCTGGCCGTCGGTGGTGATGACTTCAACGCTCGCGTCATCGGAGGCCACATCCTGGGCGTCGTATTCAAGCCAGACGAGCCAGCCGGTCGGCGTGAAGTAACCGGAGGAGGAGGAATAGCCGTAACCGGCGCCGAGGTAGCTGAAAGGGCCGAGATCTTCGGGGATGAAAGCAAAGTGGCCTGAGTTGAAGGTGTCGGTGGCTTGGAGAATGATGCGAAGAGGCTCGATCCAATGGTCTTCGCGGTCGGGGCTGGAGCGCTGCGAAAGGCCGACGCGAAAGTCACGGTAGAAATCGGGAAGAGGCTGGTCGGCGCCGGATTGCTCCTGGTCGCCCTTGGCGGAGCGATAGAGTTCGAAAGCGCCATAAGTGTCGGTGAAGTCGATGCGAACGCGGACGTAGAGTTTGTCATGATGGTGGCGGTAGTCAAGTTCGGCCTGCTGGGCGCTGTAGTTCATCGAGCGGCGGCGGGAGGCTTCGAGGACTTGAAGATAGGGCGTGTAGATTTCGACCTCGGCGATGTACGGGCCGGCATCGGGCGCGGGGAGAACACGGAAATAGGGAGCAAAAGCAGCAGCGGTGTTTTCGTCGTTGTGCTGGCCGAGGAAGTAGGCATCGCGGACGGCTTCGGGGGAGAGGGGGGAGTCGAAGGCGGTGGAGGGGGATGGAAGTAAAAAAAGACCAGCTAGGGCGAAGTAGATTGGAGCGAGGCGAGGGTGCATGGGAGCCCTCCTGATAGTAAGACGCATAATGGCACATTAACGGTTTCAGATGCGGTGGTGGTCGTGGTGGAACTCGGGATGGAGTTTGGCGCCGGAAAAGTGGCTGCGTGCTAGAATCCACAAATGTCACAGAAATATCTAGTCGCGGCGATTGATCGACGGTTCCGCGCGCTGAATCGAAGAGAGCGGATCACAAAGGTTCGCGAGTTGGCGTCAAATTCCACCGAAGATGACCGTTTTATGCAAAGGACTTTTCCTGGGCTTTATCGCGAGGCCTTTCCGGTTACGCATCAGAGAGGCGGGCGCCCTCGAAGAGAAAGGACATGCTAGAACTAGCTTATGTCGCATATTATGTACAAAGTGGAAACTGAAATTGAGGACGATGGACGCTGGATTGCCGAAGTCGTGGATTTGCCCGGCGTGATGGCGTACGGCGCCACAGAAAATGAAGCAGTTGCATCGGCGCAATCGCTCGCGCTCCGCGTGCGTGCGGATCGCATCGAAGCACAGAAAGAACCCACCGAATACAGCTGACCTTTTTGTCTCTGCTGAGTTTATCCAAGGAACTTGCCGGCCGCAAAACTAAGAAAGCTCGTCGAGATCGCCCGGAGGCTTGAGGCGGCGGAGTTCGGACACAGTAATTCTCATGTAATTCACAATCGCGTTGTCCAAGGCTTTGGGAGTGCTCACCTTGGAACGTTCCCGCTCCAGGCGCAGCAGATCAGGGTCAATTTGGTTCGCCAGTTGCTTTATTGACAGACAAGTTGAACAGAATAGATGAAATTGCTCCTCGAGCGTTTTGGGAATTTGAACCGTCCTAAATTTGCCGGATGAATCCAGCCACCTTTCAGGGGGCTGTGTAAAAAAGCGAATGGTGTATTGCCGGTCTATAGGGGGAATGAGTTCCGGGAACAAATGGTGAAACGCTTTTGAGTTGACAACAATTGTAGCGTCGGACACGGAAAGCTTAAGCGACGCATAGTGAGTTTTGAGACGGAGAATGGCAGCAGAATACTCGGCTTCCGACAGTTCAGACATTCTAAGGCTTTTGAACCGCTGAAGCTCTTTAGTCTGAGTTGCAAGGGAAGTGTGAAATGGCAACCAGTTTGTAAGCTTCGTTTTGGCTTTATCCGAGTCGCCCATCCTATGCATGCCCCACGCCGTAAGAGTTGCGTATAGCATTTCAATGTGCCTCAAGGACAGAAATTCCTCTGCGCCTGCGAGTAGGCACTGCTCGTGGAAATAGACACATGGCCCGCCAAAGGCCAGGAATTGATCGTAAGAGCCGGAAAAATAACGCCGTTGGTCGGCGATGAATCTGTCAATGTTCGTACGCATACCCGTGTGGTGAGTCGAAATTCAGCGTTAATCTCGCAGGCTTTGGGCCGTAACCGAAGTATAAATCAGGTGGCGAAAAGCGTTACGCGAATGGTGCTTTTGTGCGGCTACTTGATCAAGAGCGATCGGATTTGGGGAATGAATTCGAAAACGATCAGATACGGCGAGGGGTGTTGGGGAAGTCGAGCCAGACTTTGACGCCGCAGAAGTGGGAGCCTTCGGTGCAGATGGGGGTGGTGATGTTGGCGCGGAGGTGGCAGGGAGGGCCGATATATTTGGCGAGTGCCGGATGGACTTCGCGAAGCTGGGCGACTTCGTCCATGCTCGCGGCGTAGATTTCTTCCTGGGCATTGAAGCAGGTGCGCATGGTCCACTTGTGGAGAAGATGGAGGAGCGAGCCGGACTCGACGAGGCGGATGGATTTGGCGTTGGGGAGAAGATAGAGAGCGATTTCGGGGGAGACGCCGCGGTCGAGGAGTTGATTCTTGGCGGACCAGGAGTCGTGCATGGCGCGGTCGTAGAGTTCTTTGGCGCGCGGGTTTTGATGGAGGAGCGTGGGGGTGATGTAGTCGGGGTCGCGCGTGTCGGCAAGCGTAAGAAGCGGACGAGAGCCGGGAACCATGCGATGACGCTGGTCCTGCGAGTCGGCAGTGTGACTGATTTTTTTGGCGAACGTGTAATTGGCGTGCTGAAGAGCGCGCATCATGGGGGCGTGAACGCCGATGTCGAGGATTTCTAAGCGGTAAGGATTGCGCGCGGGATTGAGAAGGCGATCGATGGTTTCCGCGTCAGAGCACTGGGACTCGGCGAGGCCGAGGACGGCGCGGTAGGACTCGGCAATGACGCGTGGAGCGCTGGGCGAGTAATCGAGCAACTTGGAAGTTCTTCCAGAAAGCTTGGCGTCAAATTCACGGACAAACACTTCGCTGCCCCGCGTGTTGGTAGAGTCTTCCTTCCATTCGGGACGTTCTTCGAGAGGTTCGGTTCCAAAGCGGTCGAAAAATTGTGAATCGATTTTTTTGACTTCGTCGACCATGGCGCCAATGACGGCGCGGGACTCGCTCGGTGTATCCGAAGCAGAGCTCATGCGAAAGAGACGATGAAGGACAATGCCGGAAACGGTGTGCACCATGGTGGTGAATGCGGCGACGGGGAGGACGTAGCGGGCGATTTCAATGGCGCGCTTTTCGGCGGCGCGCTCGATTCTCTGGAGGCGCTTGGGGTGCGACATGGGGCCCATGTGCCAGATGTCGGAGAGGATGGAGCGAGCGTCGTTGACGAGAAGAGCGGAGAGTTGGCGGTAGTAATCCCACGCGCGGACGATGGATTGTTCGTAGATTTCCTTCGCCTGGTGGTTGAAGTAAAGATCGATCGGGGGCACGTAGGCTTGCGGACGGTCGAGGCGGACGTAGCGCTGGGATTGCTGCTCGGAATTGTAGAACGGGTGGGCGTGGAGAAAAGACCAGACGAACTGGCGGCTGACATTTTCGAGGCCGAATTCGAAGTGAGCGTGCTGATAGACGGTGTGATGGCCGCTATAAAACGTGGCGGCACCGATGTTGAGGCGCTGCTTGTCTGTGATTTCTTCAGGGGCGATGAGACGTGGAGCGTAGCAAGTGCGCGCGGCGGCGATGGCGGAATCGTAAGGATGCGCGAAGAAGTTGCGGAGGGTGATGCGTGGCGCGGCAGTTTCGACGAGCTCACCGGGACGGCCGGCGTCGAACATGCGGGATTGGGTGGCCACGTTGGGAAGCTATTCTACACGCGGGGAAAAGAATTGATACAGAGGACACAGAGCGCGCGGAGAGCGCAGAGAAGAAAATAGAGGGCAGACACTACTGTCTGCCCTCGAACGGTAGAGTTCAAATAGATCGCGCAGCTACTTTTTGGCGGCGGTGGCTTTTGAGGCTTCGGCTTTGGCAGCGGCGTCGGCGTATTTCTTGGTGAAGCGCTCGACGCGGCCGGCAGTGTCAATGAGTTTTTGTTTGCCGGTGAAGAAGGGATGGCAATTGGAGCAGATTTCAACGTTCAGACGCTCGCCTTTGATTGTTGAGCGCGTCTGGAAATTGTGCCCGCAGGCGCAGTGAACTGTGACGGGATGATAGTCGGGGTGAATACCGGTTTTCATGAGGCTCCATTCTGTCGCGTCCGGTCTGCACGGCCTCCCGGTTGGGAGAAGAGTCACGCCTGATGGAAGGTGACCTACAGCCGCGTCGCTAGGTCGCGAAGCAAACCACCATTATACGAGAAAGGGGCGGCATCTCCAAATGAGGGGGCGAACGGGTGGTGGGCTATTTTGAATTACGTTGCCGGATGAAGTCGTTGCCGCAGGGTCTCCACGAGCAGACCGACCAACGCATACGTAGCGGCATTCGCAACAAGAACCAGATACAGACTAAGCGGATAAAAGCTAAAAAGCGCAATTGGGCAAGTTAACCGGACGAGCGTCATAATCGAGGTCAACACTGGAGGCGTGACTGCCAACGCATAGAGTGCCCAGCAGCCTGCCACGAGGAAGCCCACAATTGCCCACATACCAATCCGGCGTTTCATGCTCTGCTCCTGCCGTTCTCTGGTTCAATAATCTCACATACTTTTACGAGCACCAAAACATTTCAAAGCAGCCCACTACCGGCGAGCGAAGGTTTTGACTGTGACTGCGCGAGGGGAGAGTGAAGGGAGCGGCTCGCGAATGGAATTTGGGCGGAAATTAGGCTATGTTCTGGGCCAAGAAGCAGTGGAAGTGGATTCATTGAGGATAGGGGTGACGAATGAGATGGATACGCGGGATGGTGTTGGGGGGATTGGCGAGTGGGCTAGCGGCGGCGGCCTTTGCGGGTGGGGGAGTGGAAAAGTCGCCAGCGAGGGCGGAGATTGAAGCGTTCAACAAAGCTTATGTGGAGTTGCACCTGAAGATGGACACGGCGGGGATTCTTGCGACCTGGGCCGAAGACGGGGTGGACCTGATGCCGGGGCAGGAGCCCATGATCGGGAAGAAGGCCATCGAGGATTGGGTTACGGGCATTGTCACGGGGATGCAAGACTACAAAGTGGTCAAGGAAGATGTGGAGTTTCACGACATACGGATTTGGGGGAGTTGGGCGACGGAGTGGGCCACGGAGCATCAAGTGGTGCAGCCGCCGGGCGCAAAGCCCGTGATTGAGTCGCGAGGAAAGATGGCGCTGGTGCTGCATCGAGAGGCGAGCGGGAAATGGAAAGTCAAGCAGGAGATGTGGAATCAAGCGCCGAAGAAATGAGAGAGCGTTTGGTACGGCCCAGATGCGCAGGGAAGTTTGATCGATGGAAATCGCGAAGGCGTGCCGTCTCAAGATTCGGAGAAGCGCCAGCGAGTGACGGATTCCGCGAAGTTGGCGGCGTGCTCGTCCTGGGCGAAGACTGTTTCCGGTTGGACGCGATAGATGTTGCCGCCGGAAGAGGCGAGCATGGGTTCGACGTCGCCGCCATATTTTTTGTTGTAAACCGAAGCAAAGTGTTTCCAGACTGAGCGGTCGGAGATTTCCTCGGGGATGCCTTCGAGAATAACGGCTTCATCGGCGCGGTCGGTACCGATGGCACAGTGAGCGTGAACCGCGATGTTTTTTGCCTTGCGGGTATTGGGGCCCGTGCTGAACCAGAACGCACCTTCCCACCAGATTCCCCAAACCAGCATGAGATGAGGACGGCCGTCAGGACGAGTGGTGGCGATCCAATAGTTATGGGATTTCTCGAGGCGATCGAGAGCCCAACTCCACGGCTTCAAGCCTTGAAGCGGATCCTTGGGCATGGCCGGGTAATCGGGCCAGTAAGGTCGGCTGGATTTCGGTTCGCGCATGGCGATCTCCAAAGAGGTGCTGCTGGTGGGAGATTCTAGCAGGAGAAGAGAAGAGCTGGAACGAACGCAGAGAGTGTTGCCAGCCCGCCAGGCTCGGTGCGCGCAAAAATGGGATTGCGCTTGCGAGGTGGATGCGGTTCGCGTAGCTTCGCAGACATGCGAGTAACCGTGGCCGAAAAGGTTGTGAGCCGGATTGAGCGCGCGGAATTGAGCTCTACGGAAGCGGCACCGACGCTTGCGATCAAGAATTTTCTGGCAGCGATGGAAAGCGACGATTCGTTGTTCCGCATTGCGCAACCGCTGGCGGGTCCCGCGGCGGATGAATCGTCTGGCGGGAGAGTGTATTCCGGGGACGCGGTGCTGGAATTCAGGCAGGCCGAGCACCGCAGCCAGCGAACGGTACATTTTCTTTTGTTGGAAAAATTGACGGAGCTACTGAAAGAAGCGGGGTCGCGCGAAGCGCTCGAGGTGACACTCTGTTTGACGAGTGCGAGTATTCCCACGAGCCATTCGGAAGTACAGAGCAAACCCGATCCAAGAGAGCTGGCTTTGTGGTTGAGGCTGGATGCGACCGGTGATTCACCGGAGCAGGCTGTGCTGCGTTGGGGGCTGGGGCTTGCGCATATACAGCAGGCGCTGCTCTTTACTTCGCGGCATTTGCGGCTGCACATGGCGCACGCGGGCAACTAGACGTGGAAGAAGCGCGACAAGCAAAGCGGGATGAGGACGGCAATCAGGAAACGAAGGCGCAACCGATGCGATACGCGCCTTTCGGCGTGCGGTGAGTCCACACAGGTTTCAGATTGACGCGGACCGGCGGAAGAATGGGCACGTAAAGAACGGCGAGAAGACTGGCCGGAACTTCTTCCTGCGATTCCAGTTCGAGCGCGACTCCACCAAAACCGAGATCAAGAACGCGGGCACGCCGGCCAGCCTGGTCGCCGAGGATGGCGTAGGCATTGGTTCCGGACATGGAGACGCGCTCGGCTTTGCGCGGGACGGCGTAGACAGCCTGCGATGGTTGCGTCGCCAAGGCCTGGGCGCCTGAAACTTCGGCGACCGGAGCCGGAGCAGCAACGCTTGCCTCGGATTTTTCCGGGGAGCGCTTTGACTCGATGGGAATGGGACGAGGAGCTGAAGCTTGCCGTTCTGGAGTTGATGGAGAAGAAGTTTCCGGAGAGGAGTTGGAACCAAGCTCCGTGCGCGAGCCGCCAGAGGGGGTCTTGCCGTGATTTGCGTGCTTCAACCGGTAAAGGCGCTCGTCGGCAACGTGAATCAATTGATCGGCCTGGTCTCCATCCTGTGGAAACGTGGCGACGCCGTGGTCCATGCTAACGCTCACACCCATTTGAAATTGCGCGATCGATTCCGCAAAAACAGTCCCAATTCGGCGGCTGAGAGCCAGAGCCTGCGCGGCGTCGGTTTGCGGGAGAAGAAGTGCGAACTCGTCGCCGCCGATTCGAAACGCAGAGTCCGAAGTTCGCAGGGCTTTCTTCAGAGTTGCGGCAGCGGCGCGGAGGACTTCGTCGCCGCGCGGATGACCATGCTTGTCGTTGACTTCCTTGAAGCGGTGCAGATCGAGAATGACGAGGCCGAGAGGCTGGCCGTAGCGGCGAGCGCGATTTAATTCCTTCTCGAAGGATTCTCCGAAGAGGCGCCGATTGTAGAGGCCGGTAAGGGGATCGGTCACGGCGTTCAATTGGAGCTTCTTCAGCTCGTCGTATTCGATCAGGATGGGAACGCGAAAAAGTCCAGCGGATGTAAGCACGTCCATAAGGGCCGTTTTCAAGGAGATTTGTCTTCCAAGATGCTCGCTCAACTCACGGCGACGCGTGAGCATTTCATCCCAGAGCTGAACGCATTGCGATTCGCGAAGATCAAGATGAGCGATGGTGCGGAAGTAACGCTGGAGAAACTGACCGCGCGCAGGAATATCCAAGCTTTCGAGCGTGTCTGCAAGCAGCTCGAGATACGAGTCTTCAATCGGCAAACGCGGGGGCGCTGGGGCGCCGGGGCTGGGCATATCCGGTTTACACCTAGCATTAAGCCTATCCCCGCGGGGTTTGGGGAAAGCACATACGGCTTTCTCTTTCTATAAGGAGCAAGCCTGAGACCAAATAAAGAGGGGTCTGGGGCCTCTCCGTCGTCCACCTGGAAAACCGACGTTTCGAGCTATCTCCTTACAACAGTTGAACATAGATACAACGCATGGAAGACGGCAGTTGCAGAGATTCGGGCATAAGTAACGTTTCTACCCGAGGCACGACAAGCCGAGCTTCAAAGAGGCAATACTTTACTCAAGTGGCTTGAGGAATTCCAGCCCAAAGAGTCGAACATCACCGGTGGAGTCTTGGCGCAGGACACGGGCGGTAATCGGCGGAGTTTCACTGGGAACGACCCCCGAGGAGGCGGAGGATGGCGCAGGGATCGTCAAGTGAACAAGCTGATCGGGGCGCAGAATGTGGGTGGAGGCGACACACGCGCCTGTTGCGCTGATGTTGAGCGTCTTGGTGAGCTCAATGAATTCCGTGCCGGAAGTGTCGGCAGCGCGAAGGAACACCGGCATTTGCAACCGGATGCGAGGAGATCGTCTTGAGTTAGAACTAGCCACGCGCCGACCATTCTTCAGCAGACCAGTTTGCATGATGTGTCGCTTAGTACTCAGGAACTAGTACGGGAATGAGCATATCGAGGGCCAATTTTGAGCCGTGGGAACGCCGGTTAAGCATTGTATTTTCAATCTAATAGGGCAAAGTCCGCAAAAGAAATTTCTTACTCGGTGAATCTTGTTCACGCGCTTGCCAGTTGGTTTCCCTAAATGTGCAAATGGAACGCATTTGCCATTGACAGTCCGGGACACCTCTGCGAGCATCAGCATTCGGCACGGGAAAATTTTTTCCACCCTCAGGGAGAGCTGAAATCCGCAAATGTCTGGGACCATCGCCACACCCACTATAAGCGACCCTGGAAAGTCTCCGGCGCTTCCCTTTGCACTTGTGAATAGCCTGATCGAGGCGGTGAAGATGCCCGTTTGGGTGGCGGACAGGAGCGGGCGAGTACTCCTCTCCAACGGAAGCGCCCGCCAGTATCTGGGTCCAGAGAGCACGAGTGATTTCAGCCAACTGAACGTGTTCAGCGACCTGCTGCAGGTTGAGGCAAGCCAAATCGCGCAGAAAATCGAGGCAGGGGAGCGCGAAGTGGAAGTGGAGCTAACGCGGGGCGGAAAAAAGATTCGCGCGCGAATGCAATGGATGCCTGAGCCCGGATGCCTGGTGGTCCAATTGGAAACGGAGCCCGTCCCAGAACCGACGCCCGACGCTGCGACGCAACTCACGGTGCAAGAGCTGCTGCAGGAACGAGAAATCACGTATCGGAATTTGCTTGCGGCGTATTTGAAGCTTCAGGAAGTGAACCGGCAAAAGACGGTGTTCCTCGCCTCCGCGGCGCACGAGTTGAAGACGCCCCTGGCGGTGATCAAGGGCTACTACGACTTGATGCTGACGGGATCGTTAGGACGCTTGACGGACAAGCAGCGCGACATTTTGGAGGAATCGAAAGACAGCTGCGAGCGGCTGGTGCGGCTGGTTTCCATGTTCCTGAACTATTCCGCGTTGGAGAGCGGCAAGCTGGTTTTGCAGCTGCGCGAAAATGACCTGAGAGATTGTCTGGATGAGCTGGCGAAGCGCTGGTCCGAGGCATTCCAGCGCAAAGGCGTGAAGCTAGACGCGAGCTTTGATCCGTCGATACCGACCTTCCGGTTCGATTATCAGAAGGTGCAGCAGGCGGCTGCCAATCTTTTGGACAATTCGCTGAAGCATACACCGGCGGGCGGGACAGTGACCCTGAAAGCGGCACCGCATTTCTGGGAGCGGCGCGTGGCAGCGGTCGCGCCTGTGGAGGAGCGGCGGCGCTTTCGCCTGCCGAGACCCAACAGCGTCGAGGTGTCCGTGGCGGACTCGGGACCGGGAATCGCGGCCGAGCATCATCAGGAGATCTTCGAGGACTTTGTGCGCGTGGATCGAAACACGTCAGGCATGGGCCTGGGACTCGCGATTGCGAAGCGCTTGATTCAAGCTCATCGCGGCAAGATTTGGGTGGAGAGCGAGTCAAGGTCGGGCAGCAAGTTCACGTTCTTGTTGCCGATGGACCAGGGCTAGAGTTTTCGAATTTGTTTTTCAGAATTTGGGGCAGGGCAAAGGGAGAACGCAATGGCAGCTAAAGAGCGAATTCTGGTGGTCGATGACGAGCCGAGCATCCGAAAGTATTTGCAAACATTGCTGGAAGTCGATGGATACGATGTCGAGACGGTCAGTTCCGGACGAGAAGCGATCGCCAAGGTGAGCGGCGGAGACCGGCCGGACTTCATCATTCTGGATGTGCTCATGCCGGAGTTGAACGGCATCGAGACGCTGAAGGAGTTGATGCAGGCGGACCGCAGCCTGAACGTGATCATGCTTTCGTGCTCGAACGAAGTCGGCACGGTTGTGGAGGCGATTCGCATCGGCGCGCACGACTACCTGACCAAACCGTTTGAAAAGACGGAGCTGGATGCGGCCATGCTGAAGTCTCGCCAGAAGAAACAGCTCACGACGGAAAATCAGGCGCTGCGCGATTACTGCGATCAAGTGACCGAGGATTTGAGCTTTCTCGCTGCCAGCCCGCAGATGGTGAGGATCCGGCAGCAGATCCTGCAGATCGCTCCGGTGGACGTGCCCGTTTTTATCTGCGGCGAAAGTGGCGTTGGCAAAGAGGTCGTGGCGCGGATGATCCACCTCCGTTCCAAGCGCCGCAACCAGCCGTTTGTGAAGGTGAATTGCGCGGCGTTGCCCGGTGAACTGCTGGAATCCGAACTGTTTGGTTTCGAGCAGGGCGCATTTACGGGCGCGATTCGCAGCAAGCCAGGCAAGTTTGAAATGGCGAACAAGGGGACGATCTTCCTCGATGAAATCGCGGAAATGACTACCCCCCTGCAGGCCAAGCTACTGCATGTGCTACAGGATCACCAGTATTCACGCCTGGGAGGCCGTCACTTAATCGATACGGACGTGCGCGTTCTGGCGGCCACGAACGTAGACGTTCAGGAGGCCATGAAAACGGGCCGCTTCCGTGAGGATTTGTATTACCGGTTGAATGTGCTGTCGATTCTCGTGCCGCCGCTGCGTGAACGGCTTGTCGAGATTCCGCTTCTGTTCCGGCATTTCCTCGAGCAGTACAGCGAGAAGTTCGGCAAAACGGCAGTGGAGCCGTCAAAGCATTTGCTGGATGCCGCGGTGAATTATCCCTGGCCGGGCAATCTGCGCGAGTTGGAAAATTTCGTAAAGCGATATGTGATTCTCGAGGACGATGAAGGCAGCTTGAGGGAATTGGTGGAAATGTCCTCCGCGCGGCAACGTACTTCGCCGCGGGAAGAGCCCACAGTGCCGCGCGAACAGGGACTTAAAGCGCTGGTCCGCGGGTTAAAAGACGAAGCAGAGATGGAAGCAATTGCGGACGCGCTCGAGAAGACGCGGTGGTGCCGCAAGGACGCAGCGAAAATGCTGGGAATCAGCTACAAGGCGCTTCTTTATAAGATGAGGCAGTTCAACCTGGATACGCCGCGCGCGCGCCGCTCGTCTACGACGCCGGCCGCAGCGGAAACGCCGGCGACCGTAGGCACGCGGAACGTCTAGGCGCTAGACTCAAAGTAACCGAACGGCTTGCGGGTCCCGGGGGGCCGGGGCTGGCAAAGTTTTCTGATTTCTAGTAACTTCACTGCCTGACAGCGCGGTTCGAAGCACGTCACCGCCGCAACTATCGGAGGTCGGGGGAATGACGGAACGCCGGACGGCTCGTCGTTATGATTTGTCTCTGCCAGTAATCATCCGAGTACCCACCGAACGCGAAACCGACTCACAAGAAGGAAAGACGCGTGATATCTCGACGCGCGGATTGTATTTCGTCATCGAGCAAGACATGGAAGCCGGTTCGGAGCTGGACATCACGCTGACGCTTCCCGCTGAAATTACGCACGGGACGGAAGTCTTTGTGCGGGCGCTCGGGAAGGTAGTGCGCGTCGAGCGTCGGATGGATGACGACTCGGTTCGTATGGGAGTCGCCGCGGTGATCGAGAGATACGATATTATTCGCGGAGAAGCGGCGAGGGCGTGAGCAAGAATTGGATTGCGCGGTAACGCGTACCGTTAGAAATAGAATTTTCTTCTGTGTTCTTCCTGCCAGTTGGAACGTTTCCCTTTAGCGCATCGGAGCTTTCCTCCTTTCTCTCTTCGCGTTGGTTCAAACGCGTTTGCGCAGACATCTCACATGGTTCAGAGAGGAAGGTCTTTCGCGGGCAAATCTGCGTGCCGTTTTATTGAGCGGGTTTGAAGGCGGCGGCGAGGCCGGCCCAGTTGCCGGTGGGGAGGCCGGCGTACATGGTTTGCCAGGTAATGGAGACGGGCGAGGTGCCGGTGGTGAAGTAGTGGCCCCAGCCGTTGTTCTGGTCGATGGGTTCGGGGCCGCTCTGGCT
>JBAQJX010000052.1:0-22525 GCA_049641765.1 Candidatus Acidiferrum sp.
GGCCATGATCGAAGGCATCAACGCTGGCGCCGACGACTACATCGCAAAGTCCAGCGATCTCGAAGTGCTTTGCGCCCGTGTGCGGGCGCAGCTTCGCAGAAAGCAGTTCGAGGATGAAAACCGAAACATTCGCGAGCAGCTTTTGCAAAAGGAACTGGAGATTACGCTCGCCAATTCCGCGCGGGAGCTGGCCGAAACGCGGGCCCTCTTCGTTGAGGAGCTCGAGCGAAAAAACAGCGAGCTGGAAGCGTTCAGCTATTCCGTTTCCCACGACCTCCGCGCACCGTTGCGCAGCATCGATGGATTCAGCCAGTTGTTGCTGGAAGATCACGCCGCGAAGCTCGACAGCAAGGGGCAGGATTATCTTCACCGCGTGCGCGATTCAGCGCAGCGGATGGGCGAACTCATCGACGATCTGCTCCTGCTCTCGCGCGTCGGCCGCGCGGAGCTGAGCCGTGCTCCTGTCGATCTTGCCAGCATCGCGCGCGAAGTATTCGAGGAGTTGAGGAAGCAGCATCCTGGGCGCACTGTGAAGCTGCAGGTTGCGGAACGGCTCACCGCCGAGGCGGACGGCCGACTAATACGCGTTGCGTTCGAGAATCTGCTCGGGAATGCGTGGAAGTTTACCGCGAAGTCGCCCGACGCCCGCATCGAAGTCGGGTCCGCGGAAAAAGAGGGAACAACCGTCTTCTTCGTCCGCGATAACGGCGCCGGTTTTGACATGAACTATGCCGCGAGTCTTTTTCGCCCGTTCCAAAGGTTGCATGCGGAATCGGATTTTCCAGGGACGGGCATCGGGCTTGCGACCGTTCACCGCATCATCGATCGCCATGGCGGCCGCATCTGGGCGCAAAGCGCCGTCGGAAAAGGAGCAACGTTTTTGTTCACGATTCCGCCCGCGAAATCCGGAGGCCACTTGTGATTCGACAGCGTCTCATTCTTCTTGTAGAAGACAACGCCAATGACGTGGAGCTGACTCTGCGCGCCTTCCAGAAAACTAACGTTGCCAACCGGATCGTCGTGGCCTCCGATGGCGAACAGGCCGTGCATTATCTTTTCTCGACTGGTCCTTACGCCACACGCGATCCGGAGCTCATGCCCGACGTTGTCCTGTTGGACATGAAGCTGCCTAAACTCGACGGCTTGGGTGTTCTACGGCGCATGCGTTCCGATGCACGAACAAAGCGTCTTCCCGTCATCGTTCTCACTTCCAGCAAGGAAGAACGCGACGTCATGGCCAGTTATGATTTGGGCGCAAACAGTTTCGTTCGGAAGCCTGTCGATTTCGACGAATTTGTCGAAGCTGCTAGGCATTTGGGTGTTTATTGGCTGACCATGAATGAACCGCCGCCGGCGTTCCGCCCGAACTCGGGACGAACTTGCTGAGGTCTTTCTCTCAACATGTTTATGCTTTGAGCGGATGAAGCGCCGCAGCTTCGTCCAGAATCTCGCGCATTTTCCGAGCCAACACTTTCGAGCCATAAGGCTTCTGCAGGATGGTCGCGCCCTTGGTGATGACCGACGCCAGCAGCGGCCCGTGATCGGAATACCCGGAAGTAAAAATAACCGGCACTCCCGGCTTTAACTCGCAGATCCGCTCATACGCATCGACGCCATCGACTTTCGGCATGATCACATCCAGCAGGAGCATTGCAATCTCCTCCCGATGTTTTGCGAACTGCTGAACGGCCTCTTCTCCATCCCGCGCAAGAATCACGCGATAGCCCAGCGTTTCCAGTATCTCGCGAGCCATATCGCGCATTCCGTCGTGATCGTCCGCGATGAGGACCGTTTCCGTTCCTCCACACACGGCCGTCTCGTCCGCGTGATGCAACACCTCCGCCGGGCCCTTGCTGGTCGGAAGGTAAACGCGGAATGCCGTCCCTTTCCCCAGTTCGCTGTAAACATCGACGAAGCCTCCATGTTGCTTGACGATCCCCATTACCGTCGACAGGCCGAGGCCCGTGCCTTTTCCGACTTCCTTGGTGGTAAAAAACGGCTCAAAGATTCGTTCGATAGTCGTCGCCGCCATTCCGATGCCGGTATCAGTTACGGAGAGTTGTACGTAACTTCCCGGCTGAGCGTCCGCGCGGCGCTTGCAATAACTCTCATCCAGCTCGGCGTTGCGCGTCTCAATGAGCAGTTGGCCGCCTTTGGGCATCGCATCGCGCGCGTTAAAGCAGAGATTCATGATGACCTGCTCGACCTGCGAGGGGTCCGCGCGTGTAATCGCAAGGTCGGGCGCAAGTTCTGTTCTGACTTCGATCTGCTCGCCAAGAGTTTTTTGGAGCAGGGCGCTGGTTTCATTGACCATCTGATTCATGTTTATGCTTCTGGGTGCCAGGACCTGGCGCCGCGCATACGCGAGAAGTTGCCGCGTCAGCCCTGCCGCGCGCGTGGCTTGTTCGCGAATCCGTTGAAACAGATTTGCCTCGGGACTGTCCGGCGCAACGCGATCAACTCCCAGCTCCGCCCAGCCCATGATCGCGCCGATGACATTGTTGAAATCGTGCGCCACCCCGCCCGCGAGCTTTCCCAGGGCCTCGAATTTCTCCAGCTGCCGAAGGCGATGCTCCATTTGCTTGCGTTCGCCGCGCAGTTCTGCTTCGCGCAATTCTCGTTGAATCGCGGGAAGCAGCCGCGCCGACTTGCCCTTGATGACGTAGTCCTGCGCGCCCGCCCTCATGGCGTTCACCGCGATTTCTTCGCCGATGGTGCCGGAGAAAAAAACGAACGGAACATCCATGCCCTTGTTCCGCACCATCGCGAGAGCGTCCGTGCCGGTGAACCCGGGCATCGAGTAATCGGAGATCACGATGTCCCAGTGGCCCTCTTCCAGCATCGCGCCGAGCGTTTCGGCGCTGCAGACGCGGCGATACGCCACGTCGTAACCTCCACGGCCTAGAATAGCCAAAAGCAGGTCGCAGTCGTTCTGCGAGTCCTCGACAATCAACGCTCGAAGCGGGCTGCCCATTTGTTTCTCCTGGAGTCATCGCAGAGAGACACCACTGACCGCTGCGGCAGCTCTCATCGGCACGAATCGCTGCATGCCGGGAGGGATGGCACACTCTGCATTCAAAATTAAAGGAAGGGTAGGCCAATTATAACAACACAGGATGTGAGGCGATCGCGATTTTCCCTGCGTGTTTCGGAAAGTTCTTAGAGATTCCTAACAAATCGGCGGCAACGGCATCGACAAGACAGAAGAAAAGTGTTTCCAGTTTTCACTCATGGCATTTGCCCGAGTTTTTCCTGGGGCGCAGCCATGTCGACTAGTTAAACCCGCGCGTCGGAAGAAGCATTAGGACGCCCATCACCCTCCTTCCGCTCAGCGTTCCGATGGTGTGCGCTTGCCCCGGCATCTTGGTCGCCGGTTTCGAGATATTCCATCTCCGTGTTGACTTTCCAAAGGTTGGACTTGTCGGTGATTCCGGCTGCGATGTTGTCGACGGCCATCATGGCCGTCAACATGGAGTGGTCTTGGTTGTTGTACCGGTGCATCCCATTCCGCCCAATCAGGAACAGGTTTTCAAAGCCATCTACAAATTGACGAACCTCGTGGAAGCGGTCGTAAGTTCCAAAATAAGCCGGATAAGTCTTTGGCATGCGAATGACGATCGAGTCGATGACGTCGGCACTCCGAAGGATGCCGATTTTTTCCAGTTCATCGCTGGCGAACCTGCTCATTTCGGCGTCCGATTTGTTCCATAGATTGTCCGATTCATGGCAGAAATATTCGACTCCGATCCACACGCACTCCGGATCAGCAACCATATAGGGACTCCAATTGTTGAATATCTGGAGCCGTCCGGCGATGACATCCGGATCCTGAATGTAAATCCAATTGTCATCGATCGAGTTGCTGTTCTGGCCGCTGACTGTCATTTTCCTGGCCAGCAATCCCACGGTGATAAAGTCGCGATAGAGAAGTCCGTCGCTGATCTCCCGAACGTGTTCCGGAACGTTCGATTCCATGGCCTGAATCAGCTCCTTCACGGCCATGGTCGAAAAGAAAAAGTCCCCTGTGAAAGTTCGTGCCGATCCCGTCTTGTCAACGGCCGAAATCGAAGCCACGCGGTTTCCAGCAAGCCGAATGCTCTCCACGTTGCATTCCGTCAGGATTTCGCCTCCCATCTTCACCACCTCTTCAGCCACGCATTCCCACATTTGCCCGGGTCCTAGTTTTGGATAAAGGAACTGTTCGATTAGCGATGTTTCCGTCGACTTCTGGGCGATGTCGGACGGCTTGCGAAACTTCTGCCTGATAAAATGAGTGATGCTTTTCCGGATGGAAAGCCCTTTGATTCGTTGCTTGCCCCACTCTGCGCTGATTTCGTTGCACGGAACGCCCCACACCTTTTCGGTGTAGGACTTGAAAAACATCCGATAGAGCACGCGGCCAAAGCGGTTGGTAAAGAATTGCTCCAGATCCTTCACATCCTTTATCGGGAACAACAGGCTTCGCAGATAGCTCAAACCTGCGCGGACCGTCACAAGAAATCCAAGCTTGCGAATCGTGTCGGTCGTCAAGCTGATCGGATAGTCGAAGAATTTGCGCCGGAAGTAGATTCTGGATTTCCGTCTTCTTACCAGCATGACTCGCTCTAAACGATCGTCATCCGCCGGCCTGCTTGTTTCGGGCACGGCAATCTCGCGCGTCATACCGTGGTAGTTGATTTGTTGGGAACCCGGGCTCTCCTTTTGAAGCGGCATCCGGCTCAACCACCAGTTCATCACCCGATCTCTCTTGGAAAAAAAACGGTGGCCGCCGATGTCAATGCGGTTCCCCTTGTAATTTACTGTCCGCGAAATACCGCCCATGTAGTCCGTACGTTCGAGGACGATTGGCTTGATATCCGTGCGCGTCAGCAGCTCATAGGCGGCGGTTAACCCGGCTGGACCGGCGCCAATAATGATGGCGGTCCTGGTTCTTGGGGCCGGCGGCGTCGAATGCTCCACATCGCGCGAATCTGGCGCTCTCATGCGGGTGCTCTTTCCCATTCAGGATACTTTAGTCCCTTGAGAGCCAAACCAGTAAGGCGGTGCCTCGTAGCGCGATTCGAAATTCAGGCGAACTTTGGCGAATCCGCAAAGTCAGCGTAGCGGGGAGCTGACGACAGTTTTTACGCTCGATAGTGTTCGTCGCTGACCTGTTCCAGCCAGTCGACGACTTTGCCGTCGAGCTTTTCCTGAATGGCAATGTGCGTCATAGCCGTCGAAGAAGTGGCCCCATGCCAATGTTTCTCGCCCGGTTGGAACCACACCACGTCGCCGGGACGGATCTGTTCGACCGAACCGCCCCAGCGTTGTGCCCAGCCGCAGCCAGCCGTGACGACGAGCGTTTGCCCGAGTGGATGCGTGTGCCATGCCGTTCGCGCGCCCGGCTCAAAAGTGACGTTGGCGCACTGAACAAATGCCGGAGCTGGCGCTTGAAAAAGCGGATCGATCCGCACCGTGCCCGTAAACCATTCCGACGAGCCTTTGGCGGAAGCCTGCGATCCAATTCTCTTGATCTCCATATCTCGAGTTCCTCGCTTGATCTCTCCTGCTCGATCATCCTAATCCGAAAACGGCGTGATTGTTCACGATTTTGAGTCAGACCGCCGTTTCGATCGCTCAGAGACCGGCCATCTTCTCGATGTGTTCCGGATATCGAGCGCCGTGCACCGTGATTTTCGAAGCGGAGGCCTCGATGTCGCGCAAGTCGTCAGCTGAAAGTTCGACCGCAACGGCTCCGATGTTCTCTTCCAAACGATGCAACTTGGTCGTGCCTGGAATAGGAACCATCCATGGTTTTTGGGCCAGCAGCCAGGCGAGAGCGATCTGAGCAGGTGTCGCGTTCTTTCGTTGCGCGATCGTTTGCAGCAGCTCGACTAATGCTTGATTTGCCTTTCGGTTTTCTGGGCTGAATCGAGGAACGGTGTTGCGGAAATCGGTGCTATCCAATTTGGTGTTCTCGTCGATTTTTCCCGTTAGGAACCCCTTGCCGAGCGGGCTATAGGGAACAAAACCGATCCCGAGTTCCTCAAGCGTTGGCAAAATCTCCGCTTCTGGTCCGCGCGTCCAGAGCGAGTACTCGCTCTGAAGTGCCGTCACCGGCTGAACCGCATGTGCCCGGCGAATCGTCTTTGCTCCTGCCTCGGATAGCCCGAAGTGTTTAACCTTGCCTTCGCGAATCAAGTCCTTCACCGCGTCGGCGACATCCTCAATCGGCACCTCCGGGTCGACGCGATGCTGGTAAAACAGATCGATGGCATCGACCCGGAGCCGCTTCAACGACGCTTCCGCAACTTCCTTGATACGTTCTGGCTTGCTGTTCAAGCCGAGAAATCCCGGTTCTCCGTTCGGCTTTAGCTTGAAACCAAACTTTGTGGCGATCGCAACCTTTCCTCGAAAGGGAGCTAGAGCTTCGCCCACAAGTTCCTCATTCGTGAAGGGACCATAGACCTCAGCCGTGTCGAAGAATGTCACGCCGCGTTCAACGGCCGCTCGCGTAAGCGCGATCATGTCGCTTCTGTTTGCGGGCGGGCCGTAGCTGAAACTCATTCCCATGCAGCCAAGCCCCAGAGCCGAAACTTCCAAATTGCTTTTGCCAAGTTTGCGCTTTTGCATTACTTCTCCTTTTAAACTGTTTCGCTCGTTCCCAGCTTAGGTGTGTACCTGCGGGAAGTGGTAGCCTGATTCTGTTTTGTGATTGCCTATTCCTCTCGCCCCGCACGAATGCGTTGCTGCCGGCAGGGCTGGGCGGATATGTTGAGTGCAAGGAAGGAATGCCACGGCATGAGAAATCAAAGCAAAAACCGCGTTCCGCAGCAAGATCGAAAAGCTGAACTCCGCTCCGAACTTGCCCGAAAGATTGCCTCCTTCATGGGTTCCGAAGAGAATCGGGCAACAGGCATTCCCGGCGTGACGCTCCACCGGCGAACCGGCCCGACCGCTCCGTGCCGGATGACCCACGAGCCCGGTGTGACCGTAATCGCCCAAGGTCGCAAGAGCGTTGATCTTGGCCGAACCTCTTTCATTTATGGCGGCTCGAGATTCCTACTGACGGCAGTGGATCTGCCGATTGTCAGTCGCGTGGTTGAGGCCAGCAAGGAGATGCCCTGTCTCGCGTTGTCGATGAAACTGGAAATGCTCATGGTTCGCGAGCTTCTCGCAAGGGACGAGGCTGGAGTTGCCGAACTTCCTTCTGATAGTCCTGCCATGTCCACCGGAGAAACAACGGTGGAATTTCTCAGCGCGTGCTGCCGGTTGGTCGACCTGCTGAACACTCCGCAGGACATTCCTTTTCTCGGCGGCTTGATTCAGCGCGAGCTGATTTACCGAATCCTGCAAGGTCCCGCGGGAGCCCGCCTCCGAGCGATCGCCACGCTCGGAGATCAGAGCAACCGCACGGCGAAAGCGATTGCTTGGATCAGGACGAACTACGCGAAGCCGCTGCGCGTCGAAGATCTCGCACAAATCGCAAGCATGGGCGTGTCCACGCTCCACCACCATTTCCGGGCTCTGACCGCTATGAGTCCCCTTCAGTACCAAAAGCAGCTTCGCTTGCAGGCAGCGCGGGACTTGATGCGTTTGAACGGTCTTGACGCTGCCAGCGCGGCCTTTGAAGTTGGCTATGAAAGCGCAACTCAGTTCAGCCGCGAGTACAGCCGGTTCTTTGGGCAGCCGCCCATGCGAGACATCCGCGCGCTTCGTTTGCCCAGCGCTCCGCCTCTCGAATTGGTCAGCAGCCGCTGAAGCGGTCGCCTCGGGTTAGCGATCTCTCATTTGCCTCGCGAACCATGCTGGTTCGCATTCTCGTTCAGAATGAATGGTGACACTCGATGGAGTGTCGAGATGCTCCAATTCAAATGTTCGGTTGGTGCCTTGCTTTTTCGTACCAACGCAGAACCCGTAGCGCCCGGAGCGTGTTCCACCGGCTTGGTTCGCCCACTGTTTCGCCGCATGGCAGAGCCAGCGCCTCTTCGTACGCGCGATCGAGGGGCCATCGTCCGTCGGCTTGCCGTCGACTCTCGATCAATTGCACGGCATCGCTGATGCGCGCGTCGGGCTTGGCGCCGGCGGCTCTGAAGTAGTCCAGCGCGCGAAGAATATCGTAGTGATAGCGGGGCGGGAACGCGAGTTCCAGGAACTCCGCATTCGCCACTTCGCCGGTGAAGCGCCGCCGAAAGAGGCTACGCTCGAGCAGATACTCCTCGCCGCGCCGTCTGGCCGCCGCGATCTCCGGCGCGCATCCGATGGCCCGTTCGTACTCGAGCAGTCCCTCCAGCACACAGATCGTGGTGTGAAACGAGGCGCGCAGACTCTTCGGCGCTTCGCAGTTCCACCCTCCATCATCAAGCTGCTCGTCGAGGAGACGGCGCGCGAGACTCTCCGTTGGGCGTCCGAAGTAGGCGCCAAGCGCGAGCGCGCCTCCGTTGATGCATGGCTCCACTTCGCCTTCAAAGAAGGGTTTCGCGCCAAGCGCCTTGTCCCAGCGAAAGCCCGCCTCGAGTCGTACCACTGCCGACTCGATGGCAGGTTCGTTGCGGTCGACGCCCGTCGCGCGTAGGAGTTGCAAAGTGAAAAGGGTCGGCAACCATGCGCGAGCATCAGCCCGGTGCCATGAGCCGTCCGAACCTTGGCAGGCGAGAATTTCCGCGCCGAGCCCTTCTCGTGGAATGCGAGCCCGCTCAACGGCGATCGCCGCTGGGGCTGCGTCCGTGAGATCGCGCATCACCTGCCAACGGATCGCCGGGTCAGAATCGAGTAGCCAACCAATCGTATCCACGCGGCGATAGTACACGGTCACTCGCCACTTCGCACCCTGATCTGGAATTTCAAGGACTTATGCGCGCTCGAAGGAACACAAAAGCGCGTCAAGAAGTAGAAGGGAACTCTTGTTGTGCTCGGTTGGACAAACTACAAAGCACCATCACTCGCTATCAACGCCCTGCTCGGGAGTAAGCGCCTCGATGGGCGCACCCTCGTCCGTTCCTTGCGCTTTCGCGCGCTTTTCAAGCTTCTTTTGAGCGCGGCGCTCCTCTTTCATGCGCTGTTTCTCCAGCCGCTTCATTTCTTTTTGGCGTTTCTGAAAGGTGATTGCCATTCGTCCTCCTTGAGAACGGACATTCAGAGGCTCAATCCTGCAGCATCGAGCCAACTAATCAGTAAGAACTTTGTATAAACACCCGAAACTTGCTGGACCGCGAAGAGTGGCGTAGTTTTCGGAGAGCCTTCGCTTCAATCTGCCGAATGCGCTCCCGCGTGACCGAAAACGTCTGGCCAACTTCCTCCAGTGTGTGTTCGCTGCCATCCTCCATGCCGAAGCGCATTCGAATAATTTTTTCTTCGCGCGGTGTCAGGGTTTTCAGCACACCATCCAATTGTTCCCTCATATTCACCTGAATGGCGGCGTCGGACGGCGATATCACGCCTTTGTCCTCTATAAAATCAGCCAAACGAGCCTCATCGTCCTCGCCGACAGGTGTTTCAATCGAGACGGGCAGTTGCGCAACTTTCTTTGCCTTGCGCACTTGATCGACGGGGACATCCATGTGCTTGGCAATTTCTTCAACGGTCGGCTCGCGGCCGAGTTCCTGCACCAACTGTCGGCTCGTCCGAATTTGTTTATTGATGCATTCGATCATGTGCACGGGCACGCGAATCGTCCGGGCTTGGTCCGCAATCGCTCGCGTGATCGCCTGCCGAATCCACCAGGTCGCATACGTCGAAAACTTGTAACCTCTCCGCCATTCGAACTTATCCGTTCCTCGCATCAGGCCGATATTGCCTTCCTGAATGAGGTCGAGAAAATGCAGGCCGCGGTTTGTATATTTTTTGGCAATCGACACCACTAGCCGGAGATTGGCTTCCGTTAACTCCCGCTTCGCTTGTTCAGCTTGCGCCTCTCCGCGCGAAATCAGCGCCAGGCTGCGCTTCAGATCCTTCGCGTCGACTCTCGAGTCCTGTTCGAGCGTATTGCGTTGTGAACGCCACGAATGCAGTTCTCTTCGAATAGGTCCGGAGGTTTCTCCTCTCGCGGAATTCGTCCTGCGTTTTAGCCTGGCAATTTCCTCTTCATGCGACCGAAACTTCCCAGCCGTGGTCCGCAGTAGCGCGATCAGCCGCTTTTTCTCGCGTTCATGGAATTGGATCGACCGAACCAGTTGCGACATCTCCACTCTCGTCCGCGCCCACTGCGTCGCGAACCGCGGGTGTCTGCGGCGACTCGCTTTGTTCGCGTGCTTCGTCTGAACCGCCCGATCGAGCGCGGCTCCACGGAGTTTCTCGATGCGGTCAATGACCCGAAGGGTCGCGCGAGTTTTTTCCTCGATTTTCTTTTCGGTCAGGTCTTCTTCGCCGAAATGGATGAGCGATCGGATCGGCACAGTGCCGCGGCGAAGGCTTGCTCCGACCTCGACCAATTCTTTGAGAATCAGGGGAGAGCGCGAGAGGGTCTTCATGACCAGCAATTGGCCACGCTCCATCCGCTTTGCGATTTCCACTTCAAGTTCCCGCGTCAGCAGCGGGACAGTGCCCATTTCGCGAAGATAGGTCCGAACCGGATCGCTCACCTGTTCGGTCGGTTGCGAAACCGGCGCGAACACGGTGTCGTCCGGGGTTGAAGTATCCTCGTGACTAACGCCAGGAGCCGCGCTCGCCGTTGCGGCTATCGCTTCCGCGGCGTCCTCATAGATTTGCACTCCGTCCCGCTCCAGCGCGGAGAACAATTCGTCAATCTCTTCCGAGCCCTCTTCGGAAACCGGAAGCGCTGAGTTCAATTCGTTGGTGAGCAGATAACCTCGTTCTTTGGCCAGCTCCAGAAGATCGCGCGTCTTGGTCTGATTTTCCTGATTCGGCAAAGAAGTCTCCCCTAAAGCCAACGCCAGAATTGGCTGGCTTCCTCAATTCCGGTCGAGGTCGTGAACTTCTGCACGCACTCGACACGGTGTAGGGAAGACAGTTGGTTTCGCGACTACGCCCAATGGCGCCCGTTTATCCGCGAGCGCCCCGCTTCTTTAAATCTCGTTCTGAACGAGTTTTCTGGATCCGGTTATCCCAGATTTGCTTCTACAGTGTACACCCCGCGCAAAAGAAAAACCGGCAGGCTTGGAATAACACTTTTGATCCGCGTGCCCGTTGTGGAAAATCTCGATAGTGAATCTACCGGCCCTGAAGCGATTAGTTTCCCGCCTGTGATTGCAGAAATTCGCCTGGTAGACGAACCAGGGTGCTCCGGGAGGTCTCGGGTGCTCGGTTTCTGTCTTCGCGAGGGCTCTCTTTGCTCCCAGAATGTTCTTTATGGCCGGTCACGCGCTCAATCCGAATCCCAAGCGTGCGCTCCAGTTGAAAAAGCTCCGACCGCTGTTCTCGCAAGAAGAACGTGGAAGCTACTCCCCGTTCACCAGCGCGTCCGGTGCGGCCGATGCGATGAATGAAGTTTTCAGCCACGTCCGGAAGGTCGTAGTTGATGACGTGCGCGATGTCCTGCACGTGAATTCCGCGAGCTGCCACATCCGTGGCAACCAGCACGCGATATTGCCCGCGTTGGAATCCGCTCAGCGCCGACGTCCGTTGCGACTGCGAACGATCGCCATGAATCATCGCCGCATTGATCCCTTGCCGATTCAGGCCTTTCGCGATCCGTTCCGTCCCCCGCTTGGTGCGCGAGAAAATCAGGCAACGGCCGCTCTCCTTTTTCAGCAGGTTGAATAGCATTTCCGGCTTCCCATCATTGGGCACTTCGAATGCCTGCAACCGCACGTTCTCCGAGGGTTTCAAGGTCGAACCAAACGTGAGGCGGACGGAATTCCTTGTGTAATCCTTCACCAGCTGCGTTACTGCAGCCTCCATGGTCGCGGAAAAGCACAGTGTCTGGCGTTCTTTGGGCAGGTTTCCAACGATGCGCCGGATGGCCGGAAGGAATCCCATGTCCAGCATGCGATCCGCCTCATCCAGCACGAGCGTCTTCACGCCGCCGAGGTTTACTAGGCGACGATCGAGATAATCTTCCAACCGGCCGGGAGTTGCCACGACCAGCTTGGCGCCTTTGCGAATGGCGTCGAGTTGCCGCCCTTCGGGCAGGCCACCAACGACCAATGCCGCGGGCTGCGAGCCCCTGGACCGCAATGCGTCATACTGCGCCACAACCTGCATCGCAAGTTCCCGCGTGGGAACGAGCACGAGCGCGGCAATGCCGGCGGTCTTCTGCTGTAGCAGCTTCTCGGCCACCGGAATCAGGAAGGCCAGCGTTTTGCCGGTTCCCGTCTGTGCCGTCGCGATCACATCGGCTCCGGCAAGTGCTTGCGGGATTGCCGCAGCCTGCACTGGAGTTGGCGTCACGAATTGCGACGCCGCTAGTCTCTCCTTCAGGGAAGGAGAAACGGATAATTCTGAAAAAGTTTGCATTTTGCTTTCTTGCTGGCGGGATTGCTGTGAAGCGCCCACACTCGGGCGAACAAAGCAGTCCGCATTGCCAGACTGATTTTAAATTACGCTGAAAACGAACGGAGGAAACGGAGGGCGGGTATTCTCGAATGCCGTAAAGCAGAGGGACCGCACAACACAACCGAATGCATTAAGCGCAAAAACATCATAACACATAACTAGAATTCCCGCTCACAAAAAAAGAAGTCCACTGTTTCCATCGTGAATTTCGCGTCGTAACCCGCTTACAGCCATCTCTTCGGGATTCGCCGTGCCGCTCCACAATTCTTCATTTTTTCTTTTTGTTTCTCTTGCGAACATTCCCTTGGCTTTATGTCCCTCATTGCCTTCCTGCGTCCAAGTAAGTCCCAGATACAGGACTCCGTGCCTTCCGCGGCTACGGCGCAACTCTCTCGATCGTCTGATGGGATTATTGGTGCGTTTCGGAAGGGCCAGTAGAGCGATTCACGGAAGGTTTCGCAAACTTTGAGTCCTCAATTTGTACATTCTGCTGCACCGATTCCATCTGGATCGTCGAAGTGCTTCCAGGTTGGGAAAGCGTTCGACGAAAGGGAACTTGCACGCCGTCCACCTCTCGGTAGTCGGCGTAATCGGTTTCGGTCGGATCGCGGCCAAGCGGAGACTCAACATAGTGGACCATGCGCACAAGCAACCCGGATTGTTCATCGAAATAAAATTTCACTGGTGGTTGACCCTCTCGAATTCCGAGAAGCAAGTAGGCCGCGCGGCCGGCGACCGTTTCCGGATACTCGACACGCAGTTCGGGAAACAATTCACGAAGGTGCAGAGGCAACTGCAGATCGGCGTCCATCTTGGCGGCATC
Source organism: Candidatus Acidiferrum sp. (assembly GCA_049641765.1). Taxonomy (GTDB): domain Bacteria; phylum Acidobacteriota; class Terriglobia; order Acidiferrales; family UBA7541; genus Acidiferrum. The sequence goes on from JBAQJX010000052.1 coordinate 13,256, forward strand.
CAGGTCCGCGCCATGCATCTCTCGGGCCGGGCGGCCTGGGGTCGCGAACCAGCCGGTCAGGCCGTCGAAAACAGTGGCGCTTTCGCCTCCAGCCACATGGCGTAGCAAAGCCTGTTTTCCGGGCGCTTGCGTGAACAGTTCGATGCTCACGGATTGGCCGCGATAAGTTTCGGTGCCTTTTTCTACGCGGCTCGTGACTTTTGCGAGTGCCGCTGCGCCGCCGAGCGCCTGAATGTAACCATCAATCAACTGCGATGCGCTGGGCAGATTGGCAGGCAATTTCTGCACGTCGGAATCGGCGGAGCGCAAACCCGAGGGAAGCTCTCCGTCAAGGATCGGAGTGGCGACCGGGCTGCGTCCCCCGCGATGGCAGGAATAGCAGGTCACTTCGCGGTGGCCCTCGAAACTGTTCTTGTTGAGCGCAAACATCATTTGCATCATTTCGCGCGCAGTCTTTTTGGGCTTTTTGTCGTCTTTTTCGAAATGGCCCTCCACATGGCAAAAGCTGCATTCCACTCCAAGCGAAGAAGTAATGAATTCCATCGCCGGAATCAATTGATCCGCCGGAACGCCTTTCAACACTTGGATGTTCTTGAAAACTTCTTCGGCTTTTTTCGGCGTTTCGCCCGCGGAAGCCTTTGCACCGCCTTGATCCGCGCTGGATGTCTCGTTCATCGCGCCTTTGATTCGGCTCGCAAGCTCGGTTGCCTCGTTGGTTTTTCCATCCTTTTGATACAGCCCGATCAGCGTGCTGGCCGCGGGCAAGTCCAGAGGATCGAGGGCCACGGCCCGCTCCAGGTGGGCGATGGCCTCCGCATCGTCGCCCTCTTGAATATAAGGTGATGCGGCGCTCGCTTCGCTGAGCGCTGAATCGGGATCGAGCTGCAACGCGCGTTCAAACGCAAACTTCGCGTCGGACGTTTGTTTTCCAATCAGCAGCGCTTCGCCGATCCATTTGAAAAAGTCGCTGTCGTTCGCGTACTGCTTCTGCACTTCCGTGAGCGTGCGGTAGCCCTGGATGATATAGGACGATAAATGGCGCTGCATCCCGGCATCGATATAAGCAATGCCGAGATTCCGCTGTTGCAAATCGGCTGGAGGCTCACGCCACGCCACGATGCCCGCGTCGGTTGGCAAGTCTGGGCGCGCTTCAGGCCGCCGTTGAATCCGGTGGTCGGTGAATGCCGTGTGGCCACCGTCCTTGGCATCGCGACGTGGCATGTGGCACCCAATACAGTTGCTCTCCTTGTTCGGGTGGGCGGCCGGGAAGTTCGTCGCATGGCAAGTCAGGCAGCGCGCGCGATAATATGCAACAGGCTCAGTTGGCTTGTCGTGTGGATCATGGCACGTGCCGCACCAGAGCCGGCCTCCACTGTTGCGCCCGCACGCGCTCAGCGCGAGTTGCTCGGCTTGACTGATCACCTTGAAGGCCCCCGCTGGCGAGCCCGGCGGCGCGGCGTTGCGGTAGATCGTGTAGGTATCTTCCAATCGCTGCCCGGGAACGAAATCGCTGAAGTTTTTTCCGGGATTCAAAACGCGCGCGGCTCCGAACAAGTGGCATTGCTCGCAGACACTGTCGCGCGCGGCAGGTTCGAGCTTCGCCGGATTGACGATCGTGCCTGCGCGCGGGTCAGCGAGGTGTCTTTCGACCGGCCCGTGACATCGTTCGCAGGTAATCGCCTCCGCGGAGAACACCGGAGATCGATATTGATTCAGTGTGCCGGCAACATGTAACGCCGTTCCCGAATGGCAAAGTACGCAGCCTTCGGCGACAGGGCGCGTGAAATCCGGGTCGGGCTGGTTCTCATAGCCCGGCGCTAGATCGTAGGCGTGGCGCCTCGCGTAATAAGCGACCGGAGACTGAAAGAGATGCCCGCCGAGGTCGACCAGATAGCCGCTGGCGTGCAGGCCGGAGCCAATCACAAAGTCGATGCGGTATTCAGCGCTGTCGCCCGCGTTTTCCCATCGTTGCCAATAAACTCCCTCCGACGAATGCATGGTGATCGTCGAACCATGCGCGGTCACTGTTCCGTCTGGTTCTCGTTCGGCTCGTCGCAAGGAATGCGCCATTGCGGAACGTGCATACCCTTCAACCTCCGACGGATGGCAGAACATGCAACGGCTCGCGCCGGTCGGCGCGCCTGGCAAAGACGGCAACGGTGCGCTGGGTTTAGAGGTGCTGCTCTCTGAGGATTGGCCTCGTCCTGTGATCACACTAGAGAAAAAAAACACAGCCATCGACAGCGAGAGCAAAAGAGCTTGTGCTGCGGATAAGGCGTGCGATTTCCGGGCCATGGGGCGAAATCTACTGGACGGATCGCGAGCGTCTCACTGTTTTCCATCCTGCGTGCTGGGTGAGGCCCGCTTCGGCGAAGAGCGCGGTTTTGTCTGGTTGTCATTCGGTGGAAAAGTAGTCGATTTGCGGAGGATCAGATGGGTTTTCAGCACATACTCCGTCCCTTTGGGTACGGGAGCCTCGCGCTTCACTTCCTTCAGAAGCGCGTTAAACGCCAGCGTCGCTATTTCCGTCTGCGACATTTGAATCGTCGTCAGCGGCGGAATCATGAAGTCCGCCAGCCGCGTATCGTCAAATCCAATGATCGATAATTCTTGAGGAACTGCGATTCCCAGATCGAAGGCTTCTCTCATCACGCCAATGGCGGTCATATCATTCGAGCACATCAGGGCGGTGGGCTGTTCTCGGAGCTTCGAGAGTTTTTGAAGGGCACGCTTGCCGCCTTCCAGACTGTGGTCGCCTTCGACGATGAATTCAGGGTTCACTGGCAGGCCGATCTCGCTCATGGACTCCCGGAATGCATCTCTTCTTACGGTTGCGGACCGTAGTTTGAGAGGCCCAGTTACAAAGCCGATCCGTTCGTGCCTCATGGCTGCCAGGTGTTGCACGGCCTGGCGAATTCCGTGCGCATAGTCGACGCGGATGTTGCTCACGCGCGGGGCCTTCGGCCCGACGTCCACGAAGACCAAAGGCAGATTTCGGAAACGTAGATGCTCGAGTAGCTCTTCTTCCATTCCGAACGTAAGAATGGCTACTCCGTCCACCCGCCCTTCAATCATCCTGCGCACGGCCAGTTCCATGCGTTTCGGGTCGTGAATCGTCGAAGTGAGCAGAATCTCGTAATTCTGCTCGACGGCAAGCGTTTCGAACGTTTGTACGATTTCGGGGAAGAACGGATTTGTGATTTCGGATACAATCAATCCGAAGACACGGCTCCGTCCGGAAACCAGGGCGCGTGCTTGCCGGTTGGGGTAGTAACCGAGCTCCTCAATCGCCTTCCAGACGCGTTTGGCCAGTTGCGCGTCGACCGTGGCGACCTGATTAACCGTTCGCGAGACTGTGGCTGTAGATACTCTCGCCCGTCTGGCGACATCGCGAATGTCCACGAGACCTCGTTTGCCCTCAGTGCAGTGTAAGCGTCACAGTATACGATATCTCAAAGGCGCGACCAACCCGTTGTTACTTGGGGGGCGCTTCACGGCCATCCCCAGGATGCGGGGACCACGGTTTTCCTCCGGGGCCATAGCAGCATACAAGCAAGCCAAATGTGGGCAGTGGGTTGGCTGCGCGGCTCTTGCAATGTTTGGCAAAGAGTGGTAAACGTTTACTCAAGTCTCGTAGCTTTCTATCTTGTGCGCTCGTTCTTGTCTGGGGGACTATTCATGACCAGATTTGCCGCTTTGCTTTTCGTCGCCGCCGCGTTCTTGCTTTGCACAACGCCTCTTTACGCGGACGGAACCAACCATAAGGCCCAGATTTCGGACTTTGGCAAAACCGTCGGCGGAATTACCATCTCCAAGTACGTTCTCACCAATAAAAAAGGCGCCGAAGCGGTTGTCATCAGCTATGGAGCCACTCTCGTTTCGCTGAAAATTCCCGATCGAAATGGCAAAATAGCGGATGTGGTCCTGGGGTACGATCAACTGGAGAGTTATGAGCAAGGCACCTCCTTTTTTGGCGGCACGATTGGGCGTTACGGCAATCGAATCGCGCGCGGTGAATTTACACTCGACGGCATGGTCTTCCATCTTCCCAAAAATGACGGCCCCAACAGTCTCCACGGTGGAACCATAGGCTTTAACAAGAGAGTCTGGACGGGAGTAGATCGTTCGCGAGCGGACGCCCAGGTGGTCGAGTTGAGCTACACAAGCCCGGATGGGGAAGAAGGCTATCCCGGAATGCTGAAGGTAAAGGTGACTTATACTCTTCTCGCGGAAACCAACGAATTGCGTATCGACTATTCGGCAACGACGGACAAGGATACCGTCCTCAACCTCACGAATCACAGCTATTTCAATCTCTCCGGCGACATGAGCAAGGATATCTTGAATCATCAGTTGCTGCTTCGCGCCAAGCAGTTTACCCCTGTCGATTCGACGCTGATCCCGACGGGAAAACTGCAGGCTGTTCGCGGCACGCCATTTGATTTCACGAACGCCACGGCGATCGGCGCGCGTATTAACGATGATAATGAGCAACTGAAGTTCGGTAGGGGCTACGATCAAAACTGGGTGCTGGAAAGAACGGAGAAGGGCGGCTTGCAGTTGGCCGCCGAGGTTTTCGAACCGACCAGCGGGCGGGCGCTGGAGATATTGACAACGCAGCCGGGCATTCAGTTTTACAGCGGCAACTTTTTGGACGGTACGGCGAAGGGCAAGGGCGGCATTCTCTACGCCCACCGAACCGGTCTTTGCCTCGAGACGCAGCATTTTCCAGATTCGCCGAATCATCCGAATTTTCCGTCGACCGAATTGAAGCCTGGACAGACTTATCGCTCGACGACAATTCTCCGGTTTTCGACTCGGAAATAAGGAGCCCGGAGGGAAACGGACCGGGGCTGTCCGAGTCCAGGCACGCGGCGGGAGCAGAAATATCAGCACCAAAGTGTTGTCTGAAGCGAGTACCATCCGTCGCGCAACCTGCGGATGGGGCGAATGGCCGAGGGTGAATGCTTTTAGCGAACCTGCGTGAACAAGTCCTTGAAGCCAATCTGGACCTGGTCCGGAGAGGGTTGGTGCTTTCGACCTTTGGCAACGCCAGCGGAATTGATCGCGATCAGGGCTTGATCGTGATCAAGCCAAGTGGTGTTCCGTATGACGAGATGAAACCAGTGAGTCTTGTAGTCACCGACCTGCACGGCAAAGTCGTCGAGGGAAATCTTCGCGCGTCTTCGGATTTGCCCACGCATGCTGCCCTCTACCGGGCCTTCCTAGGGATCGGCGGGATTGCCCACACGCACTCGGAGTACGCGACGGCGTGGGCGCAAGCGCGCAGGCCCATTCCTTGCCTCGGCACCACGCACGCGGACTATTTTCACGGCCCAATTCCTGTGACCGACGTGATGAGCGACGATGAAATTAATGGAGAATACGAAGCAAATACGGGAGCGGTGATTATTCGCGCGTTTCGCGAAATAGATCCAATGGCGATTCCCGCGGTGTTGGTCGCGAATCACGGGCCTTTCACCTGGGGACTGGACGCAAAAAAAGCGGCGGAAAATGCCTGGATGCTCGAAGCCGCGGCGCGCATGGCGTACAGGACCGTTGAGTTGAATGCAAACGCCGGCTCCCTTGGCAAAGCGCTGCATGACCGGCATTTTTTGCGGAAGCATGGTAAGAAGGCGTACTACGGACAAGCCGCGAGCAAGGACTGACGCAATTCATTGCGGTGCGCTTGACCATGGGATGCTTTTCTTTCCGAGGAGCCGTTGCATCGACTCCGATTGGGACTGCGGATAGAATTTGTTTTGAGACCAAGAAAGTTGCCTTTAGAAAGCGACCAAAGGGACCATGCCAAACAAGAGAAAAATGACAATGGGATTGATCGTGGGAAACCGAGGTTTCTTCCCCGATCATTTGGCGAAAACCGGGCGCGAAGAGATGACCCGGATTTTGCAAGCGGCGGGCATCGACGTAGTCGTGCTGGGGCCGGAACAAAGCAAACATGGCGCGGTGGAAACCTATGAGGAAGCGAAGCGCTGCGCCGAGCTTTTCAAATCGAAGGCCGATGCCATTGACGGCGTGGTCGTGACGCTGCCGAATTTCGGTGACGAGCGCGCCATCGCGGATACCCTGCGGCTGGCGCGTCTCGGAGTGCCGGTCCTGGTGCAGGCCACGCCGGATACGCAATCCAAAATGACGATCACCGACCGGCGCGACAGTTTTTGCGGAAAGATGTCGGCGTGCAACAATTTGACGCAGTACGGCATTCCTTATTCCCTCACGACATTGCACACCGAAGCGCCGAGTTCGCCGGAGTTTGCGAAGGATCTCGAATGGTTTTCCGCCGTTTGCCGCGTCGTGAAGGGACTGCGGAATTTGAGGATTGGCGCGGTTGGGGCGCGGCCGGCGGCGTTCAATACCGTGCGCTACAGCGAGAAATTGCTGGAGGCCAGCGGAATCTCTGTCGAGACGCTCGATCTTTCCGAAGTGCTGGGGCGCATCGGCAGGATGAAAGACACGGACGAAGCGGCGGTGCGGAAGCTGGAGTCCATCCAGAAGTATGTGACGACGGCGAACATCCCGCATGCGGCGCTGCTCAAGATGGCCAAGCTGGGCGCGGTGATCGATCAGTGGATGAAAGCCGCCGATTTACAAATCAGCGCGGTGCAGTGCTGGACCTCGCTTGAGGAAAATCTCGGCGTCGTGCCCTGCACGGTGATGAGCATGATGAGCGAGTCGCTGCTTTCGAGCGCGTGCGAAGTGGATGTTTGCGGCGTGCTGGGAATGCATGCGTTGCAGCTGGCTTCGGAGACACCGAGCGCGCTGCTCGATTGGAACAATAATTACGGAAACGATCCCAACAAAGCCGTGTGCTTCCACTGCAGCAATTTGCCGAAACACTTTTTCAAGGACGTCAAGATGGATTATCAGGCCATCATCGCGGGCACGGTGGGAAAGGAAAATACGTTTGGAACGTGCGTGGGGCAAGTGAAGGCAGGAGCGATGTGCTTCGCGCGCTTCTCGACCCAAGACGCTTCCGGAAAAATCGGCGGTTATACCGGCAGCGGCAGATTCACGGATGATCCTCTGGAAACATTTGGAGGAGCTGGCGTGGTGGAAATTCCCGGATTGCAAAAATTGCTGCGGTACATCTGCGAAAACGGATTCGAGCATCACGTGGCCGCCAACTTTTCTTCCGTGGCTCCAGCGGTGCACGAAGCCGCTTCGCGCTACCTTGGCTGGGATATGCTCGCCCACGCGGGGTGAAATTTCATTCGTACGGAGCGAGTGCTAACGCATGGCCATCGTGGCTGGGGTTGATTTTGGGACATTGAGCGTACGCGTTTCGATCGTGGACAGCGAACGCGGGCTGCTCGCTACCGCGCTTGCCGAATATCCGCTGCACCGCAAGCGTGAAGACCCGGAGTACGCCACGCAATCGCACGACGATCAAATGCGCGCGCTGGCGAGCGCTACGCGCGAAGCCGTAAAGAAAGCAAACATCTCCGGCGATCAAGTACTGGCGCTGGCCATCGATACGACTGGATCCTCCGTCATTCCTGTCGGCAAAAATCTCGAGCCGCTCGACGAATATTATTTGTGGTGCGATCACCGGGCAAAGGGCGAAGCCGCGGAGATCACGGAAGCCGCGCAACGGGAAGGCCTCGAAGCCATCCAGTGGTGCGGCGGAGTGTATTCGTCAGAATGGGGCTTCTCGAAGCTTCTGCATTGGCTGCGGCACAATCCAGAAAAGCGAGCTGCATTCGCATCCGCGTTGGAACATTGCGACATGGCGGCGGCGACGCTCTGCGGAATCACCGATCCGCGCAAAGTGAAGCGCAGCGTCTGCGCCATGGGGCACAAGTGGATGTGGAATGCGGATTTGGGCGGACTGCCTTCCGAAGAGTTTCTTGTCAAAGTCGATCCTCTATTTGCCGGCGTTCGCGAAAAACTCGCGGGCGAATATGCGACCTCCGACAAAATTGCCGGAAAGCTATCCGCATTATGGGCGGAAAAGCTAGGGTTGAAAGACGGCATTCCCATTCCGGTCGGGGCGTTCGATGCGCACTGGGACGCCATCGGAGCGGGCTGCCGGACCGACGACATGGTGAATGTGGTCGGGACGTCGACGTGCATCATTGGAATTACGCCATCGGTCAACCTGGTTCCTGGAGTCTGCGGAGTGGTGCAGGGAAGCGTGCATCCGCAGCGCACCGGAATTGAAGCCGGGCTCTCCGCAGTGGGAGACATTTTCAACGCAATCGCCAGCCGCGCGGGAACCGATGTTGCGACGCTGAGCCAGGGCTTGGAAAAATATCGCGCAGGACAAACCGGCCTGCTGCGCATGACCTGGGACAACGGGGACCGCACGGTGCTGGTGAATCCGAACTTGCGCGGTATCACCCTTGGCTGGAACCTCCAGACCACGGCGCAGGACGAACTGTTTGCGGCCATCGAGGGCACTGCATTTCATACGCGAATTATTCTCGATCGAATGGCGGAACACGGCGTGGAGATCAAGCGCGTGATCAACGCGGGCGGCATTCCGCAGAAAAACAACGTGCTCAATCAGATCTACGCAAATGTGCTGGGGCGTCCGGTGCTCGTGCCGAGCAAGAGCGTCACGAGTCTGGGTTCGGCGCTTTTCGCTTTTCTGGCGGCGGGCACGTTCCAGACGGTGGAAGAAGCGCAAGACAAGATTTGCCCTGAACATACCGTCTTTACGCCGGAGCCGGCGGCACAGAAGGTTTACCATGAACTGTACGCGCTTTATCAGAAGCTGTACTTCGACTTTGGGCAGACGAAGGGCACACTCTTCGGGCACGTTCTTCCCACTTTGATTCGACTGGCCGAGAAAGCGAACGAGCGCGGCACTTGAGTTAAAGCGGGATAGCTTGACGCACGTAGCGGCAGGGAATCTGCCGAGCCATTCTGCCAGCCTTCCGTTCTGTTTGTATCCCGGTAACCTGTTCTACCCCTCCCCTGATTTTTTGTAAGTGTTGCTGATAAAGGACTTATGGTTTTTCTAAGTGGTTTGGATGCTTAGAGTTGCGGAGGCTTGGGTTAAGTGTTGATTTTAAAAGGGTTTGCCGTCGACGGTGAGGTGGTAGTTGTGATCGTAGTGGACGGCGTAAGGGTCGCGGTGTGGGGCGGCCGGTCGTGGTTGCGGGCGGGGTGGAGTGGGCGGTGTGGCGACGGGTGTTGCATTGTTGGTTTGTGAGGCGGGGGATGGGGATAGGGGTGAAGCGAGATGGGTGTCGTCTGTGGTCGGAGAGGCGGGATGGAGGCAGGATCCTTCGCTTCGCTCAGGAT
>JBAQJX010000061.1:0-159408 GCA_049641765.1 Candidatus Acidiferrum sp.
CAAATTCTCCGACGCCGTGGACCGCTCTCATCCTATTCGGTTTTTTCCTGGGGCTCGCCGTGCTGGCCAAAGGGCCTGCTGGAATTATTCTCTGCGGCGGCGCGGTTTTCTTCTGGGCCATTTTCACAAAACGCTGGCGCGACGCATTCCGCTTGCTTCACCCGGCTGCCATCGCCGCTTTCTGCATCACAGCACTTCCCTGGTACATCCTCTGCGCTCGCCGCAATCCCGATTTCTTCCGCGTCTTCATCATCGAGCACAATTTCAAGCGCTACCTCACGCCCGAATTTCAGCACATCCAACCGTTCTGGTACTACGTCCCGGTCACTTTGGTCACCTTTCTGCCATGGACAGGTGCAGTCCTCTGGGCCAGTGCCGCGGGAGTCGCGCAGATCTCTCAGACCAAAAGACTCCGGACAGATACCGCTTTCCTATTTTCTTGGATCCTTTTTGTCATGTTGTTTTTTACTCTCTCGAAATCAAAACTGCCCGGCTACGTTTTGCCTGCCGTGCCCGCGCTGGCGCTGATACTGGCACGCGCATGCACAACGTTGGCAACCGACCGCCGAAGACTTTTTGGCGCAACTATCGCAGCGTCCGCGTTGCTATACTTTGGTGTTTCCCAGCTAGGGTACCGGACGTTCACACACGTCAGCACCTCGACTCAGCTTCTAAAATATGCTGTGATTTTCTTGCTGGTGCTATTTGGAATTTCAAACACGATACTGGCAGTCTCATATCTCTGCGGCGCCACTCGAAGAATGCGTAACTTGGTGGGCTCGTTTGCTGTGGTCCCCGTGTTGTTCGCCTTTTTGATTACGAACGACTTAGGATCAGCGCCTCTCCAAATCTCAGCGAGAACCCTAGCAAGTCAGCTTTGGGCGCATCGGGTACCACCTGACCACCTCTTCGTCTACCACGGAATGAGTAGGAGTTTTAGATATGGATTGAGCTTCTATCTGCACCAGGATTTACCAGACTGGAGCGAAAAGTCTAACGCCGACGTTTACGTCATTTCTGGTTCGCTTGATTGCTCCCACCTTGAAATGCGAGGTTTCAATTGCGTGCGTGTGCTATTGAGTTCATCCGCGGGGGACTGGTTTGTCTCTCACCTAACGCCAACGAATTCACCGCCCGGCCCCGCCAGTAGCAGGCAGCCGCAGTAAGAAATAGCTTACAACTCGATTCTCGTAGTCCCGCTTGTCCGAATCTTCCATCCCCACAAAGTTCCCATGCCCAATGACGATTTGATCTTTCGGCTCGGGCGCCTTTATAAACATCTGCCGCGTTATGTCCGCCAACTCTGGGTCGTCCGAGGCCTCAATGAACAACTTCGGCACGCCCGCGAGATTAATCAATTTCTTCGAAAGCGGCGGATCGTTCCGATTCTTGTAATTGAGCCACGTAAAACTAAGCTCCGCCGAGCGAACCATCAGCGGAAACCCGCCCAGCCCGCTTCGCTCCACCCCGATTTTCACCATCTGTTCCGGAAGGTCGTAGACCGAATCCAGCACGATCGCGCGAACGCGGCGGTCGTTTTCCGCCTCGCGTAGAGCGGCGTATGCGCCGAGGTTGTAGCCCCACAATCCAAATCGTACGGGATCGACGTCGTTCCGCGCCGCAACCGTATCCATCGCCGCGCGCACTTCATCCGCCTCGCGATAACCAAACGTCGTGATGCCGTCGTTCACGCCATGCGCAGCAAAATCAACGACAAACACGTTGTACTCGTGATCCTGCAGCGCCGAGACCAAGGTCAGCAGTTCCCCGCGGCTCGAACCATACCCGTGGCACAGAATAATCGTCGGAGCGCCGCGCAACCCCGGGAAAAACCAGCCATGCCGGTCGCCCAGACCTGGAATCGTATAGTCCATCGCGTCCGGCTTGCCCGGAAAGCTGTTCATATCGATTTCGCTGCCGGTGCGTTGCGGTTTGACGATGCGATAGACCAGAAAACCGGCGATGGCCGCCGTTGCCAGCACGGCAAAAAACGCCAGCGCCAAAATAGCCATGGAAAGTTTCGTGTACCACTTGGTGGGATAGCGGATTTCGTACAGGATTGACATTCTTAATCTACATAACCGCGCGGCCAGCGCCGCCCATTTTTACTCCTCGCAAATCAAGTTCGATAAACGCGATGTTAGCACAGCTTTTTGATGCCATTTTGGGAACGCGCGGCCCCTGTGTCGGACTAATATCGAGCGCGCGGCACGCCTTGGTCGGGCAGCCTCCGATTCGGCTATCATAGGGATTGAGCGGCGGGGGCCGCGCGGCAGTCCTCTTCTCCATGAATATTGTCGACTTGCGTCAGACAACGGTCCGCCAACTTGAGCCGCTCCTTGAAGAGGAAGCGCGCCACTGGCGCGACGAGCTTCATTGGGACTACCGCAGCGCGCTCGAACTGATCAAGCGTTTTCTGGATGCGCATGCCCTTGCCGGCTGTGTGGCTTTTGAAAACGGCAACGCCGCCGGCTATTCGTTCTACGTCTTGGAAGAGCAGAAAGGCCTCATCGGCGGCCTCTACGTTTCCGCAAAATTTTCGCAAGCCACCATTGGACAACGCTTACTCGACGAAATGCTCTTCTCCATGCGCGCCATTCCTCAGCTCCTGCGCATCGAAGCGCAGCTCATGCCTTTCTGCGGACCGGTGGAAGCGCCGCTCAGCAACCAGGGTTTTCGGCTGTACTCTCGCCAGTTCATGTTGCAGAACTTGCAGAAACTGCCCGATGTGAAGCCCGGCGTCTCCGCCAGCATGCGCCTGGACCGCTGGAACGATCGCTACTTCGAACCCTGCGCCAAGCTCATCTATCTCGCCTACGCAAACCACGTCGACGGCGAAATCAATGATCAGTACCGCAGCCGTGCGGGCGCTCTAAGATTCTTGAAGAACATCATTCTACTGCCCGGGTGCGGTCATTTTGTTCCGGGTGCGTCCTTCGTCCTTCGCGAGCCCGGCAGCGACGACCTCATCGCTGCCGTCCTCACGAGTGAGGTCTCTCCCGGCGTGGGCCACACGACGCAAATCTGCGTACTGCCCGGCTACCAGGGTCACGGCATCGGGCGCATGTTGATGCAGACCTCCGGCGAAACGCTCCGCGGCATGAGATTTAAGGAATTGACGCTCACCGTCACTTCGGAGAATTACGGCGCCGTTCAGCTCTATGAAAAGCTGGGCTTCACGACGATTCGAACCTTTACCGCCGGCGTCTGGCCTCGCTAGCGGCTCGCTTACTTCTTGCCGCGATCCTTCAGCAGATTCTTCAGCTCGGACATGAATTCCTGCACGTCCTTGAAGTCCATGTAAACCGAAGCGAAGCGCACATAGGCGACTTTATCGAGCTTCTTCAGCCGGTGCATGATCATCTCGCCGATCTCTGTCGTCGTCAGCTCGCGCTCCGTCGCCTCGTGAACCACACCCTCGATCTCGTCCACGATGGCTTCGAGTTTGGGCGTCGCCACCGGCCGCTTCTCGCAAGCCTTCAATAATCCCTGCAATATCTTTTGCCGTTCGAAGCGCTCTCGCCGCCCGTCTTTCTTGATCACCATGTACGGGATTTCGTCGATGCGTTCGTACGTCGTAAATCGCCGCGCGCACTTCAGGCACTCTCGCCGCCGCCGAATTGTGTCGCCCGCGCGGCCTTCCCGCGAGTCGATGACTTTATCGTCCAAATGCGCGCAAAATGGACACTTCACTCAGGCATCTCCTTCTTCCCCGCTTATGAACCACCACGATCTTTCAAGCTTCCAGCTCTTGCTCTTTCTCTTTCTGTTGCGCCATGGCTCGCAGCTTCCCCGGCGAAAATCCCTCGCGGAACAGCAGCGGCACGCCCGCAAGACTACACGCGGCAAAGGAAATCAGCCAGAGGACAATTGCTGCTGCCGCTGCGGGCTCCTTTTCCACGCCAAGCACCGCCGTGAACGCAAGAAACGTCGCCACCTGCGCTCCACCGCCAACACCCGGAAGTTGCAACGCCGAGCCGGCCAGCGTGAATGCCAGCACCAACATGCAATCGCCAACGTTGACCGCGCTCAGCCTCCCGCCAAACGCATGCGCTACCCAGAGATAGACCAGCGCCACCAGAAACCAGTGCGCCGCCGAATAAAACAAGGCCGCGACGAGTTCTCCCACCGAACGAATGGCTTGCACGCCTCCGACAAACCCCATCAGTATGCGTGCGACGATGGCTCGCCAGCCGTGAGCCGCGCGCCAGCCTTCCAGGCGTCGCTCGAGCAGCGCCGTTCCATGCAGCCGCAGGTAAATCAGAAACGCAATCGCCCCTACCACCGCCAGAGAAAAAAACGTCCCCGCAGTTTTCCCGGCCGCCTCCAGCGCCGATGCTTCCTCTCCGGCATGAGCGCGCGACTTGAAAAGCAACAAACCAATCGACGCGATGACGGCCATGCTCGCAAAATCAAAAAGGCGCTCCAGAAAATAGATCCCGAACATATCCGCGAGGGGCAAATTCTCTTTCCGTGCCAACAGAACCGGCCGCACCGGTTCGCCCGCTCGCCCCAGCAGAAAAACTGCCGAAAAGCCCGCCAGCGTCATGGAATAGATCTGCCAGAATCGCGACGGTCCGAGATTCCCCTGGAAAACTTTCCAGCGCAGCGCCCGTATCGCATAGCAAACATAAATCGCCACAACGGAAAGAATCAGAAGGTAAGGGTTCGCGTTGCGTACCGCGTGGAGCAACTTCTCCCCGCTAAAGTCCTTCAAGTGAATGAATCCGCTGGAAAAGTAAATGAGTAGGCCTAGAATGATGAGCCCGCAGAGAGCTATGAGCAGTTTCCTCGACGATGCTTGCATGAGCTTGCCAGACTAACGGGCGCAATCCCATGCGTCAAGGCAACTTGGCAGTCAGTGGTGTCCTAATTTGGCGTGCGGGAGCCCCGCTCCCGCTTTTCCGAGTCGCTTTTGCGAATCATGGCGCAAAAAGGCTTTCTTTTTTGGGCGCACCAGGCATGCTTGAGTTTCGGCCTCATCTTTTGCTCGCCGGGTCGAGTTTTGTTCGCCGAGTCGAGTATACGCAACCAAAATTACGTCGAGCGCCCCTGTGAGGCTAACCCATTTATAATCAACACTTACGTAAATCGCCACAACTACTGATAATAAAAGACTTACGGCAATCTTAACTTCTTTAAAATCAACACTTACGCAAAACGAGGGGTGGGCTTTTCACAAGCGCCTGCAAACCATCCTGCCTCACGGCGCGTTTCTCGAGCTCCCTTTTTCCTAATGCTATGCTTGTGTCCAGGGGCAGCGCTGAGTAAGATGCCCCCACTTGCGGTCGGTCGTCCAGGCCAGGACAACGGGGAACTTTCGGACAGCAGTTTACGTTCCATAGTTGCAGGTTGAAGTTGGCTCCCGGCAACTTTGGAGTCAAACTGGTCGCCGTAGCGGGATTCGAGGCTGATGATACGTTGGAGCAGGACGCCCAACTGGTCCAGCAATGCCTCCAGGGCGACGGTTCGGCCTGGGAGGAACTTGTGCGCCGGCATACGCGCAAGATCTTCAATATCTGTTATCGCTTTACGGGCAATGGCACAGAGGCGGAAGACTTATCGCAAGAGGTTTTCCTCCGGGTGTATAAAACTCTTGGGAGCTATCGTTCGGCCTACGGCGGATTTGCAACATGGATGACCAGCGTCACACGCAATCTTTTGATCGATCATTACCGGCGCACCAAGCGCGACCGCATTACGGATTCGCTCGAGGATGCCATGCCGGTGGTCGAGAACAAGGAATCGGCGGGGCGCCGTCCCGATCAACAGTTGCTTCTTGGCGAGCTCAGCTCGCAAGTGCAATCGGCGCTCACGCGGCTTTCGCCGGAATTGCGCGAGGCGGTTATCCTTCGCGATTTGCAGCAACTGGAATACGCAGAGATACGCCAAGTTTTGGATGTGCCGGAAGGAACGGTCAAGTCCAGAATCAATCGCGGACGAATCGAACTCGCGCGTATCTTGCAGCAGATGGGAGTGCGCCCGTCATGATTCGCAATTTCGTCGCGAACGCGGCACGCCCAACGTTGTGGGGCATTTTATGAGCTGGACCTGCGAACAAACTGAAGCGCGGCTCAGCGATTACCTCGATGAGCTTTTGAATCCTGTTGAGCGCCAGGAATTCGACGCACACGCGAAATCGTGCGAAGCCTGCACGCAAATCGTCGCGGGCGTTTCTCATCTGGTGGATGGCTTGCACTCGACAAAGCAGGTCGAGCCCCCGCCGCAGTTGATCTACGCGATCCTGAACCAAACACTTGGCCCGCGCGAAACGAAGAAAGGCTGGCGTTGGGCCTTCGGATGGGTCAGCGCACTCGCTTCTCCACGCTTTGCTTATAGCGCCGTTTCGATTGGCGCTTCGCTCACGATTCTTCTGGCAACTTCCGGCGTTTCTTTGCGCAAGCCGAAGCTCGCCGATCTTTCTCCGGTCAACATTGCCCGTAGCGTGGACCGCCGGGCGCATCTGGTCTATGCGCGGAGCACCAAGTTTGTCAGCGACCTTCGCGTCGTCTACGAGATTCAGTCCCGCTTGAACAAGGACAATGAATTGCCGACGACGCCGGAAACCACCATGCCGCGCACGGCCCCGGACAAAGCGCCCGGCAGCACGGACGACACTCGCCCAAATTCTCCGCGCCAGCAGAATCGCGCCAACGACATTCGGCGAGAGATTGAAGTCGTCGCCATGGAAGCGCCTGCACTCAGCGTCCAGGTTTGCAGCCGCATGTTGGGAAGGAGACTTCCATGAAGTGTGCCGTCCATCCGGATGTGGACGCCGCAGGCTACTGCCGCAATTGCGGCAAGGCAATGTGCCGGGACTGCGTACGGCCCGTGCGCGACGTGTTGTATTGCGAGGATTGCCTCGCCAGTGGGATGGGCCACTCCGCCCCACCAACTCCTCAAGCGCCCCAAGCCGGCATGCCGGCGCAAGAAGCGGTTTCGGGATTGCCTCCTGCCGCAGCTCCGGGAGTTGGGCCGAATCCTGTACTGGCTTTCTTCCTTGGATTCATCCCCGGCTTAGGCGCCTTTTACAACGATCAGTACGGCAAGGGCATGATTCATCTCGCGATTTTTCTCGTTCTATTCATTGCCGGCGTGAACGGGGCGATGAGCGGCGGCGCCGAAGCGGCGCTGTGGATCTGCCTCTCGGGACTCTGGGTTTATATGCCTATCGATGCAATGCGCACCGCGCAGGCCAAGCGTACTGGCCAGTCCGTGAGCGATCCTCTCGAAAGTCTCACCCGCAACCGTCCGATCGGTCCAATCCTCTTGATCGGCGCGGGCATCTTGCTGCTGCTCAACAATTTTGATTGGTTTCCGTGGTACCGCATCTCGCAATTTTGGCCTTTGATTTTGATCGCCGTGGGCATTCTCATGTTTCGCAACCGAATGAACCGGCAGCCCTAGGAGGCTCCTTCGGGAGGTCAAACCACGATGAGCGACCGTGTTCATTGCAACTGCCAGCGCTGCACGATTCGCGGCTTGAGAGGCCCCGTGATCGTGGTCACTGTCGGCATCCTGTTCCTCCTTCAGGAAATGCGCGGCGGCTACTTTGATTTCACAAACACCTATCCCATCATCATCATCGTGATCGGAATTATGAGTCTCGCCTGTTCTTTCGCCTCGAACGAAGGCCACCTCGCGCCAGTGGCCACAATGCCTCCGGCCATGCCGCCGACTCCCGGTGTGCCACCTTCCCCAACGGGAACAACTCCACCAACCTATTCGGGACAAGGACAATAAATTAAATGGCCAGCCGGCGAAGCGGCAGCGGAATCTTCACGGGCGTGGTTCTCATTACCGTCGGCCTTCTACTGCTTCTGCATAATTACCGCGGTCTCGATCTTGGCGACATGCTGCTGCGTTGGTGGCCCCTGCTGCTCATCTTCCTGGGCCTGATCAAGCTTTATGAACGCATGGCCGCCGGCCGCAGCGGCGATCCAAGTTCCGCCCGCATCACCGGCGGCGAAATCCTGCTCGTCATCGGCATGATCACGCTCCTGAGCTGCGTCGTCGCGTTTGACTATGGCAGGCGCGTTCTACCGGACAAACTGCCCGGCGATTTTTTGGGCGATGCATATCCGTTTGATTTGGACGTCACGCCGGTGAGCGTGCCTCCGAACGCGCGCATTTCGATTCGCGGCGGCCACGGCGAGATCTCCATCCGTGCTTCGGACAATTCCGAAATTCGCGTCTCGGGCAAGAAAAACGTGCGCGCCTGGAGCGAATCCGATGCGCAGCGGCGCGCCGGCCCAGTGTCCGTCGAAATCGTTCAGACCGGCGATGGCTACGAAGTTCGTCCTACGGGAATGGGAACGGACGACAAGCGCGACGACCGCATCAGCATCGACCTCGACATCACCGTGCCGCGGAAAGCCGCTCTCACGGTGCGAAACGGACAAGGCGACATCACCGTCTCCGACATGGCCACGCCCGTCTCCGTCACGAGCAACAGCGGCGACGTCGAAGTCCGCGACACAGCGGGCGACGTAACCGTTGAAATGCACAAGGGCGACGTAAAGGTTTCAGACACCAAAGGCGACGTAAAAATCTCCGGGAATGGCGGCCAGGTGGACGTCGCTTCGGCTACGGGAAGTTTCACTCTCGACGGAGAATTTTACGGACCGATTCGCGCCGACAAGGTCGCGAAAGGACTGCGCTTCATTTCGCAGCGGACCGACCTCACTCTCTCTTCACTCACTGGACACATGGAAGCCAGTTCCGGCAATTTGGAAATTGCCGACGCGCCGGGCGACATCGCTCTGCGCACAAATCGCTATTCGGTGACCATTGAAAACGCCAGCGGAAAAGTGAACATCGACAATCGCGATGGCGACGTCTCGCTACGCTTCTCCTCGCCCCCGAAGCAGGACATCTCCGTGAACAACACCAATGCCAGCGTTACATTGATTCTTCCGGAATCGGCAAACTTCAGCATCCTCTCCGATTGCCACTCCTGCGATATTGAGTCCGAATTTTCCGCGGACAGTTTGAAGAAGACCTCGTCGGACTCCGGCGATTCTCACCTGGAAGGAACGTACGGGAAGGATCGCGGTCCCAAAATCACGCTCAAAACGAGTTACGGTTCGATCGCCATCCGAAAAACGGCTTGAGGATTTTGTAGTTTGCTTCCGCCGCTACCGCTCGGCGAGCCTGTTTAGATCTTCAAAAAACGCCGGGTAAGAGACTCCCGCGCAATCCGCGTCGCGAATCAGCGTTGCGCCTTCGGCTGCCAATCCCGCGACGGCAAAGGCCATCGCAATCCTGTGATCGCCATGCGGCTCGATCTCCGCGCCGTGCAGTTTTCCGGCGCTTCGGCCTGCGACCTTCAGCCCGTCAGGGCGTTCTTCGACGGTTGCACCCATGCGCCGCAGGTTCTCCGCGAGCGCGGCAATCCGGTCGCTTTCTTTGACGCGCAATTCTCCCGCGCCGCGAATTTCGATGCCGTTTTCCGTGTACGGCCCGAGCGCCGCGAGCATGGGCAGCTCGTCGATGACCAGCGGAATCCGCTCGCCTTCGATGATGCCGCCTTTCAGCGAAGTGCCCTTGATCGCCAGGTCACCGACAATTTCGCCGTGCGAGCTCTTCAGCGAAAGCATCTGAATCGATGCACCCATTTCGGTGAACACATCCAGAATTGCGGTGCGCGTGGGATTCAGCCCGACATTGAGAATCGAAACGCTCGAATCCGGGAACAAAGATGCCGCCGCGATAAAAAAAACCGCCGAAGAGAGATCGCCCGGGACATCGAGCGATTTTGCGGTCAGCTTGCCCGCTCCGTTATTTCCGAAAAGCCCATGAATTTTTGTCGTTCGGCCGTGCCGTTCGACAGCTGCCCCAAACTCTTCGAGCGCCAACTCCGTGTGGTCGCGGGTCCGCGCAGGCTCCGTCACGCTGGTCGTGCCTTCCGCGAACATGCCCGCAAGAAGCACTGCCGACTTCACTTGCGCGCTGGCCATCGGCATTTGATAGTCGATCGCGTGCAGCCGCGCCGCTTTGATTTCCAGGGGCGCAAAGTTATCGTCGCGCGCGCGAATATCCGCGCCCATTTCGCGCAAGGGTCCGACAACGCGTTTCATGGGCCGCTTTTGCAGTGAGCCGTCGCCGCTCAGCTTGGTCGCAAATTCCTGGCCGGCCAAAATGCCCGTGAGCAGCCGCATGGTCGTCCCGGAATTTCCCGCATCCAGCGCGCGCCAACTGGCGGTCAGTCCTCGCGGCCCGTGGCCCGTCACGCGCACTTTGTCCTTCTCGATTTTCACATCCGCGCCCAACGCGCTCATGCAGCCGAGCGTGCTGTGGCAATCCGCCGCGGCGGAAAAATTCCGCAACTCGCTCGTGCCTTCCGCCAACGCGCAAAGCATTGCATAGCGATGAGAAATGGATTTGTCGCCGGGCGGTTGCACTCCACCGCTCAAAAGTTTTGCAGGCTGGACCGTTTGTTTTTTCACGCGAAGATTTTAGCACGCCTGGTGCAAAGGCCCCGCGCCGCCAGGATTGCTTCGCCGCACGCCGCATTTTTCGCGGTCAATCGCTATTCTCCTCGCTTTTGGTACCAGCTTTCATGGTCCGTAACCGCGTTTCCTGTCCCTACGGACAGTTTTTTTTGAGGAACGCAGCGACCGCTTCTCCGAAATCTTCCTTCTGCTCCCTGCGTATTATGGATGTAGGAGAAATGCAATGTCCGCCCGTAAACAGTTGGTGCAAGTCGCCGCAAAAGTCTCGATGCTTTTCGGCGCCATCCTGGTCGTAACCGTATTGCTGGCCGCCATGCCCGGCCACCACGCGCCCGTCGTGCAGGAGGCAGCGCCGCAGCAAGCAACAGCGGCGCCAGCGCAGCAATCCATGCCCGGAATGGACATGGAGGATGAGAAAGCCAGCGAAAAAACGGCCGTCGCGGACATGACTCCGGGCCATCACGAAGCGCACAACCTTCACATGTTCATGACGTCCATGCGCCCCGAGAAACCTGGTGACGTCGAACGCGCCAACGAAATCGTCGCGCAGCTTCGCGCGGGCATCGAGAAATACAAGGACTATCACGTTGCGCTTGACGATGGCTTCAAGATCTTTGGACCGAATGTTCCTCAGCCCGAATATCACTTCACAAATTATCGCAATGGATTTTTGGAGGCGTTCACGTTCGATCCCGCGCGGCCCACTTCCCTGCTCTACAAGAAAACGGCCACGGGTTACGAGCTAGTCGGCGCCATGTACACGATGCCCAAGCGCGCCACGGAAGACCAACTCGATGCTCGCATCCCGTTGAGCATCGCGATGTGGCACTTGCACACCAATCTTTGTTTTCCAGCGCTCGGCCAGCTCCGCAACGCCGACTGGACGAAATTCGGCTTGCACGGGTCGATCGCCACGGAAGATGCTTGCTCCGCCGCCGGCGGCCGATTCCACCCCGTAGTCTTCGGCTGGATGGTTCATGTCTACCCCTACCGGCAGGGGCTCGACAACATTTTTGCGATGCACCACATGGATTAATGGACTGCGCGCAGAGCAACGCGCCGCGCTCCGCTTTGCACGAAGCGAAACTTATTCCTGAGTCCTGAGCTTCAGCTTGCTCTTGTTTTCCTCTAGGAACGAACGCAAGCCATCGGCAGCGTCCAGCAATCGCACCCACTGTTCGTAATAAAGCGTGACGGGAAACCGTCCGAGTCCGTAAACACTTACGCCGCCCTTTTCACCTACCCTAAATTCCAGACTGCCCTTCTTCCGCGACCCCGCTTGCTTTTCCAACTCCGCGATGCGCGCCAGCAATTCCTCTTTGCTAGGTTCCGACATAATTGCGTTCCTCTTTCTGGCTGGAAGAGATTCCGGTTTCTCGTGCCTCTCGACGCATCGTAGCAGGTTTGCCCGAGCTAGTCTCGCAGGCGCAGCGCTGCAAATGGCGGGCATCTTCCGTCGTCCTCTTCCATCTTGGAACACACGCGACTTATTCCGGCGTTGCCAGCCCAACCTTCTCAGTGTAGGATACGGCGCTATGCGGGTGTGTAGTCCGCGAGCGAGTGCATTCTCCAGCTGAAGTGTCCCACAGAATGCGACGAAGGACGCGGAGGAGTTTCTGCATGGCTCTGCTTTTGCGGTTCCCCAATAACCTCTCAATCGCGATGACGTGCATTTCCGGCCACACGCCAGACACGCACGCACCGCCAAAACAAATCCAATTACCGGAGAGTTTCGGCAGTTTGTCGGATCATTCATGTATTTGAAACAGGCGGTAGCTGAAGATGGCGGTCGCCAAGGTTGCGTCGCGCGAGGATGAGGACAAGGGTTCGGAAAAGTCTAGGTCGGAAGGATCTCCCGAGGAGGAAGGAATGAATTTGATCGAGAAGAATAAGAGACTTGGCAGGGGCCTGCTGGTGCTGATGGTATCGGCGATGATGCCTTTGGCTGCTTCTGCCCAGAAGAAAACTTCGGCGCCTGCGCCGAAAGCGCCCGCGGCCAAACCCGCAGCGGCGCCGAAAAACAACACGGCCCATACCAACACAAATACGTCTCACACCAATACGACGCACACGAATACAAACACGACTCATACCAACACCGCGCACACCAACACGAACACGGGACATACGAATACCACGCATACGAATTCGACCACGACGCACACGACGACAACGCACACGAATACGAACGCGGGGCACGGAACGACGAGCACCTCACGCACCACCACCACGCACACGACGACGACCCGCACGGCGAACGGCGGCAGGAGCGTCAGCCACGCCGATGGGAGCGTTCACAGTTTCAACAGCCATGGTGCAAGAACGAGCGTCAGGACCAAGAGCGGCGCGGAAGGCCACTTCGGCGCAGGCGGCCGAGTGACCTCGATCCACGCTCATGGAATGACGATCAATCATGGCGCGCATGGGGAACGCCGGTTTGAGACCAGAACCAGAGACGGCGGAAGGCTCGTCGGCTTCGGCCACGGTCGCGGATATGCAGAGCATGGATATATGCGCGGCGGACATCCCTACATGCGGCGCACGTATTTCTATGGCGGCCGCCGGTTCGCGTATGCGTACCGCGGTTACTACTGGCATGGAGCGGCGTTTTACGGCTACGTCTCCCCGTTCTACTTCCACCCGGCATTCTATGGCTGGGCCTACAATCCGTGGGCAGCGCCCATTGCCTGGGGTTGGGGCTGGGGCGGAGCTCCCTGGTACGGTTTCTATGGGGGCTATTTCGCTCCTGCACCCGTATATCCCTCTCCTGCGTTTTGGGTAGCGGACTACCTGCTGGCCGCCAATCTCCAGGCCGCTTATGAGGCGCGCGCAGCGGCCGATGCGAACGCGGCAGCAGCAGCTTCCGCAGCGGATTCCGCTCCAGCGGACCAACAGGCAGCGGCACCCGCGGCGAGCAACGGCCCGGTGACGCTCACTCCTGAAGTGAAACAAGTCATCGCCGACGAAGTAAGAGCGCAAATCGAGTCTGAGAAGGACCAAGCAGCGAACCCGAATCCGCCGGCCACCACTTCGCAGGATCAGGTGCCCGCGGCCCTCGACCCGGCGCACCGCACCTTCGTCGTCTCCGCCGTTTTGAACCCGGCGCTTCCCGACGGCACCGAGTGCTCTCTGAGCCCCGGCGACGTGTTGACGCGCATTCAAGACACACCAGACGGAAACCAGAACGTTAACGTTCTGGTGAGCAGCAGCCAGAAGGGCGATTGCAGCTCCGGTGCGCAGGTGCCCGTGGCCGTGCAAGACCTTCAGGACATGCAGAACGACTTCCGCGCGAAGATCGACGACGGTCTCAGCCAAATGGCCCAGAACCAGGGCAAGAAGGGCATGCCCGCCAGCCCATCCACCGACAAGACAGCCTCGCCAGATGGTCAAGTCCAAGCAGATTTGACCGTGGGCGACGACCTGAAGTCTCAGCAGCAGAGTGCTGATCAGACCGAGCAGGATGTGAAACAGGCCGCGAGCAGCAGCAGCGGCGGTGGTGGCGGCGGCGGGAACGACTAATCATGCAACCCAGTTCGACGCGAGTCGGACCGGCAGAAAGAAATAGTTGCGGGATGGGAAGCGCCGGAATCATGGATTCTGGCGTTTCCCTTACCCAGTTCGAAATTCTTGACCCGAAAGAAAGTGTTCCCTTCTTCGGTCAAGCCGGCATTCGAAAGGGGACAAGGAGAGTTTTGCTACGATGAATTACAGGTTCGTGAGATTAGTCCGATATGGCGCCCTGGCCCTGGCTGTCGCGTTCCCCGCGTATCAGGCTGCGGCGCAAGATGCATCTTCGCTTGAAGGTCAGCTCACCGCGAAATACAAATTGGTGAAGCTGGGTTCAGATTCCACTGGAGTAGCCGTGATTGAGGCCGGAACCATCCTTGATATCAAAAAGGGTGGAATCATGAGTTATCCAACCAACAATCCCAGGCCGTTTGCTTCCGTCTACAAAGACGGAACCGTTCATCCACCGAGCAGCATGAAGATCCCCGGCTGGATGCCGCATGCCTCTCAGGTTCCTGGCCAAGTCAGCGACACGAAGTTCCTAACCGTAG
The DNA here is from genome assembly GCA_049641765.1 of Candidatus Acidiferrum sp. Classification (GTDB taxonomy): domain Bacteria; phylum Acidobacteriota; class Terriglobia; order Acidiferrales; family UBA7541; genus Acidiferrum. The sequence continues at coordinate 14,513 of JBAQJX010000061.1, forward strand.
GCGAAAAAGTGTACGCAACCAGGATCGAAGTCCAGGAAAAGGACAGCAAGGTGGCGGTATTCATTATTGAATGCGATTCCTGCAATAATGTGCAGGATCCTTCCTTCCGGCGCGCTCAAGTCGTTTTCCAATTTCCGAAAGGCTATCTGTCGAACGCGGACGCAGGCCAAATCTCCGATCTCATCGAACAGGTTCTTTCGGTTGACACGGGGGGCGATAGCTCTCAACAGCAAGGACAAGACACCCAGCAGGGGCAACAACAGGGCCAGCAGCAGGGGAATGGTCAGCAGCAAGCTGCCCCAGCCGATCAGCAGCCAGCCGCCGCCCCAGCCGGACCGCCACCCACGATTCAATTGGGACAAACGACGGATGAAGTCATCGCCATCATGGGTCAACCGGATAAGATCGTCGACCTAAAGACCAAGCAAATCTACGTCTACAAAGATTTGAAAGTGACTTTTGTAAAAGGAAAGGTCTCGGACGTAGAGTAACCTGCAATAATCCGTCCGCGCGACGCATGCGGACACCGAAATGCAAAAGGTCATCCCGCTCTTGAAAAGTTCAAGAAACGTGGATGGCCTTTTCCTTTTCTGCTCGGCCAGTCTTCTTACTTAGCCATCAGGCTTTTCCAGCGCTCCCAGGACTCTTCGCGCGCCTTTTTGTTGGCGTCGGTAGCATCCGGCGCTTCGCCCGCACGCATGAACCCGTGGCCCGCGCCGTCGTAGGTCAAAGGCTCAAACGTCTTCCCCGCGGCCTTCATGTTGGCGATTCCATCGGGGAGCATGGCGCCGATGCGCGCGTCGTTGCCGGCGAAAAATCCGTAGACGGGCGCTTTGATCCGGGCCATCGCGTCTTTGTCCGGCGGGGGTCCATAAAAAACGAAGGCGGCCGCCAAGTCGCCTCGATTTGTCGCAAAGCGGAAGGACTGCCCGCCACCCCAGCAGAAGCCCACGACGAAGAGCTTTCCGTTGGAAGCGGGGATTTTGTTTGCATAGTCCGCTGCGGCATTCAGATCGGCGGTGACTTGGTCGGGATTCAAATGGCTGACGGCTTCTGTCGCCTTGCCCTCCGGAAAGGATGAGCTGCGCCCGCCATCCGGCCCCATTCCCGATAGCAGATCGGGAGCCACCGCGATGTAGCCCTTCGCAGCGACCTGATCCGCCAAATCCTGCACCCAATCCGTCATGCCGAAGATTTCGTGGATGATGAGCACCACCGGCCGCTTGTCCTTTGACTCCGGGTATACGACGAACGTCTCGACCGACCGCCCATCGTGCTTGACCGTCACCCATTCCTGATGCCTCGGCGATTTCGCCAGTTTTTCCTTGGCCCAATCTTGCGCGGAGGCCACCTGCACCAGCCCCGCCAACCCGACGACCAACAAACCAAAAAAGATTCGCTTCATCGTTTCACCTCACCCCTTTTCCTCGGCAACCGGCACGGCGCTGGGCATGGCTTCGGCGCGGCTGCTGCCATCGCATCATACTATGCTTGTTCTCTCCCCCAGCAATCCCCGGCAGAGAGTCCGAACCTCGGACCAAATAAATGAAACAATTCCCGTTTTATTTCGTCCCTTATAGCAGATAGCTGGCTGCGTGGCATATCCTTGCCCTTAACCGCCACGCCCAACGCGGGGGTTTTCGATGGGTTCACTTTGGAAAGACTTCACCTACGCGGTTCGTACGCTGATCAAGCGGCCCGGATTCACGATCATCGCCATTGTCACGCTGGCGCTTGGCACTGGCGCTTCGGCTTCCATCTTTTCCGTGGTGGACGCCGTGCTGCTCCGTCCGCTGCCCTATCCCAATCCGCAGAAGATAGTTCGCGTGTGGGAACAGGCTTCCGACGGCCATCCAATGAATATCGCCGAGCCAAACTTTCGCGACTTCAGCGCGCAGAACACGACCTTTGCGTATTTGGCCGCTTACGGTTACGGGCTGTCCTCCGTTTCCGGCGGCAGCGAGCCGGTACGCGTCAACATCGCCGCTATCACGAGCGGTTTCTTTGAGTCTCTCGGAGTTGAACCTTTTCGCGGACGCGCGTTTGCTCCGGAAGAGCAGCGCGAGCACGGCGCACCCGCGATCATCGTCAGCTACGGCTACTGGCAGCGCTATCTCGGCGGCCAGACGAACCTCTCGAAGTTCCATTTGTCTCTCGAGGGAGGAGTTTTTCCTGTGATTGGTGTGATGCCTGCCGGATTCGATTTTCCGCCGGGCGTCGCGGCCTGGGTCCCGAGCGAGGTCTTCGGCGAGGACACCTCTCGCTCCGCACATAATTGGCGCGGCATTGGACGGCTGCGTGACGGAGTTACCGTGGGTCAAGCGCGCGCCAATCTCAGCGCGATTGCCCATCACATCAAGGAGCAGTACGCGAAGGATGCCAATCTAACTGACGCTGCGGTCTCGCCTCTCTCCGATGCCATGGTCGGGGACGTGCGCACCGCTCTTTTGAACCTTCTTGGGGCCGTCGGCCTCTTACTTCTCGTTGCATGCGCCAACGTCGCGGGATTGCTCCTGGCGCGCACTTCTGCTCGACGCAAGGAATTGGCGGTGCGTGCCGCGCTAGGCGCCGGACGGGGCCGTTTGATTCAACAGTTTCTCGCTGAATCCTTTGTGATTTCCTCCGCCGGAGGCGTGCTGGGAATTCTGCTCGCGCTTTGGGCGGTGAAACTTCTTCCAGCCATTCTTCCCGCGAATCTGCCGCGACAGGAAGGCATTGCGATCAACACGCCCGTTCTACTTTTTGCACTAGCCGCGACGGTGGCGGTCGCCTTTGCGCTCGGACTTTTTGCCGCATGGCGCGCGGGCACCGGAGATCTTCAAGAGACGTTGAGCGCCGGCTCTCGCACGTACAGCGGCGGCTCGAGCCACCGGCTGCGCACATTTTTGGTGGTAGGCGAAATCGCCACGACTCTCGTGATTCTCGCCGGTGCCGGACTTCTCGGCCGCAGCTTTCTGCGCCTAATTTCCACCAGCCCCGGCTTTCGCCAAGAGAATCTGATCACCATGGAATTCTCGCCGGCAACTCCATCGTGGGACGCCGGAATGCCCGCCATCGCCCGGCAAATCCATCAAATGGACGACATCGTCGCTCGGCTTCGCACAATTCCTGGAGCCGAGAGCGTCGGATTGGCCGGCGCTCTTCCGGTCGCGGGGGGCGATGACCTCGCAGACGGTACATTCTTAATCCTGAGTGGCCAAAAATCGCCAGAAACATTCGACGACTGGGGCCGCATGGCGCAAAATCCTGCGCAGGTTGGCTCTGCTCTCTATTGCGTCGCGAGCGAAGGATATTTTCGCACCATGGGCATTCCGCTGATTCGCGGGCGAATGTTCAGCAACCAGGACGATATCGATTCGCCCAACGTCGCGCTTATCAGCGAGGCGCTGGCTGAGCGCCAATGGCCAAATCAGGACCCCATCGGCCAGACCATAAATTTCGGCAACATGGACGGCATTCTGAAACCTCAGACCATCGTTGGCATTGTTGGCGACGTCCGCGCGCAAGGTCTTGACCGTCCGGCGAGCCCGGTCATCTACGTGGATTATCGCCAACGTGGAATGCACGGAAATTCCTCGCCGACGATTCTCGTGCGCAGCGCGGCTCCGCCTGCACAGATTGTTTCCGCGGCGCGCGGCATCTTCCACGATCTCGCACCGGATGCTCCCGTCAAGTTCTCGACGTTCGGCCAGGAAATGGGCGGGTGGCTGGCGGACCGGCGTTTTCTTCTGCTGCTGGTGGGACTATTCGCGGCCGCCGCGCTGGCGCTTGCCGCCGTCGGTATCTATGGGGTCGTGTCGTTTTCCGTGGCGCGGCGCACGCAGGAAATCGGCATTCGCATGTCGCTCGGGGCTCAGCGCGACAACGTCTTACGCTTGATCCTGGGAGAAGGCGCTCGCATGGCGGCGTTCGGAGTGGTCATCGGCATAGGCGCATCGTTGGCCATTACGCGCCTCATGTCCACGCTACTTTTTGGCGTGAGCGCGACGGACCCGTGGACATTTGCCGGAGTATCGCTCTTGCTCGCGGGCGTCGCGCTGCTCGCATCGTACATTCCCGCGCGCCGCGCGATGCGCGTCGATCCGATTATCGCCTTGCGTTACGAGTGAACTCCGCACAGGGAAAAGACGCAGCAAATTCAACTACCTCCACGTTCGCGGACGCCTCGTTTCAGATTTCTGTTGCGTGAACGCTCTGTTTCCAAGAGACTGTGCCCCGGTTTCGAGTCTCCAGGAGGCGACATGGCCCGGCTTCGCACTCTCTTGCCACTTTTCGTGGTGTGCCTTCTACTTCCCGTGCTGGCGGCGCTCCCTCGGCAAACTTCCGGCCCGCTGAAAGCAGCGGCGCCACCTCCGCCGCCCGCCCAAGCCAAATCCGCTCCATCGTCTCCTGCGACTACGGCCCATCCGCTCGAAAAGGCGGATCTCGAAGCATTCTTTGATGGCCTTGTCCCCCTCCAGATGGAGCGCAGCGACGTCGCCGGCGCGACAGTTCTCGTGATGAAAGATGGGCAGGTGATTCTGAAAAAAGGATACGGCTATTCCGACGTCGCGAAGAAAATGCCGGTGGATCCAGACACAACGATGTTCCGGCTTGCCTCGATTTCGAAGCTCTTCACCTGGGTTTCCGTCATGCAGCTCGCCGAGCAGGGAAAACTAAACATCGACGCGGACGTGAATCAGTATCTCGATTTCAAGATCGCTCCAGCCTTCGGCAAACCGATTACCCTGCGCAACTTGATGACGCACAGCGGCGGCTTCGAGGAAGTGCTACGGAACATCATTTATGTCGATCCAAAGAGTCCGCCTTCGCTGCGCAACTTCCTGATTGAGAATCAGCCCCGCCGTATGTACCCGCCGGGAGAAATTCCGGCTTATTCGAACTACGGCGTCGGACTCGCGGGCTACGTCGTTCAACGCCTGAGCCTTGAGCCGTTCGAACAATATGTTTCCGAGCACATCTTTCAACCTCTCGCTATGAAGCATTCCAGCTTCAACGAGCCGATGACGGCCGAACTTGCGCCATTCGTTTCCGACGGCTACCGGAACACAACGGACAAGCCCGCCATCGGTTTTGAAATTTTCAATCCCGCTCCCGCGGGCGGCGTCTCTTCCTCCGCCGGCGACATGGGGCGATTCGCGCTTGCGCTATTGAATGGCGGCGAACTCGATGGCCAGCGCATCCTGAAAACGGAGACGCGCGACGCCATGTGGACCGCGCAATTCGACGCTTCCACTCAGCTTCCCCCGGCCTGCATGGGCTTCTACCAGACCTGGCGGAATAACCTTCATTTCATCGGCCACGACGGCGACTTGATCGCGTTCCACAGCATGTTTCTGCTCGAGCCGACACAGAAGCTGGTGCTTTTTGTTTCCTACAATTCCGCAGGCTCCTCGGGACGCAATCGCGCCGAGCTTCTGGACGGTTTTGCCGATCGTTACTTCCCTGCCAGCGATCAACCCGCGTTCCAATCCACTCCAGCAGATCAACTCAGGGACATCGCCGGCGTTTATGAGTCGACGCGCCGAGCGGACAGCACCAAGTTAGCGATTCAGAATACGTTCAGCCAGTCGATCGCCAGCGTGGACAAGGACGGAGTCTTGACCATCGACACGTCCAAAGACTTGCGCGGCCACACTCGCAAATGGAAATCGATCGGGAAGGATTTGTGGCAGGCCGTAGGCGATCAGCCCCGCTTGTTTGCGATTCGCGATGCGTCGGGAAAAATCGTGCGCCTCGCCGGAATGTTTCCCGGGGTCCAAAGCCAACGCGTTTCGTGGTACGAATACAAATCGTTCGTCCTGACCGGGCTCCTCGGCGGCATGTTCGTCATGCTGCTCGTGGTGCTCGCACCCTTGGGACGCTTGAGCAGAAAGCTGTTTTTGCGCAACCGCCCGCCGCTCAAACCCCAACCGGGCACGCTCTGGCTCACGACCAGCCCGCGCCTTGCGGCGTTTCTGTGGGTTTTTGTCGGCGTGTGGTTCGTCTGCCTTGCCATGCAACTTCAGGACGCCATCGTGCCGTCTTTTCCGGTCATCCAACGATATTTCTGGCTGATGAACTGGTTCGCCGTCGTCGCGGTTTTCTTTAGCATCATCGCGGTTATCGCCGGTCTGCGCATCTGGTTCCGTTCCGACATTCGCGTCATTTCGCGCGTGAAGTTTTCGTTGGTGGCCGTGGCCTGCATCTTCCTGACGTGGTATTCCATCCACTGGAACGTGATCGGTCCCATCCACCGTTTCTGAGCGGGCCAGTTTCGTTCTCGATTAAGGCGCAATTCCAATAATCCCGGGCAGCCACTTGGACATCGCGCCCTTCCCCGACTCGCTTAAATCTCCCACCCTTTGCGTCTTTCCGGTTTGACCCACTTGTCCGCCGATGTTGTATTTGTCGCTCGCATAGTGGCGCGATCCCAATGCAATCTCTCTCCTGTCATGGAAGCAACATTCCCCAGGTGCAATGTCTCCGTCACCATTCCCGTGAACTCGAAATTTGCGCCGGGCTTCGTCTTGTCGCCTTTACACGCGTTCAACCACTCGCGCTCATTTCCAGGCGAGCGCGGCAAGGTCTTCGGCGGCGGCTGAAAAGCGTCCATCTTCGCCTTCGGAATCAGGTGAGGATTCGCTCCGTTGAATCCGCACAAAATCTTTCCGCTGTCGCCGACAAACATCAGCCCTTCGCCTTCTTCATCCAGATCGGTCAACGAGCGATTTTCATCCAGCTCATCGGGCCGCGCCGGCTTCAACCCTCCGTCATACCAATTGAATTTGACAGGTGGCATGCTCCCCCGTGCTGGGAAGTTGTATCTGCAAATCGAAGCCAACGGATAGGTCTCCGTATAGCGATCGCTCGAACTGGCCTCGACCGTGTCCGGTGCCTCCAGTTTGAGCACGCGGAAAATCGTGTCGTAGCTGTACGAACCCATGTCTCCCAGGGCGCCGCAACCGAAATCCGACCACCCGCGCCACACGAACGGCAGATACGCCTGGTTGAACTCGCGCTCCGGCGCAGGTCCCAGCCACAAATCCCAGTCCAGACCGTCCGGAACTGGCTGAACTTCCTTTGGCCGCTCAATGCCCTGCGGCCAAAAAGGCCGGCTCGACCAGTTGTAGACTTCCCGCACCGGACCGATCACGCCAGCCCAAACCCATTCGCACAGAAGCCGCGTCGCTTCCGACGCCTGATTTCCGACGGCAATCTGCGTAGCGACGCCCGTTTCCTTGGCCACTTCCGCCATGCGCCGCGCTTCGTAAATCGTGTGTGTCAAAGGCTTCTGGCAGAAAACGTGTTTCCCTTTTTTCATCGCCGCGATCGACGCTGCCGCATGCAAATTATCCGTCGTGCACACCACAACGGCGTCCACGTCTTTCTGCTTCTCCAGCAGCTCGCGAAAATCCACGTAGGCCGCGCAGCCGTTGTACGTTCCCGAGCGTTGCTGGGTGCCGTAATAGCCGTTCACGATTTTCTGGCACGGTTCGCGCCCCGCGACTCCGCTGGTCACTCGCAACGTGTGCGACAACTGAATCGGCTCGTTTGGGCTCAGCCATTCCCAGCCGCTGTCCACGCCTAGCAGCGCCTGCACCGACTTGGTAAACTCGTGATCTTCCCACTGCGGATAGTTCGCGCCGCTCTTGTTCACGTCGCAAACGGCCACGCCTTGCACGTCCGGCTGCTTCAAAAACCCCAGCATCACGCGCAACCCCTGCGCTCCCACGCCGATGAACGCGATGTTGACCTTGTCGCTCGGCGGAACGTACCCGTTTCCCCCAAGCACGTGGCGCGGCACAATCGAAAACGCCGCCGCGGTCGCGGCCGTCTTTCCCAAAAATTCCCGCCGCGTCACGCCGCTCTTGGATAGGCTATTCAATCGTTTCAACTCTTCCATTTCTCACCTCGCCGTCCGGGATTCTACATCTACTTTAAGGGCACGTCGACGCTTCCTTTCGCTTCCATCGCGCGTGTTCCCGGCCGCGATTCGTGTAAACTCGTTTCTGTTCAGGACAAACGGCGTTGCACGAAATCCGCCTTCTTCCCTGCGAGGCCAAATGATGACGCCAGCGCACAAAGAGCTGCTCCAGGAATTTCAGACCTACGCTCCGACGGCCCCTTCGGCCAATACGCTCATGGAGACCATGGCCAAGCGCCTCCACCAGAAAATGACGCGCTACAATTGGACGGGTTTTTATCTCGTCGATCCAGCCGATTCCAACTTCCTCATCATCGGACCGTTCGCAGGCAGCTTCACGCCGAATGCGCGCATTCCGCTCGACCGTGGACTTTGCGGCGCTGCCGCCACTAGCGGGCAAGTCGTCGTGGTTCAGGACGTTTCGAAGGATTCCCGTTATCTTGCCGGCGCCACCAGCCTCGTGAAATCGGAAATCGTCGTTCCCATTCACGTGAACAAAAAGTTCGCTGCCGAATTAGACATCGAATCCTATTTCGCAGATACGTTTACCCGGCCCGAGCAGGAGTTCGTCGAGGCCTGCGCCACCGTTGTGGCGACCTATTTGGCGAATGGATAATTTCCTGGAGAAAACCATAACGCGCGACTCCCGGCGTGCGTCCTATTGTTAGCACCGTTCAGCGGAAAGAGGCCTGCCATGCTCCGATTCGCGCTCATCGCCCTGATTCTTGCTTCCCCGGTTTTTGCCCAAGATACGTCGTCCAACCCTCTGACGGCTGCCGGCTGCGGCCCCAACGAAGTTCGCTACGATGTGAAAACAAGCGACAAGCAGCATCCAACTTCGCAGCCCGATGCAGGCAAAGCTCTCGTCTACGTCATCGGAGATTCCTGGTCGGATCACGTCGCAATTCACATTGGAACGCCTCCCACGCGATTCGGTGTTGACGGCACTTGGCAAGGCGCGAACGGCTACCGTTCCTACTTCTTCTTTCAGGTAACTCCAGGCGACCACCGTTTGTGCACCAACGCGCAGTCAATAGATCAGAGGGTGTTCAAGTCTTCCACGGCCGCCATCAGCTTCACGGCTGAGGCTGGCAAATCCTATTACTTCAGGACCAAGTCGCCGGAAGCAGCCCTCTCCTACGAAGGTTTAAAGCTGGTACCCGTCGATCCTGCGGAAGCGCTGGTATTGATCTCGTCCGCCTCGTACAGTACTTTCCACATTAAGAAATAAATTTCTGCGCGGCGCCCAACCGATGGCTTTCTTATTCGTTGCCGGCCGGTTCTAGGACTTCTAGCCTCTCTGTCCTACCTTTCGCCCTTCCACCCGTTTGATTGCTTCCCTGTACCTCGCCGCGTATCATTAGCGATTCATGCTCTCGGCCAGAACTAATATGTCGATCACTCGGAAGCTCTTCTGCCCTCTGGCCTTGCTGGGTATGGCGATTATCGCGGGACCAGCCCTCGCTCCTTCAGCCTCTACGCTTCGCGCTCAGGCCCCCGCCACGGCAGACATCCTTCCTCTCGACCAAGTCCACGCCGGGATGCAAGGGTACGCCTACACCATCTTTGCCGGCGACCAGGTCGAAAAGTTTGACCTCGAAGTCCTCGGCGTCATGCCCGACTTCCTCGGCCCCAAACAATCCATCATCCTCGTCCAGCTCAAAGGGCCAAAGGTCGAGCACACGGGAGTCGTCGCTGGCATGAGCGGCAGCCCTGTCTACATCGACGGCAAACTAGTCGGAGCCCTTTCGCTGAAACTAGGCGTTTTTACCAAGGAACCCATTGGCGGCGTCACTCCCATCGAGGATGTCCTTCGTCCTCAGCCGCAACTCACTTCCGATGCCGACCCGTACCAATCTCACGCGCCTCAACTTTCCCTTCCGCAAACCGCAACTTCGAACGCCAGCCTCCCTCAAGGCTCCGCGCTCGAGCCAATTGAAACTCCTCTCATTTTCTCCGGCTACCAACCGGAAGCGCTGCACGCCTTCGCGAACCAGCTTCAAAGTTATGGCTTCGTTGCCGCGCAGGGAGGCACCGCCGCTCCCAAGCCCGATGACTCTCATCTCGTTGCCGGGGATATGGCGGGCATGGTTCTCGTTCAGGGAGACACCTCCATCAGTTCCGCCTGCACCGTCACTGCCATCCGCGCCAATCAGGTCTACCTCTGCGGCCATCCATTTCTGAGCCTCGGCGATGTGCAATTCCCGATGGCTCGCACCGAAGTCGTCACCACGCTTTCTTCCGAACTCGCCTCCACCAAAATCATTAACGTTGGCGGCGACATCGGCACCATCACCGGCGACCATCTCACCGCCGTGACCGGCAAGCTGGGCGCTGCTCCGCCGATGGTTCCACTCGACCTCACGCTCAAAGTCGGCGACGCCGAAAAAAAACTCCACTTCGAAATGGTCGACCACCCCAAGCTCACGCCTCTGCTCATGGGCCTCACCGTTTTCAACGGCCTCACGCAAAATTCTCTCTATGGCGAAGGCACCACGCTTCATCTCTCCGGCCAGATCCTGGTTCATGGCCACGCGCCCGTGCAAATCGAAAACACCTTCGCTCCGAGCGACGCTTTCTCGCCCGACGGTTTGCCAATCGCCATCGAGATTCAAACCATATTCACGCGTCTCTTCACCAACTCGCACGAAGTGCCCGTTTTCGACCGCATTTCGCTCCGCGTCGAAAGCGTTCCGGGTCGCCAATCGTTCAGCATCGAAAGCGCCTGGCTGGAAAAGGGGGAAGCCGCCCCCGGCGAGACTCTGCGCGTCCGCGTATTGCTTCGTCCTTATCGTGGCCCAGCGCGCATCGAAGAAACCACCGTTCGCGTTCCCGATCAGGTTACGCGCGGCACAACTCTTCGCGTTCTGGTCACCGACGGCGACATGCTCAATCGCGCCTCACGCGGTTTTTCTTTCTCCACGCCCGACGGCAGCTTCACCAGCCTCGATCAACTCATCGCACTTCTGAATCACGAGCGACGCAACGACCGTCTTTACGTAGGCCTCTTCACTCCCACGCCTACGATTCTCTGGGACGACAAGGAACTCCCCAACGTCCCGCTTTCCGAAATCAACGTCGTTGACGGCCGCCCAGCTCCGGGCACCGTCCAGGTTTTGCGTGAATCCCTGGCCAGCGAATCCTCCGTTCCGCTCGAAGGGCCTGTCACGGGGATCATCTCCCTGAATCTCCAAATCCGGTGACCACCCAAATGCAAACTTTGCGTCGACTTCTCTCCGATTCCTGTATCAACGCTGTCCGCAAAACGTGCCATCGGGATTCTGCTTTCGCTCGCCACTCGGCACTTGCCACTCGGCACTCTTTTTTCCTTTACGTCCTTTATCTCCTTTGCTTCCTTTACCTCCTGCCCTCTCCTCTTTTCGCCGAGCACACTCGCCGCTGGCTCGAAAGCACCTACGACGAATTTCTCAAGGGCACAGCCCACGGTGTAGCCGTTCGCAGCGATGGCCACCTCGAACTCGCTCCAAAATTCACTCTTCTTTCCGACGCCGACGCTTCCTATCTCTGGTCGCTCCGTCTCGACCCGAAGGGCGTTCTCTACGCCGCCGGCGGTTCCCCTGCAAAAGTCTTTCGCTTCGACGCAAGCGGCAAGCCAACCACCGTTTTCGATTCCTCCGATCTCGTCGCGCAAGCTATCGCGTTCGACGCCAAGGGCACGCTCTATGTCGCCACATCTCCCGATGGCAAGGTTTATCGCGTCTCTTCCTCTGGCGAAAAATCCGTCTTCTTCGATCCCAAAACCAAATACATCTGGGACATCGCTTTCGCTCCCGACGGCGTCCTCTACGTTGCCACCGGCGACAAAGGACAAGTTTTCGCCGTCACCCCCGATGGCAAGGGCGAACTCTTCTATTCCAGCGACGAAGCTCATATCCGTGTCCTCGCATTCGACGCCAGTCACAATCTTCTCGCTGGCACCGAACCCAACGGCCGAGTTCTTCGCATCACGCGCGCTGACGCAAAATCTTCCCGCAAAGAAAAAGATTCCGCCGCCGAAGGCTTCGTCCTCTACGAGACTCCCAAGCGCGAAGTCACGGCTCTCGCCGTTGCTCCCGATGGCTCCATCTACGTTGCCGCCATCGGAGAAAAGCAACGAGCCTCCACGACGACCGGCACGACCATCGTCGTGTCGCCGCAGGGAACCACCACATTCACGAGCAGCGTCGGCGGGGTCACCGGCTCGGCCACGGGCCAAATCCAGTCCACCACCCCCTACATCGCTTTTCCCCCCAGTCTCTCGAGCAGCATCTATCGTCTCGCTCCCGATGGCGCTCCCGATGAGCTCTGGTCTTCTCACGAGGAACTCGTTTATTCGCTCGGGCTGGCTTCCGATGGCCGCGTTCTGGCTGGCACCGGAAACAACGGCGCGCTCCTCGCCATCGACGGCCACGGCGTTTACGCGCAACTCGCCAAAGCCGGTTCCGCGCAAATCACCGGCATCGCTCGCGACTCCTCCGGCAAAGCCTTCCTCTGCACCGCGAATCCCGGCAAGGTTTTCTCTCTCGGTCCCGAATACGAAGCCGAAGGCACGTTCGAATCGCGCTCTTTCGATGCACAGCTATTCTCGCAGTGGGGACGTCTGGACTGGTGGAGTCCGCCTGCGGAAAATTCCAAAAACTCAGAAAAATCCTCGGGTGAGCCGCGCCTCGAATTTTTCGTCCGCTCCGGCAACACCGAAGATCCCGGCAGAGAATGGTCCCGCTGGTTCGGACCTTATTCGAAACCCGGCTCGGCCGCCGAAGCGCCGAGCGCTCGCTTCTTCCAGTGGAAAGCTGTCATTCACGATGGCCGCCCAGGCGACGGCATTGACTGGGTCAGCCTCGCGTATCTCCCGCGCAACGTCGCTCCGGTTATCGACGCCGTCGTCCTTCAGGATCCCGGCGTTCGCGCGCAGACCAGTACAATCCTGTCGACCGGCCAGGCTCCCAGCGTCATCCTGAAAGTTCCTCCGGCGGCGAATTCTTCCGGCATCTTCATCACGCAAACCACCACGTCGACAAAGTTCGATCAGCCTCCGCAAGGTTTCCGCGAAAAGGGCTACCAAACCGTCTCCTGGAGCGCGCACGACGATAATGACGACGACCTTCTCTTCTCCGTCTACTATCGGGGCGAAAACGAGCACGAATGGAAATTGTTGAAGGACAAGCTCGACCAGAAGTTCTACTCGTGGGATACCACCTCGCTTCCCGATGGCGCTTACTATCTCAAAATCGTTGCGACCGACGCTCCTTCGAATCCGCCAGCCGTCGCGCTAAAAACCGAACGCGAATCCGAACGCTTCGAGGTCGATAACACGCCACCGGTCATCGAGGGGCTAAAGGCATCCGTGGGATTCTTCCAAAGCGGTCCGGTGGCACACGCCGAGGTGCTGATGGTGCAATTCGTCGCCAAGGACGCCACTAGCAGCGTCGACCGGGCCGAATACAGCGTTGACGGCGGCGAATGGACGCTTCTCTCCCCTGTCGGCAACGTCAGCGACGCGCCCGAAGAACGCTATGAATTTACAGTGAATGGAATGGCCGCTGGCGAACACACCGTCGCCGTCCGTGCCTACGATCGGTTTGACAACGTAGGCAGCAGCAAGACCGTCGTCACCGCGCCTGCGTCAAAGCGCTAGTCTCAAAAAGCATCGCCGGACGCTCGCGCAACATCCGTGCCTTGGCACACTCGCTCCAGCAGACCTAGAGAAATCTTGAGATTGCAAAGGATGGAACTGCTCCAGAAAGAGGCAGGGGTTGATCTCGCAGCTGCCTGCTAGGCGTTTCGCGGGCTCGCCCCGGCTTCCATATTGAACTTGACGATTTCCGCCCCAAATCCGATTCGCCCGTCTCCGTATGCTTCGTTTCGCACGTGAACCACCCGCGCGGTGCACCGCATCTCCTCGGTTTGGCTCCCGGTCACTTCCGGCGGCATCCGCAACATCACTTCGATCGGCATCCCTACCTGCAACGGCGCCGACGACGCAAAATAGAACCCGCCGCGCGAAATGTTCAGAGCTTCGGTAAAGTGCTCGCTCTTGTCCGCGGTAACACCCGTCGAGCGGAACCGCAACGGAGTGCGATGACTATGCCTGCTTAGTTGTCTTCGTTCTGCGCTCTGCATTTTGTCCTCCTCCGCGCGAGGAAGTTTTGGCCTGTGACGCGGCCCTCGCGCCGTTAGAGAAGGGGTACCTCAGCCTAGCAGACCTGCTTACACCGTCAAGCATCAATCCTTAGTACCAGGGGTACTTTGCAGAGCTCCGCGAAGCCGTATTCCATTCCGGTTACGGCTTTGCAGCCAGTTTGTCCAGCAATTCATATTGCGCGCGCTGCTGGTCTGCCGTCGCTCGAGACTCCGTTACTAGGTGCATCACGACGTAGCCATCCTCCGCCTCGTATCGCGGCCATTTCGGCAGCCCCTGTCCATTGGGATCGCCCGTCTTTGCAAAATTCGTCCAGTAAGAGCCCATCTGCTCGGACAAATCGTAGTCGTCTTTCCCCCACGGCAAGTGTTTCGACGCCAGCGCCCCGAATACAAATTCAATCTCCGCGGAGTGATACGCCATCGGCGTCGCTCCAGGAGGCGCTCCACTCTCCGGCAGCGGCGGCGCCTGATCGAATTCATACCGGTAAACCGCCGGCCCGTTCAGCTCCGTCTGCTCTTCAATCCATTTCCACGTTCCGAAGGCGATAAAGTTCGCCGTCGCCAGCAGCCCCGCGGACTCTTTCGCTTGCTCGTCCGTCGTCCCCGGGAAGAGCTTCATGACCTCCGCCGCGTTCGCGCCGTCGATTTCCTCGATCTTTTTTGCGTAGTTTTCCTTATTCGCCTCGTCCTTCCCAAAAAACGTGTGATAGTTGCCTTCGTCGTGGTTCCATCCCGCCAGCAGCGCGATGTGCGCCTGCTCGTGCTTCGCGTAAATCTCCGCGGGACTCACCGGGAAAAAGTAACCGTCGATATTCGGGCCGAATCGGAACGAGTTCTTGTCCTTCATAGCTGCGTCCAGAGCTTCCTGTGCAGGCATCGCTCGCAGTTTTTCGAGCGTATCCGCTCCCAGCGACTCCCCCCACTTTGCGCCTTCTTCTTCGCTTTGTGACAACGGTTTCGCGGGCAGCGTCCTTCCAAAAAACGCGCCGCTCTCCCCGATCGCGCGATGCATCAGCGCCTTCGAAATCGGCGACGCCATCTGCGCGCTCACCGAAAACGATCCCGCCGACTCTCCGAAAATCGTCACGTTCGCCGGATCGCCTCCGAACGCCGCGATATTCTTATGCACCCATTCCAACGCTGCCGCTTGATCCAACAGCCCGTAATTTCCCGACGCGTGGTGTGCCGATTCTTTGGTCAATTCCGGGTGCGAGAAAAATCCAAATACGCCCAGCCGGTAGTTCATGCTCACCACGACCACGCCCTTGTGCGCCAGGTATACTCCGTCCTGTCTCGGCTCCGACGTCGCTCCCGCCTGGAATCCTCCTCCGTACATCCACACCATCACCGGCAGCTTCGCGCCTGCCGTCGTCTTCGGCGTCCACACATTCAAGTACAAGCAATCTTCGCTGGGCCCCGCATCGCGAAACACCATATCCCCGTAAATATTTCCCTGCATGCAGCGCGCGCCAAATTCCGTCGTTTTCTTCACGCCCTTCCAGTTCGCAACCGGCTGCGGCTCTTTCCATCGCAAGGCACCCACCGGCGGCGCCGCGTACGGAATTCCCTTGAAAATTTGCACCTTGCCGTCTTCGCTCGTTGTCCCCTGCACGATTCCGTTTCGCGTGTGCGCTTCATTCGCAGCCGCTTGCATCCCGCTCATCAACGCCACAACTGCGAGCGCTCCCGCGGCGCCCCACATCCTTTTCGCATCCATGCCCATGCACTCTCCTCTATGCCCTGCGATTCCTGCGCCAAAATCCGCGATGATAGTAACTCCCCACACCTCGCGGAACAAATTCCTAAATTTCAAAATCTTCCTTCATTATTTCCGCTGCGCTATTCCGTTCCTCACCGAGTCCCTTTCGCGGCCACTTTGGACTGCTCGCAAACCTCCCCTCCGTGGTGCCTGTTCGCCGGAACCTGCTTCCCCTGTGCCATAATCTCTCCCGATCCGAACCGCAGCACTTACGTGCGTGCATACTCGACAATCGCGTCAAGGCTTGCCATGAGCACAGCGCAACAAATCGAATCGCCGGAATATCAACCGCCCACTTGGGAAACCATTCGCGAAGCCCACGCCCGTATCGCGCCGCGCATCCATCGCACTCCCGTTCTCACTTCGCATTCCCTCAACAACATCGCCGGCGCCCAATTCTTCTTCAAGTGCGACAACTTCCAGAAAACCGGCTCGTTCAAAATTCGCGGCGCCGCCAATGCGATTCTCTCGCTCACAGACGCCGAAGCCGTTCACGGGATTGTCACGCCCTCCAGCGGCAATCATGGCGCGGCCGTCGCCTGCGCCGCTGCGTGGCGCGGCGTTCCCGCATACATCGTCATGCCCAGGAACGCCCCCAAGGTAAAGTGCCGTGCCGTCGAAAGCTACGGCGGTCGCATCACCTTCTCCGAGCCGACCGTCACCTCGCGCCAGGAAACTTCCGCGCGCGTTCAAGCCGAAACCGGCGCCATCCTCATCCATCCCTACGATAACGATCGCATCATCACCGGCCAAGCCACCGCCGCCAAAGAGCTTCTGGAAGAGATCCCCGACATCGACGCCTTCTTCGCTCCGGTCAGCGGCGGCGGCCTTCTCAGCGGCAGCTGCCTCAGCGCCAAAGCCATCCGTCCCGACATTCACCTCTTCGGCTGCGAGCCTGCCAAAGCCGATGACGCCTATCGCTCGCTCACCACCGGCACTCTCCAATCTCTCGATTCCAGCGACACCATCGCCGACGGTCTTCGTGCTTCCCTTGCCCCGCGCACGTTCGCAATCCTGCGCCGCCATCTCGATCGCGTCCTTCTGGTCACCGAGGAAGAGATCATCGCCGCCATGCGTCTCGTCTGGGAACGCATGAAAATCATCATCGAGCCCAGCAGCGCCGTTGCCATAGCTCCCTTGCTCCGCCCTGGCGCTATCTCCGCTCTCCAGCTCCCTGCCCGCGCAGACGCCGCTCTGCCCAAACTCGGCGTCATCTTTTCCGGCGGCAACGTCGACTTCTCCGCCCTCCCTTTCTGACCGCGCATTCAAAAAATATTTTTCCTCTCCGTCTCACATTTCGTCTCAACGCACGCCGCTTGCCACTTCTCCCCGCACTTACTCCTTTCCTTTCTTCGCCTTCCCGTCGCCGCCACTCCAAATCCGCTCTCCGCGATTCGAATGAGTACCATACAATTATCTATTGACAAAATATAATTTCCATGCTACCGTTTCCTGTGACCTTAACGCTTCATCGCTCGATCCACAGCAGCCTGCAACGACGCGCCCCTCTGCTTCACTCTTTCTCACTCTTTGCCCAATTCCCGCTTTTGCATCTCCTTCATTCCAAACCTCTTATTCACTCTTCCAAAATGAGTATTTCGCTAACTCGTTCATTTCCAATGCCTTGCGCACTCTTTTGCAAAATGCCGGGGGTGACACCCTCTCTCATTTCCCTTCCAAACGACAATCACCCCAGCGTTCGGCTAAACCCTTTCCCTTCAACAAAGCATCCGCGCCACGCACATCGCCATCTAACTTTTCAAGTGCGAAGCCCGAGAGTACAATCTCGGTCGGGCCCCGGGTCGAGGAGAAAACCATGAATCTTCACCCAGCAGTTTCGATGAGGGGCAAATGCCTGCTTCGCGCGGTTTTCGCGGGAGCCCTTGCCCTTTCCCTGAGCGGTTGGTCGCTTGCCCAGCAGCCTCCCACTCAGCAGGACCGTCCGCCGCAGAGCCAGGATCAAGTTCCGCCGCCGGACCAGCAGCAACCGCCTCCGCAACAGCAGGCGCAACCGCCGGATCAACAGCAACAACCTCCGCAGCCCGCGGCTTCGCCGGACCGCCCGCCACAAAGCCAGCAGGCGCAGCCGCAAAACCAGCAAGCTCCCCCGCCGCAAAACCCCAATCGGCCTCCCATCACTTCGGTCGACCGCCCGCCGCAAAATTCTCAGCAGAGCGGCCAGGACTATGGCCAGCCCTATGGCGGACAGTATGACCAGGAAAATCCTGGCCAGTACGGACAACAGCCTCCTCCGAACCAGCAGTACGGTCCTCCGCCCACTCTTCTTACCATTCCTGCCGGAACGGTCGTCGTCATGCGCCTCAACGAGCTGCTTTCAAGCGACCATAACCAGATTGGCGACCAGTTCAGCGGCACGCTCGAGCAGCCCATCGTCGTGAACGGCTGGGTTGTCGCGCGCCGCGGTGAGACGGTCATGGGCCAGGTCAAGGCCGCGCAGAAAGCGGGCCGCGTCAAAGGGACTTCGCAGTTGGGCGTTGAGTTGACGGACATTACTCTCGTCGACGGCACGCAATCGCCCGTTCTCACGCAGCTCTGGAAAGCCTCCGGCGGAACATCGCACGGCGCGGATGCGGCCACCATCGGCGGCGGCACAGCCCTAGGCGCGATCATCGGTTCTGCGGCGGATTGGGGCCGCGGCGCAGCCATTGGCGCGGGAGCCGGTGCCGTTGCTGGCATCGGAGCGGTTCTGCTCACGCGCGGCCGTCCAACGGTTCTCTATCCCGAGTCCGAGCTTTCCTTTCATCTCGTCGACCCGGTCAAAGTGGACACTACGAACAGCCAGCAGGCCTTCTACCCCGTCACTCAGGACGATTACAACGGCGGGCGCAACGGCCGTCCGAGCCTTCGTTACGGGAACGGCTACTACGGTGCCTACGGACCTGCTCCCTATCCCTATGCTCCTTATGGCCCCTATCCCTACTACGGTCCTTATGTTGGCGCTTATCCGGGGTTCGGCTGGTGGGGTCCTGGCTTTTACTATGGAGGTTTTTACGGCCGGCATTTTCGCCGGTTCTAATGGACTCTTTGTGCGATAGTAAGGCGCAACGCGCCCGCGCGGAGTTTGGCAACGTGTGACGATTTCGAGTGGTCTCACGCTGTTGCCAAACGCGTGAAGAACGAGCAGTCTCGAAGCGAAGTGGTCCCGAGGAACAGTGGTCAAGGTTCGAGGTGGTCTTAATCAGTGGTGTGCTCCATCGCGCCCGCGAGTTTTTTCTTTCGCGGAGCGAAACAAACAGAAGACGGCTGGGTTGTTGATTCGCTAGGAACTGGCTGCCAAACAGTTATCGGCTAGCCACGGGAACTCCGCGGGCGTTCTTGCGGAATATAGAACAAGCCCCCGCGGTTCTGCTCTTGGGAACTCGTCTTCACAGGTAATCGAGAGCCTTAGAGGAAGAGCGAGCACCATAAAGTTCTTGGGGTAGTGTCGCTTATGCAAAGCAATTCGCAAGTTACGGGCAAGGGTGCGGATCGTTCGTGCTAACCTCTCTGCCAGCAATTGGGGAGTGTTCGCTTTCGGGCCGAGCCTCTGCCTGGGCAAACCATCGTGAAGGATGCGAATCCTTTTCCGCTGGAGTTGCCTCCCTCAGGACCGATCGCGGGTCGCCGCTGTACACACCAAATCTGTTGCGTGGACGGATCATGAAAACCAACTCTCAGCTCATTCGCAATGCCATTATGTTTTTTTCTGCGATTCTGCTTTTTGTCGCCGCTCCGGCTTCGGCGCAAACCTCGCAAGCACGCGCGGGCTCTTTCCTTTCTCAAACGCCCAATGTTCCGGCGCGAGTTACGCAGGAAGTCGACAACACCAAGCTCGTCACGCTCAAAGGAAACGTGCACCCGCTCGCGCGCGCGGAATTTGATCAAGGCGCCGTGCCGGATTCCACGCCCGCGCCGCGCATGCTTCTTCTGCTCCAGCGCAGCTCGGACCAGCAAGCCGCGTTGTCGCAACTGCTCGATCAGCAGCAAGACAAGTCTTCCGTGAATTACCATTCGTGGTTAACGCCCGATCAATTCGCATCTCACTTCGGGCCGGCGGATTCGGATGTTCAGGCGATCACGAATTGGCTGCAGTCGCAGGGATTTCAGAGCATAAAAGTTGGAGCCGGCCGCTCAACCATCGAGTTCACGGGAACCACCGGACAAATCAAAACCGCGTTTCACACCGCGATCCATCAATTCTTTGTTAATGGGCAGCAGCATCTTGCAAACATAAGCGATCCGCAGATCCCGGCGGCGCTCGCGCCGGTGGTTTCCGGCGTCGTGGGCCTGCACAATTTTCACGCGAAATCGCAATTGCATCGTCCGAGAAATTTCCAGGTTACCTCCGCGACGGTGAACGGCCCCAAACCGCAAATCACCTTCCAATGCAGCGGTGGCAGCGGAACCGTGCCGTGCTATGGCGTTGCGCCCGCCGATTTTTCGACCATATATGGAATTCCTTCGACGGCAACGGGAAGCGGTGTCACCATCGCCATCGTTCAGGATTCGGATATTTTTGTCACGGACATCCAGCAATTCCGCCAACTCTTCGGCCTGCCAGACAACTTCACCGCGAGCAACATCATCCTGAATGGGCCCGACCCCGGTGTCCAGGGTCCCGATTCGGCAAGTTTCGATGAAGGCGAAGCGGTGCTGGATGTGGAATGGTCCGGCGCCGTGGCGCCTCAGGCCAAGATTGACCTTGTGCTCTCGGAGACTTCCCAGACCGTAGGAGCGCAGGGCGTCGATCTGTCCGCGGTCTATATCATCGATAACAACCTCGCGCCGATCCTGAGCGAGAGTTTTGGCTTGTGCGAGGCAGACCTGGGAAGCAGCGGCGTTGAGTTCTACGACGCTCTGTGGTCGCAAGCGGCCGCGCAAGGAATAACGGTGATTCTCTCGGCTGGCGACAGCGGCTCGGATGGGTGCGACGCTGAAACGGGCACTGCGGTTGATTTCTCGTCCACCGGATTGGGCGTTAGCGGCCTCGCTTCCACTCCCTACAACGTGGTGATGGGCGGCACCGATTTTCAGAACAGTTTAGGGACCTTCTGGAACACTCCGGGAACGGCCACGGAATCCGCGAAGGCGTACATTCCGGAATCCACCTGGAACAGCTCCTGCGCCGCTACGGCAGCCACAGGAAGCTTGAGCACCTGCACTGCGGCGATCATCAACGAGGACACTTTGGAAGAGGACGGCGTTGACCTCGTGGGCGGGAGCGGCGGCGAAAGCGCCTTCAATGCCAGGCCGAGCTGGCAGGTGGGGATCACACCTTCCGCGGACACGTTCCGCGATATGCCTGACTTGTCCCTCTTCGCCGCAATCAATACCACCAACAACGACTTCTACATTACGTGCGAGGAAGACACTCCTTCGTCCGAAGGCGGCCAGAATGGCAACGCATGCAGCTTGGGTCAAACGGTGGAGATCAGCCCGGTGGGTGGGACTTCCGCAGCGGCGCCCGATTTCGCGGGCATCATGGCGCTGGTCATCCAACAGCAAGGTGGGGCGCGGCAGGGCAATGCGAACTACGTGCTCTATCAGCTGTACAAGAATAATCTGGGCAAATCGAGCACTATTTGCGCATCGAACGTAGCCAACATAACCGCAACGGGCTGCGTATTTTACGACACCATCGCGGGCAACAACTCCACTGCCTGTGAGGGGGGTACGACGAATTGCAGCAATACCTCGACGGCCGCAAATCAATACGGCGTGCTTGTTGATCCCGCCGCCAAGACCAATCCAGCATTTCTGGCCGTGGCAGGATACGACAAAGCAACCGGTCTCGGGTCTGTAAACGTAGGCAACCTGCTTACGAATTGGTCTCTCGCAACTTTCAATTCCACAACCACCACGATCACGACGACTCCCACGGGAACCATCGCTCACGGCGCGACCGTCACGTTCAAGGTCGGTGTGACCTCCGGTTCGGGAACGCCGACGGGCAACGTTTCCCTGCTTGCCTCCCCGCCGGGGAGCGCCCCGACGGAGATCGGCCTCTTTAGCAACACCACGACTTCGACCTTCGCGCTCAGCGGCGGAACCGCAACCATCACAACGAATTTGCTTCCAGGATATGTGGTGAACGGTACTGCGACGCCCTATCCAGTCGTAGCGCAATACGCCGGAGATGGAACCTTCGCAGGCAGTACCTCTGCCCCGATGAATGTAACGGTCGGACAAGAGGGTAGCGCGACGGCCGTCAGCCTTCTTGTGGGAACCACCACCGCTACAACGGTGCCCTATGGCTCACCCTACATCTTAAGGGTAGATGTCGTCGGAACAGGCTCAAATAGCAACAGCCAGGAGTGCAGCACGACAGCGATTCCTTGCCCGACTGGAAGCATCACCTTGAAGGACAACGGAAATAACCTGAATGATTTTCCGATCACACAGTCACTAAACTCCACAAATACTGCCACCTTGCTGAACGATCTGGGCTTCCTCGAAGATCAAGATGTCCAGCTTGGGGGCGGCACGAACAACATTGTCGCCACCTATAGCGGCGACAGCAGTTACACCACCAGCACCTCTGCTATGCTCGCGATTACTGTCACAACAGCCGCAACCGCTTCCGTTGTTACGGCAAGTTCTAATTCGACCAATACCAACACGGCGGTGACGCTGACAGCGACCATCGAAACCCAAAGCAGCGGGCTCGGCCCGACGGGAACGGTCACCTTTGCGGCCAACGGAACCACTATCGGCACGGCAAGTTCCGTGGGCACGGCGGCGGCCGGTCTAAATACCACGTCGCCGGTCGCGGCGTTCGGAACGGCAACTCTGCCTCATACATTTTCGACCGCGGGCACATATACCATCGCGGCGAGCTACGCCGGCGATGCCAACTATGCAACCTCAAGTTCCTCGGGAACGAGCAATGCCTCCGTATCCGTTACGCAGGCGCAGGTTGGAAACATCAAGGTGACGGAGAGCGCGGTGACGCTGAGCTCGGCTACGGGCGCGAGCGTGAGTTCGACGGTCACGGCGACGCCGAGCGGCGGATTTACCGGCATGGTGGCCGTGACTCCGTCAGCCTCAACGCCCGGTGTGACATGCTCGCCCTCTCCGCTGGACCTCAATGTGACGGGCGCGTCGGCTGTCTCCGGACAGTTGATGTGTTCGGTGCTAGTAACATCCACGACCCTGACAGCTTCCAATGCTTTGTCGGATCGGATGCTTGAGGCAAAGACGACTCCTCCTTCAAAGGGCGACAAAGGATGGTGGGCGCTTAGCGCCGGAACGGGCTTCGCGTCGCTCTTCCTGCTCTTCCTCCCCGGCGGGCGTAAGCGGTATCGCGCGGCCCTCGGGTTGGGCCTCGTGTGCCTGCTCTGCTTCACGCTGGGATGCGGAGGAGGCGGAGGAGGGACTCCACCACCGCCACCACCGCTGACGGCAACGCACACGGTATTAACCGTGACGAATGCCAAGGTTGCTTCAGGGACTGCGTTCTCATTCAGCGTCGCAGTGACCGGAGGCACTCCAACCGGGCAAGTCGCACTATTCGACGGCGGGAGCATGATCGGGACGGCAGCCAACGTTTCGGGCGGAACTGCGACGCCAACGGCACCGGCACTGGCGGTTGGCACTCATGCGATTAGCGCTCATTATCTGGGCGACGCAACCACCGCAGCGTCGGCGAGCGGCCCAATCAACATGACGGTCACAGGCACCACGACGGTGGCGATCGCGACGAATCCAGCTGCTTCCCCGGCTGCGCCGCCGCTGAGCGTCACGATTAACTAACCACGGACCAACTTCGGCTTACGACGATGCGGCCCCGACAATTCGGGGCCGCTCTCTTTAGTAGACACACGTTCCGAAAATTCGAGAATCACGCGACACCACGATTTTCGACCGCTGTTTTGCTATTTTCTTTGTGAGGGTTTTCAGTTGATGACGGGCGGAAAAAAGATGCCCCAGAAATTCGGCGAAGGCGACAAGAACTCGACGGGCACTTGCGAGCCTTCGTGGGACATTTGCGGCGGGCGCACGACGCGCGCTTCCACCTTCGCCTGTGCCTTCGGATTCTCGATGGTGAGTTTCGTTCCTTCCCCAAGGCCGTGCGGAAGAATCAGCATCGCGCCGCTGGCGCTGACGGTGTGCGTGGAGCCTTCGATCTGCTCCGTTTTGCCCTCGACCTGGACCACGACGCGGATCCTGAGCAGCACGCGCTGCGCGCGGCGGCGTTCTTCCGCGGTTGGCGGACGAGTTGATATTACCCGATGGGTGGCGGCCGGTTTGGCGTTCGGTTGCGGTTTCACAGCTCAAGCCCCCAAAAATCCATCTCCGGCGCGATCAGCTCGACGCCGTATTCCCAGCCGTCGGGCCGCGGGATTCCGCGCCAAACCACGACGGCAGCGTTACTGGTATCCGTGGCAAGATTGGTCAATGCGAGGCGGTGTTCGAGCTGAAGCTCTTGCGCCAAAACGACCATGCAGCCGTAAGGATTGACGACGCGCGTATGCGCTTCGACGGAGACACGCTTCCCCGATTCGACGTCCCATTCCAAACGGACGGGAACCCGTGAATTCATGCGGTGGCCGCGGCGTTTGTCGCTGTAGCGGCCGTCGACGACCTTGGAGTCGCGCGTGTTGACTGGCATTTTTGCCTCTGAGTGTCATGCTAAAATTGAGCGAAAAAGCGGTCAATGGTACGGTCGAGTGGTGTACCACGAATGGATAGCTGTACGAAGGGACAGGCCGGAACGAAAGGACAGGATGGGATTTGAGGAATCTAATCGTCAATGCGGATGACCTGGGATGGACGGAGGGGGTGAATCGCGGCATTGCGGAAGCGCACCGCAATGGAATCGTGACCAGCGCTTCACTGCTGGCGAATGGGCCGGCATTCGCATCAGGGGCTGAACTGGCGAGAGCGACGCCGGGACTCGGAGTCGGCGTGCATTTGAATTTGAGCGAAGGAGAGCCGAGCGCCCCGCGAGAGAAAGTGGGCAGCCTCTTGAACGAACGCGGCGAACTGGATGGCAGGCCGGAGAGTTTGCTGCTGCGGCTCGCGCGGAGAAACCTGGCGCTCGAGGAGGTGGAGCGCGAATGGAACGCGCAGATTCAGCGGGTGCGGGACGCTGCGATCGCGCCGACGCATCTGGATGGCCACCGGCATGTGCAGATGCTGCCGGGATTGTTTGAGATTGCGCTGCGGCTGGCGAAAAAACATGGGATTGCGGCGGTGCGGATCGCGCACGAGGAATCGAGCTTGCGCGCGGCGCTTTCGGCAGGCGCAAATCAAAAAGGGACTGTCGTTATGCGGCAGGGTGTGCAGGCGCGCGGGCTGAAGCTCCTAGCGCCGGACGCGCACGAGAAGGCGGAGCGCGCGGGAATTGCGACGGCGGATTACTTTTGCGGAATAGCACAAACGGGAGAAATGACGCGCGAAGGGGTACTGCGACTGATCGAGATATTGCCGGAAGGCACGACCGAACTGATGTGCCATCCCGGCTACGCCGATGAAGAACTTGCCAAATCCGCGACGCGCCTGCAGAGTTCGCGGCAGTCGGAGCTGGAAATACTTACGGACACGGCAATACGAAATCTTGTCGCATCGCAGGGGATTCGGCTGATAGACTATGGTTTCGTAGCGCAAGATGCCTGAGGAAAGTCCAGACTATCGAGAATGAAGAACGACCCGCCCATCCGATATTCGATCGTGGTTCCGTTCTACAACGAACAGGAAAATATCCCACCGCTGTATGTGAAACTCACCGAGGTTATGGATGCGATCGGCGAGCGCTATGAATTGGTGTTCGTAGACGACGGTAGCAAAGACAAAACGTTCAAAGTGCTTTCGGATATTTACGAGCACGATCCACGCGTGAACGTCGTGCAACTGCGAAGAAATTTCGGGCAGGCGCCGGCGCTGAAAGCGGGATTCGATTTTGCGCGTGGCGACGTGATCATTTCGATGGACGGGGACTTGCAGCACGATCCGGAAGAGATTCCGCGATTTCTGGAAAAGATTGAAGAGGGATTCGATCTTGTCAGCGGATGGCGCGTGTCGCGCACGGACCACTGGTTGACGAGGCAACTGCCGAGCCGCGTAGCAAACAAGATGATGGCGAAGCTCTCCGGCGTGGACCTGCACGACTTTGGAACGACCTTCAAGGCCTACCGGCGCGAAGTTTTGTCGGAGATTCATCTTTACGGCGAGCTGCACCGTTTTATTCCGGCGCTGGCGAGCTGGGCTGGCGCGTCGGTCGCCGAAGTGCCGATTTCCAATATTGCGCGAAAGAACGGCGCGTCGAATTACGGCATTTCGCGAACAGTGCGCGTGCTGCTTGATTTGCTCAGCGTGAAGTTTTTGCTGGATTATTCCACGAAGCCGCTGCAATTTTTCGGATTGATGGGCCTGCTTTGCCTGAGTGGCGGCGCGGGGATCGGCTTGTGGGTATTCATCCGCAAGGCGCTTTTGGATGAAGGTCTGCTGGCGAATCACGGGCCGCTGATGCTGCTCGGAATGGCGCTGGTGATGGGCGGCATTCAGTTTATTGCGACAGGATTGATCGGTGAAATGCTGGCGCGGACGTATTACGAATCGCAGAACAAGCCCGTGTACAGCGTGCGGGAATTCCGGAGCCGGCGAGAAGCGATGGCCGGGCGCGACGAACCTCCCCGAACGGCAGGAGCCGGGGGCTGGTAATCGCGGAGAATTCATTGATAGCGTTGCGGCGCCGCGCAGCGGGTTCGGCTTGGTTTTCTGGCAGCGGCGAGCCGTTGCAGCTCCCTTCCTCGATTTTGCGAAAGTCCAACTTCCCATTATATTTTCAGACGAGATGCGACGAGACGCCCTGAACTATTTCGCATGCCCGAATTGCGGCGGCGAACTCACGCTTCGCGAGGACGGCGTTCGCGAAGAGCGCGAACACGTCATGGCGGGAAAGCTTGCCTGTGCGGCATGCGCGACGGAATTTTCGATTCGCGATGGCGTGCCGATTTTGCTGCCGGCAAATCTGGAACATCTGAAACTCGAGACGGCGTCGCGGTTTGCGGAAGAGTGGACGCGGTGGAGCGATTTGCGGGGGTACTACGAGCAGGAGTTTTTCGACTGGATCGCGCCGGTGAAGGGCGAGGATTTTCAGGGGAAAACCGTGTTCGAAGGCGGCTGCGGCAAGGGGCGCCACACCGCGATTGTGGCGGGCTGCGGAGCAAAGGCGATCGTTTCGCTGGATTTGGGGGAGAGCGCGTTCGTGGCGTTTGCGCATACGCGCGACTTGCCCAATGCGCACGTGGTGATCGGAGATTTGCTGCACGCGCCGGTGCGGCCGATTTTTGACATGGCGTTCTCAGTCGGGGTTTTGCATCACTTGCCGGATCCGGCCGCGGGATTTGCGAGCCTCGCTTCGCGTGTGAGAAACGGCGGGCAAGTCTTTTTTTGGGTATATGGATACGAGGGGAACGAGTGGATTCCGCGATTCATCAATCCGATTCGAACGGCGGTGACTTCGAAGCTGCCCGCGGGATTACTGCGCGTACTGTGTCTCGCGCCATCGGCGTTCTTGTGGGCGGTTATTAAGCTTTTTTACAGGCCGGGGGCGGATGGAAAAGGGCCGAAGCATTTGCCTTATGGAGATTATTTTGCGGCGATGCACAGTTACCCTTTCGACGAAATTCACGCGAACGTATTCGACCAACTGGTGACGCCGGTGGCGTATTACTTGAAGGAAGAAGAAGTGCAGCCGTGGCTGGCGTCGGGATTCAAGGATAAGTTGCTGCGGTCGCAGCGGGGATATAGCTGGACGGGATTGGCGAGAATCGACAGGCAGTAGATAGTTGAGGCGCAACAACGAGCGGCGCGCGAGGAGGCCTGCGTGAACCGAGAACAGTTTTACGCGATCATGAGCGGCGAAGGAACGCTGGACTACGAGGTGTATCTGAGCACGAAAACGCTGCTGTCCTGCCAGCTCGACTACAGCGAATTTTGCAACGCGGACGAATTGCAATTCCAGATCGTGCACCAGATCGAAGAGCTGTGGATGAAGCTGATGGCGTACACGCTGCTGGACATCGACGAATATTTGCAGCAGGAGAATACGAACCGCGTGATCACGCTGTTCCGGCGCGTGCACACGGCGCAGAGAATGATGATTCAGCAACTGGCGCTGCTCGAGACAATGTCGCCGAAGGACTATCAGGAGATTCGAAAGAAATTGGGAAACGGCAGCGGGCAGGAGTCACCGGGATTTCGCGTGCTGCTGAAGATGTACCAGCCGATCTGGAATTCGTTCAAGACGAGTTATTTGGACAAGCACGGGCTGACGGTCGAAAAGATTTACGACTCGGAGTACAACCACGGCGACGCGTACATGGTGGCGGAGGAGCTGGCGGAGTTCGACGAACTGTTTCAGAAATTCCGGTTCGAGCACATGCAGCTGATCTTTCGGACGATTGGGTTTGGCTCGAAATCGTTGAAGGGACGGCCGGTGGAGATTCTGGAAGACGGGATGAGGCACAAGTTTTTCCCGGAGTTGTGGGAAATCCGCGGGCAGATGACGGACCGGTGGGGCGCGGAGTATGGAGTGAAGCGCGAGTCGCTTGGCGGACACGAGGGAAAAAGCTAAAGAGGAAAAGCGTGACGCGGTTTGCGTCAGCGTGGCGGAGCGATTTGGCGGTACCTGCTGCGAAAAAAGAGGAGAGGTTCGCCTGGCAATAAGTCGGCGGACTGGACTTCGGCGAGGAAAATGGTGTGGTCGCCGGCTATATAAGAACCGGCAACGCGGCAGACGAGCTGCGCGATGGCGTCCTCAAGTAGAGGGACGCCGGAGGAAGTCCAGCGAAAACGAATGCCCAGGTTGACCTCGACTTCAGGAGATTGATCGGGCTGCGCGAAATAGACCGAGACTGCTTGCTGGTGTTCCTTCAGAACGCTGACGCCGAAAAACGGATTTTGCTTGAGAAGCGGGAGGAGATGGCTGCGCTGATCGACGCAAACAAGAATGAGGAACGGGTCGAGGGAGACGGAAGCGAACGAATTGGCGGTCATTCCGTAGGCGCTGCGGGGGCCGCGCTCAACAGTGACGACGGTAACACCCGTAGCGAACTGGGCGAGCGCGTGCCGGAAGTCAGTGGTGGTCAGCGGAGCAAGCGTCATATTCGAAGTTTTCGAAGATAGCATACTGCGGGCGCGCGCGGAAAAAAGCGCCGATTTCTGATGAACGACGTAGCACTAGCGCGAAGGCACAGGGCTCTCGATGGACTGAAGTAGTTTGACCATTTCCTGCGCGGCGATGTGCTGATAATCGGGCGTGAGCAGGCCGTAAGTTTCCACGGCATCGTATTTGCGTGAGACGCCGCTGGATTGCGTGCCGTTGAGCGGCCAATAGCTCCAACTCAAATTGTTTTCGCGAAGATACTGTACAAACCAGCGAAACCACTGGCCTCCGTTTTCGCAATCGAGTGCCTGGCACGCGCCAAACTCACCGATCCAAAGCGGGATGCCGGGCTCATTGTGCAGCAAGTAGCCAGCACGCGCGTCGTACGCTTGCTTCATTTCTTCGTAGCTCTGGAAGACATGGTTCGCAGAAGGATAGGCGTGCGGCGAATAGACAACGCGGTTCGGAACTCTTAGCACGAGCGGTAGCTTTGCAAAGGCAGTGAAGTCCGTCGAGTACTGCGGGCCTTCGACCATGATGAGCAAGTTGGGATTGACGGAAAGCACGGCGTTGCCTCCACGCTCTGCGGCGGCGTGCCAATCGAGGCGCGGATCATCGCCGCCCCACGCCGCGCCGCTGCGAAGTTCATTGCGCAAATCGGCGCCGACGACCCAGGGCTGGTTCTTGTAGCGTTCGACGATGGCCTGCCAATCCGCCAGCCACTTCCCTTCCGGATACTCCGCGTTGTACCAGAGACCGTTGCCGTCCTCGTCCTTGCAGCACCAATCCGCGCGGCTCATGTGATCATCGAGGATGACCATGATGTGAGCTTTTGCGAGCGCGGCGATCACCGCATCCATGATGTCCAGCGCATGTTTGCCGCGAAACTGCGGATTCGCTTTCACCGCGTAATCCGGTACGAGTGGATTGGTTTCGAGCGTTTCATTGGCCCAGGGAAGCCTGACGGAGTTGACACCGATGACTTGAATCTCGCGGATGATGGCAGCGAGAGGCGCGTGGTCCAGCCCGCCGGCGACAAATTCTTTTTGGTCGAAGCCATACCAGTTGACGGAGGTGAGGCGCACGACGTGGTTGGACGAATCGAGAATATCGTGGCCGCTGGTGTGAAGGGGAGGACGAACATGCTGTCTGGCGATGGCGACGCAAGGAAGCGCAAGCAAGCAGAGAGCGAGAACAGGACGGGCCAAGCGAATGAAGATGGAGTTCATGCGTGGACAGCATTATACGGCGCGCGGCTCTTGAAACGAGCTGGCATGTGAACTAGGCTCGCATGTTCCACGCGGCGCATGCGGCATGCGCGCACCGCGGCAGTTTTGAAGCCCGGGAAGAGTTCGGTCGGGGAGGCATCCATGCAAAGGCGGAAAGCGAAGCTCAGTCGTATCGTCTCTGGTCTTACCATCGCGGCGGCAGCACTCGTGGTTTGCCTGTCCGCGCGAGCGCAGAGCCACGCGTCGTCCGAGCCGCCTGGCGCGACCCAGCCGACGATTCTTTACGGCGCGGCCTACTACAACGAGTACATGCCCGCGGAACTACAGCCGGGGCGCCTCGAAAAAGATGTGGCGCTGATGAAGGACGCCGGCATCACGGTCGTGCGCATGGGCGAATCGACGTGGAGCTTGTGGGAACCGAGCGACGGACATTTTGAATACGCATGGATGGATCGCGTGGTGGACGCGATGGGCAAGGCGGGGATCAAAGTGATTATGGGCACGCCGACGTATTCGATTCCCACGTGGATGGCGCACGCACACCCTGAAATCCTAGCGAGGCCGCTGGGAGACGGCTATGTGGGCTACGGGATGCGGCAGAACATGGACTTCGATAATCCGAAATTTCGCTTTTATGCGGAAAGGATTATCACCAACCTCGTGAGCCACTACAAAGACAACCCAGCGGTGATTGGATGGCAGATCGACAACGAAACGAGCAGCTACGGCGCATCGAATGCGGACGTTTTCGCGGGATTCGTCGAGCACTTGAAGAAAAAGTTCGGCACGACGGACGCGCTGAATAGAGCGTGGTTTCTCAATTATTGGGGACAGGACGTCAACGACTGGGCGGACATGCCGACGAGAGACAACGCCACGAGCACGAGCTACAACCTGGAATGGAGCCGCTGGCAGCAGATGCGCGTGACGAATTTTCTGGCGTTCCAGGCTGCGCTGGTGCGCAAGTATCGGCGCCCAGATCAATTCGTCACGCAAGACTTCGGAAGCATGATGCGGCTCGATGTGAACGAGCCAGCCGTGGCGGCGGAACTGGACGTCGTGGCGAACAATCCCTATCACGGAACGCAAGACCATCTCGATGGAGCATGGCAGGCATTACAGGGGGATTTCGCGCGCTCGCTGAAGCACCAGAATTTCCTGGTGACGGAAACGAACGCGCAAACGCTGGGGTGGGACTCGGCGGGCCAGTTTCCGCCATACGACGGGCAATTGCGGCTGGACGTCTACACGCACGTTTCGAGCGGCGCAAACATGGTCGAATATTGGCACTGGCACTCGATTCACGCCGGGCAGGAAACGTATTGGAAGGGCGTGCTCAGTCACGACCTGGAACCGAATCGCGCGTATGCGGAGGTGACGCGCGTGGCGCACGAACTGCAACGAATCGGCCCCGAACTGGCGAACATGAAGATCCAGAACCGCGTGGCGATTCTTTACAGCGTGGATTCGTCGAACGCGATCAGCTTCATGCCGTTCGAACGAAAGCCGGGGGGCGGTTGGGTACCAGGAAAAGCGGCCGGAGGATACAACGGAATTCTCACGCAGCTTCATAACTCTCTTTACTTTGCCAACGTAGGCTCGGATTTCGTTTTTCCGAGTGTAAGCGCGGCTGAGCTGGCTCAGTACAAACTGCTGCTTGTTCCGTGCCTCTATGTGGCCGACGATGCGCTGTTGCGGAAGATTTCGGAGTACGTACACAACGGCGGGCACGTGTTGATGACGTTTAAGAGCGGCTTCACGAATGACAATTCAGCCGTGCGATGGGAGTTGGCGCCGGGGCCGCTGCGAAAGGCGGCGGGATTTACGTATCAGGAGTTTTCGAATCTCGAAAAGCCGCTGGCGTTGAAAGGTGATCCGTTTCACGCAGGCGGAGAGAATGAAGTGAACACGTGGGCGGAATTTCTGCAGCTTGAGACCGCGAAGCCGCTCGCTTACTACGATCATCCGTTTTTTGGACGCTGGCCCGCGATCACACTGAATCAGTATGGCTCTGGGAGCTTGCTGTATGAAGGCACGGCGGTGTCCGACAAATTGCAGGACGCGATTGTGATGGATGCGCTGCGCGACGCTGGACTCACGGGGCCGGACCAAGCGCTTCCGCCGAGCGTGCGCGTGAAGCATGGAATCGGCAACGATGGGCGGAACCTGCACTACTTCCTGAATTATTCCAGTTCGCCGGCAACGGTCGTATATTCGTACGGCGCCGGGACGGAACTATTGAGCGGGAAATCGCTGACGCAGGGGCAGGAAGTGACGATTGGGGCGTGGGATTTGATGATCGTAAAGGAATGACGAAGCGCTACGGATGAGATTCCTTATGCGAAGAGCGGGCGGGGCAAAGCTCGTTTCTACAAAACCAGGAGCGCGCGGGCTAGGTTGCGTTTCTGAGCGCGGGTTCGCATGACGGTGGGCAGGATGGCGACTTTCATGCCCAGCGCCTGAATCGCTGATGCCTGTGCGGCATCGCGGCGGTCGATGACAAATGTGCCGGTGAAATCGGCGTAAAGTTTGGCGACGGCGGAGGCCGACGAACCGCAGCCAAGTTGGATGAGCATTTTGTCGCTGGGTCCTTTCAGCGATTTTCCACCGACAATCGGACAGACGGCGATTACGCTTTCCTTGCGGGCGCGGAGTTGTTCGCGCACGCGCGGCACGGCGAGGATCGGGCCGATGCTGATAAGCGGATTACTGGGGCAAATGATGACGCGACCGGCGTCGCAAATGGCTTCGAGAACTCCGGGAGCCGGATGCGCGTGTTTGATCCCGGCGAAGTGAATGCCATGAACGCCCGGCTCGGTGCGATGCTTGATGAGATATTCCTGAAAGTGCATGTTGCCGTCGCGCGTTTCGATGATGGTGGGCACGGGCTGGTCGGACATCGGCAGGATCCGCGACTTGACGCCGAGCGCGTGGCGAATGGATTCGGCGGCTTGCGTGAGAGTTTTTCCCTGCGCGAGCAGCGCAGTGCGATGAATGTGCGTGGCGAGATCGCGATCACCGAGATTGAACCACGTTTCGCGGCCAAAGACGCCAAGGCGCTTGAGAAAGTGAAACGTCTCGCCGCGCATGCCCCAGCCGGTGGCGGGATTGACGATTCCGGCGAGCGTGTAGGTGACGATGTCGAGGTCGGGCGAAATCTTCAAGCCGTGGAGAACAATGTCATCGCCGGTGTTGACGATGATCGTTAGCGCGTGCGGGTCCATGGCGCCATAGAGGCCAAGGAGAAGTTTCGATGCGCCGATGCCACCGGCAAGAGCCGTGACAGTGGATTTTTTTGTGGCGGACATGGAGAGAGTAGGATGCCGGGGCCAGGCGTATGTCGCAAGTGGGAAAAGGGACAGGTGGGCAGAAGAAGAACTGGTGACTGATGACCGTGACTAGCGATTGGTGAATGGCGGTGCGCGGTTCGCCGCGGTTGACCTTTGAAGGAACATCACGAGCACGAATCTGGCTAGCGGAAAAGATCTTCAGCAGCGGGGCGAATCATACGTGAGGCGGGAGACTGGACGGAGCGGTATCGGTAGCCCCGAATCACGACGATGGGCGTGCCCATGGACTTTCCCATGAGGAGACCAGCGGCAGCAGCGAGTTCATCGGCGACGGCAAGAACTGTTGCGCGTAGAGCTTTTTTCTGGCGATCGCGCGTGCCGCGAAGATCGACGAGCGTGGGAACACCGAACGCGCCGATCGCAACGTTGGCGATGCCCAAACGCCACGGACGGCCAAATGTGTCGCTGATGACGACAGCAAGACGCTTCCCCGTTTGTTTGCGGAGGGCCATGGCCAGCCGTCGCGCGGAGCGGTCGGGATCCCTGGGAAGCAGCGTGACGGAATCGCGGCCGGGGACATTCGAATGGTCGATGCCGGCATTCGCGCAAACGAAGCCGTGATGCGTCTCGACGATGAGCACACGGTCACTACGGACGATGCGGCGAGATTCGTGCAGAACAATTTCCACGAATCGCGGGTCATGCGCAAGTTTCCTGGCGAGCGCGTGCGCCTGCTCCGAGGGGCGAACGTCCGCAAGCCGCACGACGCGGCCTTCGGCTTTTGAGACTATCTTTTGAGCGACGACGAGTATGTCGCCATTTTCAAAGGCGATTCTTGCACGGCGAGCAGTGACAACGATCTGTTTGGCGAGATTCTCGCCGGCGCGAATTTCCGGCAGGCCCGGAAGAACGAAGAGCGAAATGGAGGAAGCAGCAGGGACCGCGCGATTGCGCCGAGGCTGGCGTTGGAAGCGGGAGACCATATTCGGGAGCAAGAATCTTACGCGAGATGAGCCGGAAAGTTCACCTCGCGCGCGAAGCAAGCCGCTTTCGCTCGTGCATTTCTTAGATTGAATCCTGAGTAGAAAAGAAGAGGCCCACTTCGTCGGAGTGAAGCGGGCCTTCTCGCTTTATTGTTGACAGCTAGATTTCTACCGGTGCGGGTGACCGCCACCACCGCCACCGTGAGGCGCGCTGCCTCCGCCGCGTGATGCTCCGCCGCCGCTGGCATGCGTGCTTCCGCCGTAACTTCGGCTAGGAGCCGAATACGTGCGGCTGCTCGGAGCTGAGGAGGTACGCGCGCCGGACGAAGTGCTGCGGTTTGGCGCGGCATAGGAACGGCTGCCCGTGGAAGTGGTCCCACGATTGGCAGAGCTGCCTGCCCCGGCCCAGGGTGGACGATCCCTGCGATTCGTGCGCGAAGCTGTGGTGGCTTCGCCGGCAGGCCTGCTGCTGCCAAAGCCTTCTGGCGCGCGGCCACGGTCCGTCGTATTGCCTTGAGCGGACCAGGAGCGAGAAGTATTCGACGAGCGATATGAGTTGGAGCTTGCAGAACGCAGGCCTTCGGAGTCGGCTGCATGCACCTGCATGTGCGAAGCCCCGGCTGCTGGCGTTGTCCGCGCCATCACGGAACGGTTCTGCACCGCGGAGGATGGCCGAGCGACGTTAGCTCTCGCGTTCGCGGCGCCGAGAGCGCTTTCGTGCGATGGCGAGAACCCGACATGATTCGTCACCTGAGCACCACGGAGCGACGCTTCGTTAATATGAGCGGCGCCGCGGTTGATCGCTTGGCCGCCTGTGAACGCGCTGCGCGAAGCAGCCGTCACGGCGTTAACGTTGTGCGCGTAGGCGTAGTTGAAGTTGCCGCCCGCGCGAATCACGCTGTTGTTGCGGAAGACGGTGTTGCGGACGTTAATCCGGTTAACGTAGCCAAATCCGGCGTGGTACCAGGGATGGAACGGTTCGCCAAAGCCAAGCGGGAACCAACCCACTCCGAAGCCGACGCCAAATCCGAAGCCTACGCCGCCTCCGAGGAAGCCGACAAAGGCCGGACCATAGAGCGCTACACCAAGCCGCGGGCCAGGATACCAGCCCCAACGACCGCCAATGTAGCCCCAACGGCCATAGTGGTACGGCGCAAAGCCCCAAGGCTCGTAGCCGACCCACGTCCAACCCCACGGGCCGATGTAGCTCCAGTAGCCATTACTATAGGGAGCCCAGTCGGCAGGAACGTCGTTCGGATACCAAACTGGACCCGTGTCCGGCTGTTCGCTCCAGCTTCCGTTCGTATCGAGATCGGCGGTGCCAGGCATATCTGGAGGGACGTAGCGAGCGGATGTGGAATCTTGTTCGCGCAAGTCGCGGTCGTTCGCCCATTGATCAAGCCCATCCGCGGGAGGCGCTTGAACTATTGTGGATTGAACGTTGTCTGTGCCGTTGAATACGCCGCGCTGCCCGGCTTGCAGATCGTAAGTCTTTCCGCTGGCGGTTACCTGACCGTCCCCGCGGATGACCGTAACGCCCGTGGAATCGCCATTTTCATTTACGTCGAGGCGAAACGCTCCGGCGCGCTTGACGGTGAAAACCGCATTCGGCGTGTCGATTTCGTATAAATCGCCCTCGCGAATTTCTTTCACGCGGAAATTGATGGAGCCTTCCGCGATGCGCATTTGGGTGATGGCCTGATCGAGATTGAGGAAGGAAAGAGCGGTCATGCTGCCGAGGTGAATCGATACGACGCCGGTCTGCAATTCGGCCCGCGAATCCTTGTCGGTCCAAAGCTTATCGCCAACGGTCATCGGGCGATTGAGAGCTGCGGCACCCCAGTCTCCGACGCCTCCGGCTTGCATGGAAACGGAGCCGTCGACAAAGCTGATGCGAGCGACGCGGGTCGGTGGGTCGCCGGCGTCACTTTGATCGGGCTGAGCGGCTTGGTCAGTCGGGGGCGCTGGAGCAGCCTGATCCTGCTGGTCACTTTGACCAGCGCGCGCCTTGGGGGCCGCGAAGCACAGAAGACCTACGAGACAGAGAAGCAAGCCCAGCCTGCTCTTGCCGTTTAAATTGGTCTTCAACATAAAGTTTGTCCTCGTTATTCCCGGTCCGGATCTTCCAAGATTCCGGCCGACGGGAGTCTACTCACTATATATAACTCCCATTGAATAGAACACCCTAGTGGAAAAGAAGTTGCATGGCGCGGGTAGTGGAGGACAGGTACGAAACCTGGATTGGCGAAGGGTCCAGGTTCGCAGATAACATATTTAGTATCTGTAGGTTATGAGGGACCGAAGCCAATCATATCTAGGGCGACGTTTGACGCTTCCCTGCCCGGGAGTACGGGGTCGAATCCGTGGGATAGCCGCTTAAGTACGCACGTACACCCTTGCCGCGCCCTCATGCATGAGTTCCGTTGCCGCCAATCTGGTAGCCAACGCCGCGAACGGTCCGAATCAGAGGGCGGTCGAACCCTGAATCAACCTTGCGCCGCAAATAGTTGATGTAGACGTCCACGACGTTGGTCATAGTGTCAAAATTCAGCTTCCAAACCTGCTCAACGATCGCGGTGCGCGTG
Source organism: Candidatus Acidiferrum sp. (assembly GCA_049641765.1). GTDB lineage: Bacteria > Acidobacteriota > Terriglobia > Acidiferrales > UBA7541 > Acidiferrum. The sequence goes on from JBAQJX010000061.1 coordinate 51,520, forward strand.
ACGGCCTGCCCTTCGTGACGCATGAGAAATTCCAGGAGCGCGAACTCCTTCGGGCTGAGATCGATGGCGTGGCCGCCGCGTTGGACAACATGCGCCACACGATCAATCTCCAAATCGGCAATCTTGAGCACCGCTCGGCCGGGCCGGCTGCCTCGCCGGAGCACGGCGCGAATGCGAGCCGCAAGTTCCGCAAATGCGAAGGGCTTAGCCAGAGAATCGTCCGCGCCCGCGTCGAGCAGTCGGACTCTATCCTCTGCCAGCCCCACTGCGCTGACCACGAGCACGGGCAGGTCGGGGTTTTTGGAACGAATGTTCCGCAGAACATCCATCCCCGCTTCGGCCGCTGAATTTAGGTCCAAAACTACAAAGTCGTACGACTGGTCCGAAGCGAGGCGCTGAGCTTCTCCCCCGTCCGAAACCATTTGTACGGAAAACTGCTCCTGCTGCAGCCGCTGATGGAGAAACTCCGCCAGAGGTGCGTCGTCTTCTGCGACAAGAATGCGCATCGGCACACACCGAACGATGAATTTGGAAGGGGGTAAATCCATCATGCAGACGATTCAGAAGTGTGTCAACGAAGGATAGAAACGTGATAGCGCAAACGCTAACCCGGATTTTGCGTTGCGGGCTGTTGTGGCAAACCCTCGTCCTTTGTTTTCGGCGGCGGAAGTGTTTCCGAAGTAGGACGCGAAGGGATCATGGAGCGGTCCGGCGTCGAAGGATTCAGGATGACGACGTCGACGCGGCGATTGCGGGCGCGCCCTTCCGGAGAGTCGTTCGAAGCGACGGGGCGATATTCGGCGTAGCCGGCCGCCGAGAGACGCGCTGGATCGAAGTGGTAGTGCGTGATGAACAGCTTGATGAGATCCGCGGCGCGGGCGGTGGATAGCTCCCAATTGGAGTCGAAACGCGAATTGTGAATCGGCACATTATCCGTGTGTCCCTCGATGCGCAGCGCTTCCGAGTGCGCTTGAAGAATCGCGGCCAGCCGGTCGATGGCTTGTTTGGAAGATGGCCGGAGGTTTGCAGAACCGCTCTCGTAAAAACCGATCTCGCGCAAACTGACGATCAGACCCTCGCGGCTCGCTTTGATGTCTACCACATGTTTGTCGATTTCGGGGGCCAGCGCTTTTTCCAGATCATCCTGAAGAGCTTTCATCTGCGAACCGGATTGGCTCGGACTTAAAATGCCTTTCATCGGCTGGACGAAGTGCTCGAGGTCCGTCGTGCGATCCGTGTTTTCGACGACTTGCACCTGCGAGAACGGCACTGCTTCCGAGTCGCTCAGCGGAATCTTCGTATTAGAAGTTTCGAACACGCCAAGCTGCTGAAACGCGACCTGGATGGACAGCGCGAGCTTTCCAATTTTGCGCTTATCCACTTGAGAAGACGCATAGAGCACGACAAAGAAGGCAAACAGCAGCGTAATGAAATCGGCGTAGGAGACTAGCCAGCGATCGTGGCTAATGTGGTCTTGCGTTGTTTTCCGGCGTCTCATGAGGCGAGCTTGCTGTCCGCATGTTGATTGGCTTGGGAGAAGAAGCCCATGAGCTTCGTTTCAATCATGCGCGGATTCATGCCTTCCAGAATCGAGATCACTCCTTCGAGCACCATTTCGCGCCGCGTCTGCTCCTGACGCATGCGAATCTTGATTTTCCCCGATGCCGGCAGGAAAAACAGGTTGGCGGCGCCCACTCCGTAGATGGTAGCGACGAACGCCACGGCGATGCCGCGCCCGACTTCGCTGATGTCGTCGAGATGCTGCATCACCTGAATCAAACCCAAAACCGCGCCGATGATGCCGATGGTCGGCGAAAATCCGCCGGCGGATTCGAACACTCTGGGGATGTGATCGTCGTGCTCGGCCTGATTGTCCAGCTCGAGCTCCATCATCTTGCGAATCTCCTGCGGCTCGGTGCCGTCGATGGCCAGCATCAAAGTCTTTTTCAGAAACGGATCTTGAATCGACTCAAGTTCGGAATCTAGAGAAACGATGCCGTCCTTGCGGGCTTTGTTCGCATAGCCGACGATTTCCGCGATGAGCGTCTGGGGATTTTTCGAATTGTCGAAAAAAACCTGCCCGAGGTGCCGAAACGCCGCGAACACCACGCGCAATGGGAATTGCAGCATCACCGCGCCGATCGTTCCTCCAAACACAATAATGGCCGCCGTCGGCTGAAGGACCTGCGCCAGCCTGCCCCCTTCGAGCATCAGCCCGAGAAGAATTCCGCCAAGCGCGATGACCAGACCCGCAAAGCTGCTCTTATCCATGGGGAAGGCTAACTCTCCTCCCCGAGATGGAGCATGGGCGGCGCCGCGGAGGGATTTGCCGAGCCAAGCTCAGCGTTCTGCACTCCCGGGCCCGACAAGATGCTCCGGCGAAATGCTACGATCTTCTCGAGCACGGCTTCCGCGGACTCAAGAACGATCACCTTCTCGCCCGTGATGAGCGTCAGTACGGTATCCGGCGCCCGCTCGACAAATTTAATCAGGTCGGAATTGACCATCAGTGGCTGGTTATTGAGCCGGGTCAGCTGGATCATGAAGGTTCGCTCGGACGCTTGAGCGCACGGCGCGCTTCTTGAGGAGCGTCAAAAGGTGTATCGGCAGGATTCAGCGGTGGTTCAGGCGAATCGGCGACAAAGCCGGGAAAAATCAGCGGAGAGTTTCTCAGGAACATTCCCTATGGCACAGGTCGTGCATATTTCCCACAGGGGATGTTAAGGCGAGCTTAATCACGGTTGTACACTGCCTCTAAGTCTTGTGTGATGAACATTTTATGCGACACCGACGAGGAGATTTCCTCAGGACAGCGAGCAATCGATTGGCGCGAACCCAATTTGAAACTCACGGTTCGTTATGGCACGGCACGCGACACCTGACGTTCCGAAGACTCACGCGGACCAGGTGCAAGAATTACTGGGAGTTAGGGGAAAGGTCGGTGCGGGAAGCGCCTCGCTGTTTCAAGTGGGAACTGATTGGTTGAATCGGAAGTCGGCTGCCCAACGCGATTGAATCTCCTTGCGCGCAGAACCGCATAGGCATCGCGAAGGCAGAGAACGAGAGGTTGATCATGAATGACCGGCGACGTCGCTTTATCCTCCTGGATAGAGACGGGGTGATCAACCGACGCCACGCAAACGGTGTGGCGAAAGGCTGGGATACGTTTGAGTTTTTGCCGCGAAGCCTGGAGGCGCTGCGCTTGCTAGCCGCAAATGACTACACGGGAATCGTGATCTCGCGCCAAAGCTGCGAGACCGACGGCGTTCGAACGGCGAGCGAGCTGGACGCCATCACGCGCCGCTTCCTGCTGGAAGTGGCTCTTTCGCAGGGCCACATCGCGGAAGTGTATTACTGCCGTCATCGCCAAGCCGATGGTTGCAATTGTTACAAACCAAGCGTCGGCTTGATTGCCCGGGCCAAATCGGACTATGGATTCCGGCTCGAAGAAACGCACTTCATCAGCGAGAGCGACTCCGATCTGGCGCTCGCTGCTGCCGCGGGCTGCTCCACGATTCGCATTCAACGCGATGCCTTTCTCTGGCCGGGGCCGCACGCCGAAGCTTTCCCCATGGTCGCGTCCAATTTGTACGAAGCCGCGGAACAAATCGTCGCGCGTGCACAGGTTCAGCAACATTTATACGCCGCAGTTCATGCCTGATCTCGATCTTGTTAAGGACGGTGGTCCAGGAACACTTCTTCACGGACAGAGCAGCCGCCGCACAGCCCACTGCAGCAACAATGTACCCAATCGTGTAACTGGCCCGCCTTCAAGCGATTCGGAAACCTAAAGGCTTTTCCGCTTTCGCCGATAAACAGGGTGAGTACGTTGGCGGCTCCGAAGGGAAGTGCGAGCCACCTGGGACCACTGCAAAGGGTTCAAGCCCCGGCGCACCATTGAGGCTCCCGGACGCCACACGGACTACTTGACGACGAAAAAAGGAGCCTTCAAATGGCTATCAGCCTACTGAACAACATCGCCGCGCTGGAAGCGCAGAACCAGTTGGATGTTACGCAATCCAAACTGCAGAACACACTGTTTCAGCTCTCTTCCGGCTCGCGAATCAATTCCGGCGCGGATGACGCGGCGGGCCTCGCAATCGCGAACGGCCTCGAAGCCAACATCACCGCGTTGACGCAGTCTTCGCAGAATGCCAACAGCGGCGTCGGTTCTCTGCAGGTGGCCGACGGCGCCCTCGCGCAAATCACCACGCTTCTGAATCGCGCCGTTACGCTGGCCACCGAAGCCGCCACGGGCACGGTCTCCAGCGCACAGCGCGTCGCTCTCGACACCGAGTATCAGCAAATCAACGCCGAAATCACGAGCATCGGCACGTCGACGAACTACAACGGCACGGCGGTCTTCACCTCCAACGCGCAGAACGTGTTCCTCAGCGACGGCGTGAGCAACAGCACGATCAGCACGACGACCGGTGCGCTCTCTGCCGCGACTCTCGGCCTGGTTGCCGGCACAACGAACGTCGACACTCCGGCGGTGAGCGCCGCTGGCCAACTTAGCCTCGGCGCGACGCAGCCAGCGGATGGCGATACGGTCACGATTGGCGGCACAACCTACACCTTCAAGACCACCGTCGCCGCAGCCGGGCAAGTTCAAATCGGCGCAAACGCCAACGCCACGCTGACCAACCTTGCCGATGCGGTCAACGATGCGGGCGGCACGAACGGGGCAGCCGGCACGTATGATATTGCTGCTGCCAACACCGAAGCGACTGCGGCGGCTCCCGCAGGCAGCACCCTCGCCCTCACCGCAACGGGAGTCGGCGCAGCGGGGAACACCGTTGTCCTTACCCAAAGCGCGGGCGGCGTCTTGACGATTCCGACCGGCGGCACGTTTTCCGGTGGCGTCGACGCGACCACTACACCGACGGCCGTCACCAATACGCTCCTCTCCGCAACCGGCTCCAACCCTGGCTCCAACGCCCAGGAGACGCTCAGCCTGGTCAACTCCGCCATCGCCGAAGTCGCCAGCCTCCGCGGCACGATCGGCGCCAACATCAACCGCTTGCAAGCGGCCAGCAACGTCGAAAGCGTCCAGGTGCAGAACCTGACGGCTGCAGAAGATCAGATCACGGCTGCCAACATTCCGCAGCAGGTGACCAACCTGTCCGAATATTCGATCCTGAACCAGTCTGGCATCTCGGCCCTGGCTCAAGCGAACTCGGCACAGCAGAGCATCCTGAAGCTGCTCCAGTAAGCAGCTCGGGTGAGAAAAATCGGCGGCTGGCGGAATCCTTCCGAGGATTCCGCCTAAGCCGTTGTAGGAGGAAGTCATGAAGATTACAGCCGGGCAAGATCCGACGACTCCCCCAGTGTCGCAAGGCACATCGGCCAATCCGCCGAAAAATAGCGGTGTGGCGACACAAACCCAAGCCACTCAAAAGGCTCCTGCTGCGCCAGCCGACTCCGCCGCGACCGAGCTTCAGCATCAGACCAACGTGACGTTGCGGCGCGACACGAATGGCCGCGTCTACTACGTCGTATCTGACGCGAAGTCGGGCCAGGAAATTCTGGAAGTTCCGCCCAAAGAGCTGCGCGACGTAGGCCAAGGCATCGAAGACTATCTGAAACAGCAGCAGTCCAAGGCAAGTTCGCACGTTGAGGTCAAAGCTTAAGGAGTCCTTACATGGCAACAACGAGTCCGCTATCTTCCCTGAGCGACTCCCTCGGCACCTCCACGTCCGGCACTACAGCGGGCACGGGCCTCGGTCAAGGAATCAACGTACAGCAGTTCGTTCAATATGCCGTCTCCGATCAACAGGCGGCCATCACCGCGCTTCAAACGCAGCAAACGACATTGGGCACGCAAACGGGTGAGCTTTCGACGATCAGTTCCGATCTCACCACCTTGGGAAATGCTGCGGCGGCCTTGAGTGATCCACTCGGCGCGCTCAATGCGCAGGTTGCAACTTCTTCCGATTCTTCCATTCTAGGCGCCACGGCATCGAGCACCGCGGCGACCGGTTCTCACACCATCACGGTCAATTCGCTTGCCACCACTTCCTCTTATTACACGAACGAACTTTCCTCGGCCGATTCGGCAATCGCTTCGGGCAGTTTCACAATCCAAGTGGGATCGAACTCTCCCGTTACCATCAACGTGGATTCGAGCAACAACACACTGAACGAACTTGCGGCCAGCATCAATAGCCAGAACGCCGGCGTCACCGCCAGCGTCATTCAAGACGCCAACGGGTACCGCTTGGCTTTGGTCAGCAACAGTTCCGGCGCACCGGGCGACATCACCGTCTCGGGAAATAGCACGGCCCTTTCCTTTACGAAGGCTGTCACCGGCACGAATGCCTCGCTGACCGTCGATGGCGTCCCCATCAGCAGCGCAAGCAACACCGTCAGCAACGTGATCGAAGGCGTCACGCTCAACCTCGGGTCGCCCTCTGCGGGCACGCCTGTCACCGTGAACGTCAGTCCGGACACCACGCAAGCCACCACGGCGATCAACAATTTCGTGACGGCATACAACACCGTCGTCAACGACTTCAATAGCCAGTTCAACGTGGCATCCGACGGCAGCGGCGGAGGGCCCCTTGAGGCGGACAACACCGTCCGCGATGCGCAGGGCCTGCTGCTGGGCGCCTCTGCCTATTCCATCAGTGGGAACGACGGCATCGTCAATCTCGCAAGCATCGGCGTAAACCTCAACGACGATGGCACGCTTACAGTGGACAACAGCGCGTTGTCGTCGGCGCTCGCCAGCAATTTCTCTTCCGTACAAAACCTCCTGCAAAACACGAGCACGGGCTTCGCGCAAAATCTCACCAATGTCGTCAACACTCTCAACGACCCCAATACCGGCATTCTCTCACTCGACTCGCAAAGCATTAACACGACGTCCCAGGGGCTCACCCAGCAGATTGACGACCTGCAAGCGGCTCTTGTGGTTCAGGAACAAAATCTCACCACCGTCTACTCCAACGTTAACGCTACGCTCCAGGAACTCCCCCTGCTCGAAAGCCAAACGAGCCAGCAGTTCGCGGCCCTATCGTCGTGAACCGGCAAGACTCCACTTCCGCGTATCACCAGGCGACGGCCTTCGGCGCTTCGGCGCTGGGCCAGGTGGTGGCCCTTTACGACACCATTCTGCATGATCTGCGGCGTGCGCTAGCGGCACTGGATGCCGGCCAGATCGAGCCGCGCGTAAACGCTACGAACCATGCGCTGATCGTCATTGGCGAGCTGCAAAGCGTTCTCGATTTCGGTCGCGGCGGCGACGCGGCGCGCAACTTGAACAACTTCTACAATGTCAGCCGCGCCCTTGCCACCGAGGCCAGCGTCGTGGGTACCCGCGTAAGATTTGTCGAGCTTATCTCCATGTTCGCGCGACTTCGCGCCGCATGGTCCTACGTCGAACACTCCGTCGCGCCCTCTGAGCCTCCCGATCGTCCCCGCATGCTTCCCAAGTCGCAGTCCACTTTTTCACAAAGTGCCCCCATCGCCTCCGAAACTTCCGAAAGCGTCGGCAGCGGAAGCTGGAAAGCCTAATGAGCGAATCGCCGCGTGAAACGATTGAGCGCGCCAATGCCGGGCTCGCGGTATTGCTCGAAGGTGCGCGCCAAGCGTTGCGCGGCGAGCGCGACTTCAACGTCGGAGATGTGGGCCGCTTGCGCGAACAGGTCGGAAAGATGGACTCCGTCGTAGCGCAATCTTCCGAGCTGCGCCGCCTCCAACCAGAGCTCGGCAAGCAGCTCGATCTCTACAAATCCCAACTCCGCGATCTCCAAACACTGATTGTTCAGCTCAGAGTCATGCTCCACACTCGTCAGGCCCACCTTCACGCAAGCCAGGACCACAACACCGCTGTGTCGCGCTGGGTCAACGCACTTCGGCAAACCCGCTGACCGCCGGCTCTTCCCCGGTCAGCTCTCTCCAAAAAGGCAAAAAGCAAATAATCTAGGTTCCTTGTGATCTCGAGGAGTTCCTCGTGCGTTGCTAGCGTGTCAGCTCGGAATCAGGAGTGATTTATGGCGGGGGCAGATAATCGAGTAGGTTCGGCAGGCTGAGGATCCGGCTTGCGGCGTTCAGCGTTGCCTGGTTCGCCGTTTGCGCTTGCGAGAAGTTGGAAGACGCCGTTGCGAGATCTGCCCCAATCAGCGAGTTTTCCTGCGTGCTAAGGTCCAGCTTGTCCTGATTGAGATAGTCCTCGCTGGTCGTAATCTGATTGAGCGCGTTGCCATAAAAAACTCGCTGCGTGCTGACGGCCGTTAACGCGCTCTGGACTTCCGTCACTGCCGTGCCGATGTTGGTGTTGTTTTGCAAGGCCGTGTTCAAGTCCTGAAGCGCGCCGAAAACGCTCCCCGAGGAGTTTTGAAATAACTGGCTGCCCGGCAAATTCGTCTGGATCGAGTTGCCGGTGGAAATTTGAACCGAGCTGACGCCCGTGTTGCCATTGTACGTGACCGCGCCCGTGGTCGGATCGGCCGTAAACGGCTGAGTGCCAACAGCTGTCCCAGAAAACAAATACGCGCCCTGATAGGTCGTGTTGGCAAGCCCGACGAGCTGCGATTGAATTCCCTGCACTTCCACGGCTATCGCTTGCCGGTCTCCATCGTTTAATGTTCCCGTGGCTCCTTCCGTTCCAAGCGAAAGCGCGCGCGTGAGAGCGGTCACGACGTCGTTGAGCGAGGAATCCGCAACTTGAAGCCGCGGCTGAATCGTGTTGATGTTCTGCAAATATTGATCGTCCTGGCTGGATTGGTTGTGGTTGAGCACGACAGACGCCGCAGCCGCCGGATCGTCCGACAACTCGTTCACCGCTTGCCCGCTCGAAAGCTGGAGCGTGGCGTTGTTCATGTTCTGCTCGCTCTGCTGTATCGACGCGAGCAGATCAGGCAACGGATTGGGGTTCAGTCGTATGGACATGGCTTACGATGTCACCGGAACCATATCGATCGTTGTTTGCATGAGTTCGTCAATGATGCCGGAAACCTGCGCCGAAGCCTGATACGCCGACTGGAAGCGAATCAGGTTTGCCGACTCCTCGTTGACGTCGACTCCAGAAACGCCGGCCTGCAAATTCTGCAGTTGCTGAAGCACCAGGCTCCCCGATTGCTCATTGCTTTGCGCGCTCGAAACATCATTTCCGATTTTGAAGACCAGATTCGAATACGCGTTCAGCGGCGTCTGCCCGTTAATGATGTCTTGATTCTGGATCGCCAGAAGCGCGTTGGCGTTCGTGTTGTCTCCGGCATTTCCGGGAGCAGGCCCGCCGCTTGCGGCAATCAGCGAAGGGTCGGTCATGACCACCGACATCGAGCCTGCTGCTCCCGTTCCACCCGCCGGCGGCGGTGCGAAAATGTTTCCACCAGGATTTCCATTAAGGTCGAAGCCCTGTTGGTTCTGTGTGTTCACGGCAGTGACGAGGCCCGAAGCCAAGGAATCCAGCGAGGAAGTAATCGAGGGAATTTCCTGATCGCGAATCTGGATTTGCCCAGCCAGTTCGCCTCCGGTGATTTTGGAAGTGATGTCGTTTCCTTGCGAATAAACGTCCTGCACTCCCGTCGTCGGATTCGTCTGCGTGCTTAGTTGGAAGCTCTGCCCCCCGACGACAAGCGGTGCCCCGCTGCTCGTCGTAAGCGTAAGGCTCCCGTTTCCGGCGTCGATCGAAGAAACGTCGACCAGATTCGAAAGCTGGTTGATGAGCTGCTGTCGCTGGTCGATGAACGGCCCGGGATTCTGCCCCGAACTCGTCGCTGCGGAAACCTGCGAGTTAACGCTCGCAATTTGTGCCGTCAGCGTATTGATCTGGCTCACGGATTGCGTGACCGAGAGGTCTTCGCTCTGCTGGATCGTGCTGAGATTATTGGAAGCCTGATTGAACGACGACGCCAGATTCTGCGCCGCCGTCAAAACCGCTTGCCTCGTGTTCTGATCGCTCGGGTTTGTCGAAAGAGCGGATAGGCTGTTGAAGAATGCGCTCAACGACGATTGCAGCCCCGAACCCGACGTCTCATTGAACAGCGACTGGATCTGCTGTCCTGCGCTGATGAACGAATTGAGCGCGCCCTGCTGCTGTGTCTCTTGATTCACCCGCAGGTCGAGAATAGCATCGCGAAGGCTGGTTACTTGGCTGATGTTCACGCCGGAACCCATCGTCAAATTTCCGACCTGGATGGGTGGATTTTCGTCGAAGTTCGCCACTTGCCGCGAATAGCCGGGAGTGTTGGCGTTCGCGATGTTGTTCGTCGTCGTCTGGATCGCGGTCTGTTCCGCCTGCAGCGACTGCACCGCGATGTTCAAGCTTGCGGAAAGACTGCCCATGGCTAGAGCCTCTCTCCGGCGGCCACGCGTTCATCCGATGGATTCGAATAGGTCATCGCAAACGTGTGATACGAATTCAGCAGCGCGTTCACTGTCCGCCGCGAACGCCGCAGCAGCGCCTGGTGCTCTTGATTGAGTTGCTTCACGTTGGCCTGCACGCGCATCAAGCGCTCCAGCGTTTCGCGGCGCCGCACCGTTTCCGAATCGCCAGCCGCATCTCTTCCGCCGGCCGCTCGCCCCGCCACATGCTCGCCGCACTGCCGCTGCACACGATCGAGCTGCACATCCAGCGACCGTATTTCTCGGCAAAGCCTTTCCTGCTCCCCAATCCGTGCTTCCAGCCCGCCGATATCGAGCGACACCACATCCAGCCGCGCCGCCGTCAGCGCTTCGGCCAGCGACCCGAGCAGCGCCAGCCGGTCCTCGAGTAATTCCAGAAACCGTGCCGTATCAGCGCTCATCATTCACGCTCGTTCGTCCAACTGGTGCCGCTCTTCTTTGTCCACCAAATCCAAGTCCGGTGCTGGCCGTTCTTCCCGCACCACGACCGCTTGTTTCGCTGGTTTCGGCGCGCGTCGATCGCTTGCGCCTCTTTCCTCTCCACCGTTCGAGGCTGCGATCCGGGCCGTCGGCACTGAACCAAAATCTCCCACCGCCCATTCACCTTTCGCCCTGTCTACAGCGCGCGGCCCGCGTGATCGGCAATCATCGCGTCCGCCACCTTCAAGCTATCCGGCTGATACGCGCCGCTGTTCACGCTTTGCTGCAGCGCGGAAACTTGTTTCGTCCGCAATTCGGGCACGTTCGCCAGGCTCGCCGTGAGCGACAGCACTTCTCCATGCGCGCTCGATAGGCTAAACGTGTCTTCTCCGCTCGCCGCCGATGTACCGCCCGAGGTACCGCTGGCGCTTCCGCTCGATGACGACTGCGTCGCTTTGCCCGCGCCGCTCGTCACGCGCTCGGACTGTGAATCGCTGGGGAATGGAACTGACGGGTCGATCTTCATGGCCAAACTCCTCGATTTCCGCGGGGCTCTTGGGGCCGATCTTCAGGCTGCTGAATCTGTTGCTCTTGGGGTACCTATCGGCCGAATCTCAGGAAACTTTAATGGTGGCCTTTGCTAGGGGGCCGCACACTACTGAATATCGGCAACTGCCGCCGAACCTTTACCTGAAACGTCCACCTTCTGGCTCTCCGCTTTCTCCAGCGCTGGCTCTAAGTGCTTTAGAATCAGCTTCCCCAGCCCCAGCCCGCCCGCCTTCCCAACCGCGTTGGACATCGCCTGCATGCCCATGTCCTCCAGCGTATCGTGCGCAGGATCGTTCGAATCGTCATCGTCCGGCGTTGCAAACGTCGACTTCATCGACTTCCACAGCGACGACAGCAGCATCCCCTCGAACTCCCCCGCCGCCGCTAGTAGCTTCCGGTCTTCCGGACTATTAGAAATTTTCGAACTCGCGCCCGTCCTCCCATTTTGGGAATGGATCGTCTCCAGCTCCTTTACGTATCCTGACGCCCCCGCCACATACGTTTCCGCCGCAATCATCAAATTACCTCCAACTCTGAATTCAATGCTCCCGCCGCCTTGATCGATTGCAATATCGCCACCACGTCCCGCGCCGACGCACCTAGTGTCTGCAATCCTCGAATAAGCTCCTCCACCGTCGCCCCTTCCTTCAGTTGGATAACCTGCAGCGGCGCCTCTTGCGCCTGTACGGTCGTCTGGGGCACGACCACCGTCTGCCCGCCCTTCGAGAGCGGCGCCGGCTGCGACACTTGAAACTCCGTGCTCACCTGAATCGCCAGGTTGCCGTGCAAAATCGAGCACGCGCTGATCGTCACATTCCCGCCCATCACCACAGTCCCCGTCCTCTCATTCACTACAACCCTCGCCGCCGGCTTCGTGTGAATCGTCAAATCATCGATTCGCGCTATGAGCGTCTGGACGTCCGGAGCGTCCGCCTGCACGTCCGGCAGTTCGATGCGTCGGCTATCGACCACGCGCGCCGCCGTCAGCCCGAGCTCTTTGTTGATCGCCAGCGCAATCTCGCGCGCCGAATCAAAATCCGCGTCGCGCAGCAGCAGCGACAGCGACTTGATTTTCGTCAAGTCCAGCGACGTATCGCGCTCCACCAGCGCCCCCGCCGGAATCCTCCCCACCGTCGGATGGTTCACCACCTTGGTATTCGCCGCCGTCCCCGCGCTGTAGCCCCCGATAATCAATGGCCCCTGCGCCACCGCGTAGATCTGCCCATCGGCCGCCGAAAGCGGCGTCAGAATCAACGTCCCGCCCGCCAAACTTTTCGCGTCCCCAATCGACGACACCGTTACATCCATCTTCATCCCTGGCCGCGAAAACGGCGGAATCGTCGCCGTGACAAACACTCCCGCAATGTTCCTCACCTGCACGTTCGTCAACTGCGACTTGATGTTGACGCCCATCCTCTGCAGCATGTTCGCCAGTGTCTGTATCGAGAAAATCGTCTGCTGCTTGTCCCCTGTTCCCGCAAGCCCCACCACCAATCCGTATCCAATAAGCTGGTTGTCGCGAATGCCTTCGATGGTCGTCAGGTCTTTGATCCGCGCCACGTGCAATGCAGCCGCCGCGGACGCTGCAGGGTCATCCTTCCCCGCCGCTCCACTCGTCGCCGGAATCGCCACCAGCATCGAAAGCGCGATGAACACTTGCAACACGCGCGACATGGCCCGTCTCCTCAGAACGTCAAAATCTTCAAAATAGTTCGCACGATGATGTTCGGCTGCCGCGTCGCATCCGCCACCGCGCCTTTGCCTTTAATTTCCACTTCAAGATTTCCTACCGAACTCGAGAGAACCGAATTGTCGACCGCCAAGTCCCCCGGCCTCACCAATCCGCGCAAAATCACCGTCTGTCGGTCGTTCCCGACCGTGATGTCCCGCGCCGCTTGCACCACCAGCACGCCGTTCGGCAACACCTCAAGCACCTGCGCCGCCAGGTTCAGGGTCACGTTGGAACTCAGCGTCGATGAGCCTTTCCCGTCCAGGCTGCTGTTCGAATTGCCTCCAAACAAATTTTGCAGCCGATTTCGCGTCCCGATGTTTCCGACGAGTCCTGTGATGCCCGATTGCGCCGTGAACGCGCGAGTCTGGCTGTTTTCGCCTGCGGTGGCCGCCGTGAAGTTGTCCGCTAAATGAATGACGATCAGGTCGCCCGCGTTGATCGCGCGATAGTCCATGGCCAGTGTGGCGATCGCGCCGTTGGGAACCCACAGGCTGCCCGGCGTCGCCGGTGCTGCTTGGTTCGCGCTGCGCGCGCGCTTTAAGTAATCGTCCATGAGCGTTGAAGTCGCGTCCGGTTTGGGCTTTTTCGTGTGCGCGAACGCGGCGCCGTCACACAGCAGAAGCGCAACGAAAAATAGCGCGACTGCGGCCGCAAGCTTGCCCAACCTTCGTATGCTCATTTCGAGGCTCCTACAGCGTGGCATCGAGAGATTCTTCTCCCGTCACTCGCGCTTGCAGCGTGCGGCCCGTTCCCGGCAATTGCACGCGAATCACTTCGCCCAGCCGCCCGCGCTGCAACGGCCGCACTTCAAGCAGCATGTTCATGTTCGCGGTGTGAATGTAAAGCCGCGCTAAGCCTCCTGCCGTCACAAGAATCGGCGCCAGCGTGGTAATGCCACTTGCCGCGTGCGCTGCAACGGAAACGACGTGCCGCGTTGCTGTCTTCTCGACAAAACTGGACTCCACGCTCGCGGTCGCGTAAAACGGCAATACGCTCGGAGCTCGCCGCGCTCTCAGGCGAAACCGCAAGCAACCCATCGACGAATCGAACGCGATTTGCGTGACTTGCAATCCCGCGTCGCCCGGCGGCACGCGCACCGCCGTCTGCAGCGCAATGTCAGCGGGTCTCAGGGAGTACACTCCGGCCTGCGAATTCCTTGCCAGCGCTGCCTGCACCGCCTCGAACACCTCTTGACGCGAAATCAAACGCCCGTCTCGCCGCACCGTCACCATGTCGGGGATCGTGAAATCCGCCGGAGACAATCCATTCGAGGAAATCGCCGAAGCCAGTGATTCGCGCGTAAATTCCCGCGCTGTCCCGTTCTGCGGCGCGGTGCCCAGCGAGATTTGCCCGGCCACCTCGCGAAGGTTCCGCGAAGCGCTTGCCGGCAGCAGATTCGCCAGCAAAATCGTATCGCTCTGCACTTCCGTGCTCGCAAGCAGCCGAATCCGCAAACCGCCGGCTTGCAGATCGGCAGCCGCGAACGAAGCGAACAGCGCCACCAAACCGACACCGCGCAGGATTCCCATGGCCGCCTTTCTTAGCTCGTCAATCCGTTCACCGTCTGGAACATCTCGTCGGCCGCGTGCACCACGCGTGAATTTGCTTCGTATGACCTCTGCGCCAGAATCATCTGAATGAATTCGTTCACCACGTCCACGTTGGAATTCTCGAGCGAGCCTTGCACCACCGTGCCGAGTCCCTCCGCGCCGCCCGGCGTTCCCGTGATCGCATTCCCCGATGCCGTCGTCTCCAGCAGCAGGTTGCTGCCGATGTTGTTCAAACCGCCCGGATTCGGGAACGTCGCAAGCTGTAGCGCCCCCACCTGTTGCGCCTGTTGCTGCCCCGGAAGCTGCACGCTCACCGTGCCGTCCGTCCCGATCGTGACGTTTGTCGCGCTCGGCGGAATCGTGATCGCGGGCTGCACCTGATATCCATCAGACGTCACGATGATTCCCGTCGGATCCAGATGGAACGCTCCGGACCGCGTGTACGCCAGTTCTCCGGTCGGCATTTGCACCTGAAAGTAGCCCGACCCTTGAATCGCCAGGTCCAGCGGGTTTCCCGTCGTGTCGAAATCCCCCTGCGTTTGAATGATCTCCGACGAAGCGCTGCGCGAACCCAGCCCCACTTGAAGTCCCGTCGGGTACGTCGTCTGCTGCGTCGAAGCCGCTCCGGGCAGTACCATTTGCTGGTACATCAAATCTTGAAATTGAATGCGCCGGCTGTGGAATCCCGTCGTGCTTCCGTTCGCCAGGTTGTTGGCGACGTTTTCAAGATTCAACTCCTGCGTCTGCATCCCGCTTGCTGCCGTATAAAGTGCTCGGTACATGGGACAGTGTCCTCCTTGGAATTTCTAAACCACTGGAATCTGTTGCGCGGCAACTTTGTTGAACTCGTTGTGAAAAATGGACAGCGCTTTTTCCATTAAGCCCGCCGTCCGTTCGATTTCGATCAGCTCCACGGCTCCTTTCACCGGGTCGCTGTTCGACGTTTCAAGATTTCCCTGCCTTACATCCGCGTCTACCTTGGGTTTAGCCGCATTGGGTGGCGCAACGAAAGACGAGTTCCCTTCCATGCTCAGGGCCGTATTTGCCGGAAAGTCCGTGATTTTCAGTTTGCTCACCAGCGCGCCGTCCACCGAAATCGTCCCGTCGGGGCTGATGGAAATCTCTCCAGTCGGAATCTGGATCGGCCCCTGGTCTCCCAGGACGAGATCGCCCTTTTCGGTAACCAGCTGCCGCTTAGTGTTCAAGCTGAAATTTCCCGCCCGTGTATACCGCAACCCGTTGTTCGTTTGAATCGTGAAAAATCCCGCCCCTTGCAGCGCCACGTCTGTCTTGTTTCCCGTCGGTGCGAGCGTGCTTTGCGATAGATCGAGACTCGCCCCGCCCAAGACACCGAATTGGTTGACGGCTTCGTTCATCGGCGTCGTCAACGAGGGTTGTAGCCACGAAGAAAACGAACGATAGAACTCATGCTGCGCCTTGAATCCCGTCGTGCTGATGTTCGCAAGATTGTTGGCCACCACGTCGAGAGCGTCCATGCGCGCTGCAAGCCCCGCGAACGCCGAATAAAACCCGCTGTCCATCGGCTACCTCCGCAAGGGAAAGCTGCACACGCCAGACCATGTAAGTGGTTTGTAAGAATCTGCAACGCGCTGAAAAGACGTGACCTACTCGAGGGGAAAAATCGCGCCCATTAGAATTTCACAAAACCTGACCATCTTTGCCGACCCACCGTCGCTCCCCGGCAATCTTTGCCCGCCGCAACCATTCTCGTAATCCTAAAATCCGTTCTTCACTTTCCCCTTCCGCTGAGCTACAATTTTGTAGTTGAGTACTCTGCCTCGCCATCGCGCGAGGCGTTTCCGTTTTAGCCCGCAACCCTGGAACAGGCTTCAGCCTGTGCTCTTTCTGTCAGTGGCACAGCCAACTCTTTCCCATCGCGCGCTCCGTGCGCGATGAATCCTGGCTGTGCTCTTTTTTGTCCAAATGTAAATCTCAGGGGCCTTCGATGCCTTCTCAAAGCCAAGCCGGTCGTTCTGCGTCCGCACCCAAGAACGATCGCATCTCTCTCCGTCTCTTCACTTCCTGCGATGGTCGCCCCTGCCCCGCCCCACGCCTCACCCGTCATCCTGAGCAAAGCAATCGAAGATTCCGATCCTATCGGAAAGGATCATGTCTCGATTCCTCCGCTCCGAGCAGCGATGAGACCCGCCTCGCCGCCCCATCCCCACCCGCCTCCCCTCCTCTCATAAACCCTTTAAAATCAGCATCTACAACCACTCCCGCAACTGTTGATTCTAAAGCACTTACAAGAACACCAACTCCTTTAGAATCAACAGTTGCAAAAATTCAGGGGGAGGGTACCGCAGATAGAATGCAGACCTACATCATCTATTACAAGCCGAGCCGGGCCTAAGCGTCAGCACATCCTCTAATTCTTCACCGGTCACTCTTCACTGGTCACTGGTCACTGGCTCTCAATCCGTCCCGACCGGTTGAGGCTCGGCCTTTATCTCCGGCCCGCCGGGAGCCGCATTGGCTATTCCGATCTGCACCAGCGGCAACAGGTGGATGTATTCCGTTTGCAGCATTTCCATCACGGCTTGCCGTTCGGATTCGGCCAGCCGCGGCAAACACGCTTGCAAGAACGAAGGCTCTTCTGGCGCTGTAGCGGGCGCTTCCGCCAGGGCAGTTTCCGCCGGCGGAGTTTCCGTCGTTTGCTCCGCGACCGTCAAAGTCTGCGTCATCAGAAATTGGTCCGCTGCTGCCACGATCCCCACAAGATACGGATCGTGTTCGGCGCGCTCCGGCCCGTGGTGATACTCGAACACGTCGACAAACGATGGCATGAAGTTCCACGCCACGGCCATCCAGCGCCCCACCTTGCAGTGGTCCATCCCGAAGTACTCGCGCTCGATCGCCACATTGTCGAGCCAGCCTTCGGGAGGCAGCCGGCGCTTCTTGGCCTCTTCTTCGAGAACGAGAATCGAGAGTGGCAGTTGTCCGATGTCATGAAGCAAGCCGCAAAGATAGGCTTGCTCCTTCTCGAAGTAATCCACCTGCCGCGCGATGCGCTCGCTGAGCAGCGCGGTCAAAAAGCTGTGCTGCCAGAACGACACGAGCTTGGCGCTCGGAACGCGCTTGCCCGCGAACTGCATCAGCGAGCATGTCAGAACCAGCGTGCGAAGCCTCTCGGTGCCGAGAAGAATTGCCGCTTGCTCGATGCTCAGGACGCGCCGCCGCAATCCGAACAGCGCAGAATTGCAAAGCCGCAATACCTGCGCGCTAAGGCTGGGGTCCGTGCGAATCACCTTCCCGACTTTCTTCAAGTCCACGGTCGGACTGCTCAAAAGCGCGTTCAGGTCCAGCACATACGTTGGGAGCGTGGGAAGATCCTGGCTGAGAATGCCGGTCAGCCGCTTTTTGCGGCGTTCCTGCTCGGCGAGCAGATGGCTTGCCGTGGGCTGCGGCGAAAGGTTCGCCGGTTGAGCGGGCGAAGTCATAGTGGTATCGAGGCGTCCGAGACGCCGCCCTTTCTACCATCGGCAGAAGCGGAAAAAGCTTTAGCCCGCGGCGCCGATCGTTCGGAATAACTGGCCTGGCTGCCGGGGAGAATGCGGAAAAGCAGGTCCCGGGCCGACTGCTCCCGGAAGAAGCGCACCCAGATGTAGGCGCCCGCGCGAGATATCACAAGACCCCGAGCCTTCAGTTCGACCGCGTAGTTACAAATCGTCCAGGTCATTTCCGGAGATTCGCGCACGGTGTCAAAGCTCGTGTCGTTGCCGGAGGTCAGCTTGCGAAACTGCTCGAGTTGCGCCTGCACCGCGGCGTTGTCCGCGACACACGGAAACGTGCGGCACGAGAGCATCTGTTCTGCGGCATAAAGCAGCGTGTGGTCTACGCGGTCTCCAAACGCGAGATGAAGCATGCGGCCATCGGGCGAAGCGTACGCGGGAACCGCCCCGGCCGAGACCAGCAACGGCAGCGGAATCAGATCGCTCCACGCCGCGGGAACCGCCTGGTTCTCCAGAGGAAAAACAGGGCACCCCCATTGCTGTCCGAGCGCCGCAGTGATTTGTTGCGCGTTAAGCTCGGCGGTTTGGCGAAGCCAATCGCCTAGTTTTCCGTGCCCCGCTTCGCGTTGCCGCCGGATCGCCTCGCGCAATTGCGCCGGCGAAATCGCGCCGCGATGGACGAGCAGTAGCCCGAGGGGGATGCGATGCGCGCGCGGCCTTTCTGCGTGAAAGGAAGATAGCAGCGTGTGAACGCGCCCACCGAGAATCGCTTCAAGACAGCTTCGGCCGCAGTACCAACGGCCGTCGAAAAATACACCATCCTTTTTGCGAAGCCACGAGGGCCACAATTTTCCGGCGAGCGGACAATCTGGCCCCGCGCAGCGAAGCCCGAACCGCATCCACCACCTGCTGCGCAGCGTGCTCCACGGTTGCGAAGTGTCCTGGTTGGCGGAAAGCAAAGCGAAATTTGTTGCGCTCATTCCCACGTCATCCTTCCCTTCCCAATTGAATTGCGGCGACACGCTCGTTAACGCTGGCCACTTCCGTCACACGCAATCCAAAATTTCCGTCCACCACCACGACCTCGCCTCGCGCCACCAGCCTTCCCGCCACC
Organism: Candidatus Acidiferrum sp.; assembly: GCA_049641765.1. Lineage (GTDB taxonomy): Bacteria > Acidobacteriota > Terriglobia > Acidiferrales > UBA7541 > Acidiferrum. The sequence goes on from JBAQJX010000061.1 coordinate 70,711, forward strand.
AGCAATTCCGCCGGTTCGTTCACCATCTGTTCCAACTCGACGACCGCGCCGGCCATCAATCCAAAAATATCGCGCAACAGCATCTGCCGCTCGCCAAAACGGATGGTGGCTTCGAGTTCGACGTCCAACACGAGCCCCAGATTTACGGGCAGCGGAGTCGTTCTTCGCGCCGGTGCTGAAGCCGCCGCTTCCTCGGATTTCTGCTTTGGCGAAGCGGACGTCTCGGGGTTTTCTTTCTGCGGAGCGGCAGGAGCGGGCAACGCGGAAAGCGCCGCGGACAACTCTTCGTTCAAAAAAAGACGGAGTGAAACTTGGGCGACTTTTTCGCCGGAAAGTTTCAGCGCGACGGATTGCGCGGTGACAGGGGCGGGCTCGACGGTCGTTTGATAGGCCAGCTCGATGTCCGCGCCGAATTCAGTTTTCCATGCGGCGGCAATTCCAGCCGCGACCTGCTGAAGGAGTTCGGCAAACGCGCTGCGTTCGGCTTCTGAAAAGTCCACGGCGGGATTCGGCGTTTCGTGTTTTTGCAATTGCGCTAACGGAAGCACGGCCAGTTTTTCCGCGACCCAAAGCAGCTCGCCTTGCAAAGCGCCGCCGCATGAAAATCGGATGCAAACCAGACGTTCGAATTCCTCCGGTGTCGGTGCTTGCGTGGGAACCGGATCGGTGGCTTCGACAGCGGGAGAAGAAACGCCAAGAGACGCAAGCGCGCGCGAAAAACCTTCCGCCCAGAGTGCGCAGAAGCGGTCGAGAGAAGTTGGAGCAGCGGTCGTCGTCATCTGGCGTCTCCGGAATGCTTTGCGTCGGGATGGACTTTCTGTTTGAGGCGCGCGCGCAGGCCGATCAGCGCGGCGGTGTGAATTTGCGAGACGCGCGATTCGCCGATGTTCATGATGGCTCCGACTTCTTTCATCGTCATTTCCTCGAGATAGTAAAGCGCGAGGACCTGGCGTTCTTTTTCGTCCAACTCGTCGATGGCTTGCGAAAGAAGCGTGCGCATTTCGGAACGCAACGTGACGCCAAACGGATCTTCTTCAGGACGAACGGCCACGCCGGTCAGTTGCTCTTCGTTGCCGCTATCATCGGGTTGTCCGTGCAAGCTGCCGAGATCGAGCCCTCGCAGCTCTCCGAGCAAGCGCTGAAATTCGTCGAGCTCGATTCCCAGGTGTATAGCGAGTTCCGGCTCGGAAGGCGCGTGGCCGAGCACGGCAGCCAGTTCGCGGTGAGCTTCTTCGATGCGGCGCGCTTGCCGCCGCAAATTGCGGGGGCTCCAATCCAACTGGCGCAGGCTATCGAGAATGGCGCCGCGAATGCGGAAACGCGCGTAGGACTTGAGCTGAACGTTCTTGGCCGGATCGAATTTGTCGACGGCGTCGATGAGCCCGAGGATACCGGCGTGGACGAGATCGTCGAACTGGACATGCGACGGAAGACGATCGTGAATGCGGCGCGCGATGTAGCGAACCTCCGGAAGATTTTCCGTGAGAAGGCGCTCGCGCTCGGCGGGATCGAGCGTGGACGAGCGAGTGCGCTTATCGACAGAGGTGGTCAGCATCGTTCGCTTCCCTCATGCGAAAACTCAGCGGCTCGGGCGGCGTTCATCGCACCACCCCCAGCGACTGAACGGAAACGGTTGGCGGAATCTCGGCCGGCGAGAGCACGACGATGCGCGGAATGAACGGCTCCAGGAGGCGGCGCAAGTGAAAACGCGCCGGGCTGCTGCAAAGCAAAATCGTAGAGCTAAGCGCTACGCGGTCGCCGACAAGGCGCTGCAAGCCTTCGAGAACGCGGCGCAATGGCGTGGTCGCGCCGCCGGGAGCGCGATCGACGCCCGGCTGCGGATCGATCTGGCGCTGAAATTCCTGTTCGATGGCAGGATCAAGCGTGAGCACCTTGAGTTTGCGGTCGTCGCTGAGAAGCGGATGGACAAGCGAGCGGCCTAACGACTGGCGCACGGCTTCGACTAGAGCAACCTGCGATTTGTTGACGAGCGCGGCTTCGAGCAGCGTTTCGAGAATCGTGGAGAGGTCACGGATGGAAACCTGTTCGCGGAGCAATTGCTGGAGGACGCGTTGAATTTCGCCGAGCGTGAGCAAACGAGGAAATAGCTCCTCGACCAGCTTTGGCTGCGTCTCGGCAAGAGCATCGAGGAGTCGTTTCGTTTCCTGGCGGGTAAGCAATTCGTGCGCATACTGGCGAACGATTTCCGCTAGATGGGTTGCTAGCACGGAGGTTTGATCGACGACGGCGTAGCCGGTGGAAAGCGCCTGCTCTTGCAGGCCGGGAACGATCCACAAGGCTGAAGCGCCAAACGCCGGCTCGTTGGTGGCAATGCCTTCGATGGGAGCGGCCGTGGGCTCCGAATTGATGGCCAGCAGACGCTCCTGCTGCATTTCCCAACGCGCGACTTCGACGCCGCGCAGCAGGACGATGTACTCGCGCGGCTTCAGCTTGAGATTGTCGGTGATGTGAACGGAGGGCACGAGGAATCCCAATTGAAGCGCGAGATGGCGGCGAAGCGCGCGAATGCGCTGGAGCAGTTGTCCGCCCTGGGCCTGATCGACCAGCGGAACGAGCGCGTAGCCCACTTCAAGACTGATTTCATCCAGCTTGAGCAAGCTTTCGATCTGCTGCTGCGGATCGGGTTTCTTCTTGTCGCCGACGACTTCGGCTGCTTTCACATCGGCTCCGGCATGGCTCGGTGCGCGCGAAGAGAGATAGGCCGTGATGGCGGCCAGCAGGAAGAAAGAGAATTTCGGAAGGCCGGGAATCAAGCCGAGAGCAAACATGACGCCGGCGGCAATGCGCAACGGCATCTTCCGGCCAATGAGTTGGCGGCCAAATTCGGCACCGACGGTGGCGCCGCTGGAAGTGCGCGTGACGACGATGCCGCCGGCCACGGAAACAAGGAGAGACGGAATAAGCGTGACGAGGCCGTCGCCGACGGTGAGGATGGTATAAGTTTTGGCGGCTTCGGCGAACGGAATGTTCAACTGAAAAACGCCGATGAGAAAGCCGGCAATGATGTTGATGGCGGTGATGAGGATGGTGGCAAGAGCATCGCGCTGGCTGAAACGCGCGGCGCCGTCCATCGCGCCATAAAACTCCGCTTCTTTGCCGATTTGTTCGCGGCGCGCGCGGGCTTGATGCTCGTCAATCAAGCCGGCGTTCAAATCGGCGTCGATGGCCATCTGCTTTCCGGGCAGGGCGTCGAGGGTGAAGCGTGCAGCGACTTCCGCGGTGCGGACGGCGCCATGGTTGATGACGAGATACTGAATGGCGATGAGCGCGAGGAAAATCACGAAGCCGACGACGTAGTTTCCGCCAACGACGAATTGTCCAAACGACTGGATGACGCTTCCAGCGGCAGCGGCGCCTTCCGTGCCGTGAAGGAGAATGCGACGGCTGCTAGCGATGTTCAGAGAAATGCGGAAGAGCGTGAGGAAAAGAAGTAGGGAGGGAAAGACAGAGAACTCGACGGGCTTGAGGATGTAGAGAGCGGAGAGAAGAACAACGACACCGAGCGTGATGCTGACCGCGAGGAACAGGTCGATGACGATGGCCGGAACCGGAACGAGCATGACGAACACAGTGGCGACGGTAGCCACGGGAATGAACCACTCCGCGGAGTTAGCTGGTTTGGGAATTGCGGCTTCGGCGGCCATGGCGATTTTCTAGCGAACCCCCGTTCCGGCCGGGGCGGTGCGGCCTTGCATGCGCATTTGCGCGCGATAGATGAAGGCGAGAATTTCGGCGACGGCGGCGTAAAGATTCGGCGGAATCATTTGGCCGACATCACAGGCGCGATAGAGAGCCTGCGCGAGCGGCGGATTTTCGATGATAGGAACCTCATACCAGCGGGCGAGTTCCTTGATTTTTTGCGCGATGAGATTGCGGCCTTTGGCGACGATGACGGGCGCGGCCATGGTGGCTGGCCGGTATTCGAGGGCGACGGCATAGTGCGTGGGGTTGGTGATGACGGCAGTGGCGCGCTTGACGTCTTTTTGGAGGGAGCGGCGATGCAGTTCGCGCCGGAGGCGCCGGATGCGGCCTTTGATTGTGGGATTGCCGTCGGTGTCTTTTGCTTCTTGCCGGACTTCCTGCTTGGTCATGCGAAGCGACTTTTCGAAGGTTTGCCGCTGAAGAAGGAAGTCCACGCCGGACCATGCGAAGAGCACAAGACCCGATTGCCAGGCAAGGTCGAAACACAACTGGCCCATGAAGGCCAAAGAAGCGCGCGAATGGAGACGGGTGGAGTGAAGAATCAGCGGCGCATCGCGCAGGATAAGGCGAAGCACGAGATAAAAGATGACGCCGGAAGGAATGAGGGAGTGCAGCACGCGGCTCACACCGGCAAGAGAAAATATCTGCTGGAGATTGCGGGCGGGATTGAGGCGCGACCAATCCGGAGCGAGGGCTTCGGCGGCAACGACAACGCCACCTTGCGCGAGCGTGGCGCCCACAGCAACAAAAAAGGCGACGGCAAAGACCGGCGCAACCCATTGCGCGACGGCAAGAGCCGTCCAGCCGATGACGGGAACGTTTGCGGACCAGTCGGAGTGGATGCTGGCATCGAGAGCGCGCGCGAAGTAACTCTGCCAGCGGCTAACCCAGATTTCGGGCCGCCAAGCGAGGAGAAAGACGACGGCGAGAAGGGTAAGGGCCGCGGCAAGATCACGCGCACGAAGGACCTGGCCCTTCTCTCGGGCTTTATTGCGGCGGCGAGGCGTCGCTTGCTCTGTGCGATTGTCAGGCACTCTTCCGATACCTCAATGAGCCAGGTGGAGCAAGCGTTCGCTCCATCCAAGCGAGATCAAAAACTGCCGTTCAAAAAAAACGGGCCAAAGGCCCACGACCATCGCGAGAATCGCGTAGCCGAGAAGGCTCTTCACAGGAATGCTGAGAAGAATCGCGGGCATCTGCGGAGACGCTTTGCTGAGAAAGCCGGCAGCGACGTCGATGAGAATCGTGGAGAGAAGGATAGGCGTGGCGATTTGGACGCCAACCAGCCAAAGGCCTCCGGCGTCGCGGAATAATTCCCGAAGCGTAGCCATGCGGAAGATGACGGTGCCGACAGGAACGTATTCGAAGCTCTTGACGATGCCCCGCAGGATCCACTGGTGAACATCGAACTGCAAGAAAAGGAGCAGCGCGAAGAGTTGATGGAAGACGGAGAGCACCGGCGTATCGACGTTGGTGTTCGGGTCGATGATATTGACGAGAGAAAAACCGAATTGGAAGCCACCGATCTGGCCAGCCATCACGGCACCTTCAAAAATAAATTGCAAACACAAGCCGATGCCGAGACCGAGCACGACTTCGCCGAGAGCGACGCGGGATAAGCCGGCAATGGTGAGCACGGGTTGCGGAACCGGGCAGAAGGGATAAAGCAGCGCAGTGATCGCTAGCGTGAAAACGGCTTTCATACGCACAGGGATAGCCGTGTTGCCAAGGAACGGCGCAAAGCTCATCAGGCCACCAACGCGCAAGCTGATGGCCATGATGCGAAAAGCGACGAGTTCGAGAAAGGGCGGCACGAGCGCGGCTCCTTTAGTGCGTATAGATCGAGAAATCACCGAAGAGGGACACGGTGAAGGTCACGAGGTGATGCAAAATCCAGGGCGTGAGGAAAAAAAGAATCACGCCGACGGCGGTGAGACGCGGCACGGTGGAGACCGTCATATCCTGAATGGAGGTCATGACCTGGCCGATGTTGATGACGAGGCCGACGACCATGGCGGACAAAAGAATTGGCATGGCGACCCAGAAGGCCGCTTCGATGGTCTGGCGCGAGAGTTGGACGACTTGTTCGGGCGTCATGGCAAAACCTCAGTAGTGAAAACTTTTCATCATCGAGCCGACGACGAGATTCCAGCCGTCGGCGACGACAAAGAGCAAGATTTTGAGCGGCGTGGAAATCACGACCGGCGGCAACTGCAACATGCCGATGGAGGTGGTGATGGACGCCGTAACGAGATCGATGACGAGAAACGGGAGAAAAAGCACGGCGCCGATCTGGAAGCCAGTCTTGAGTTCGGAAAGGATGTAAGCCGGAATGACGACGCGCATGGAGAGGTCGTCCGGTGTTTTCGGGCGCGGTTCCCTGCTGAGCTCGACGAAGAGAGCGAGATCCTTTTCTCGCGTGTAGCCGAGCATGAACTGGCGAAGAGGAACGGAGCTTCGCTCGAGCGCCTGCCAGGAATTGATGCGGCCGTGTTCGAACGGAACGAGCGCCTGCGCGTAGATGGATGCCCCGACGGGCTGCATGATGAAGTAGGTGAGAAAAAGGCCGAGGCCGATAAGCGTCTGATTGGTGGGAGCGGTTTGCGTGCCGAGAGCTTGGCGGAGGAAATGAAAAATGACGAGGATGCGGACGAAGGGAGTCATGGAGAGAAGGATGGCGGGAAGAAGCGTAAGAACGGTGAGCAGAAGAATGATGGTGACGGAGGTAGAGTCACCGCGAACGGAGAGGCCGGGAAGCTGAATCAAGGGACCTTGCGTCACAGCGAGGGAGCGCACGGGAAGAGCAAAAAGAAGACTCGCGGAGGCGAGCGAAACCCGGAGAGCCTGCGCAAGTAGGGATTTCGCGGTGGCCATCAGTGGACTCCGTCCAGGAAGGAAGATTTGGCCGAGGGATCGCGCTTCTGGCGTTGGGGCGCGAGTGAATCGAGACGGTCGAGAAGAGAGATGGATTGGTTGGTGGCGCCGATGAGGAAGCGGCGGCCTTCGAATTGAACGACGGCGAGGAAACGCTTTTCGCCGAGAGGCAACGATTCGCAGACGCGGAGGGAGCGCTCGCGGCGGCGAACGCGAACGCTGCGAAGAAGTTCATGGAGCGCGGCGAAGACGCGGCTGAACCAGGAATCGGGCGCGCGCGACAATAAAGCTGATTGCGATGAATGCATGAATGGGACCCTCGTGCCCCGCACTGAACGCCCGCTTCGCGCTAACCCAACTCCGTGATGCGAATACCGATGCGCTGTCCAACGACTTCAAATTCCGCCCAGCCGATGCGCTGGGCATTGACGACGACAGGAACGTCGGCACTGTTGGCATTTTTCGTTTCGAGAACGATGCCCGGCTCGAGGCGCAAGAGCTCCCTCACGGTGAAGGACTGCACGGGCAAATCCACGCTGAGAAGACATGGCAGCCAGTTTGCTTCCTCCCACAATTCTTCGGAGACGGGGACGGGAATTTCCTTGGGAGACGCGGGGGCGGTGGCCATAGGTCAACGCTGCACCAGAAATTCCGTGAAATAGATTTCCCGGACACCGATTTCGGGGACGCTCTTGTTCAAAGAGTCGATAAGATTTTTCTTGAGCTGAGATTTTCCTTCCGGCGTCAGCAGGACATCGGCTTTGCAGACGGTGAGGACGGAGAGAATCGCATCTCGAATACGCGGGATGGGAAGAGCTTGGCCGAGCTTCTCTTTGTCGGCGCCGTCGGGAAGATGATCGATGCCAAGGTCGATGGTCGCGCGGAGAAAGTGTGTATCCTCGGGGTCTGCGAGATTCACGGTGAACCCTTCGAGGTGAACGATGTACTTTGGCGCGCCCGAGGCGTCAGAAGTACTCGCGGCCGTCGCGTGGTCACGCTGCTGAACGAACCAGAACGAGCCGCCACCAACAGCGGCGGCAAGCACCAACATGCCGACGAGTTTTGAGGCCGAACCCTTGGAGGAATTCTTCGCTGGAGTTGCTGGGGAACCCGCGCTCATTTTTTTTGAACTGTCCTCCCGCCCAAACGAGGAGATGCAATTTGAACGCCGAATCGCAGCGGCCGATCCGGGGAGTTTAGATTTTTGTGCACGTGGAAGTGATTGAGGCAAAGAGAGTTAGAGAAACAGCGCGACGAGCAGCGCAGAAGCGCAGCGCAAAAACGGGACAGCGAGCGCAAATTCGGAAGACACTCATTAGAGAAATCTTAGAAGCGCGTGAGTTCGCCGCCGTGATTGCGATTTACGGCGAACTCCGCGCGCTTGATGCGTTTATGGAATCAGGCGTTTAACCCTGCACGAGGTTGATGGCCGTTTGCGTGACCTGATCAAATGTGGTGATAGATTTGGCGTTCGCCTGGTAGCTGCTTTGCGCGACGATGAGCTGCGCGAACTGCGTGGCGATGTCGACATTGGATTGTTCCAACGAGCCGCCGCTCAATGAGCCGCGGCCGCCAGTAGTTGGAGCGCCGACGTTTGCAGCGCCGGAAGCGAGCGTGGAGAGAAATTCGTTGGAACCGTTGCGGCTGAGGCCTTGCTCGTTTTCGAAGGAGGCCAGCGCGATCTGGCCGAGCGGAGTTGTTTGACCATTGCTGAAGACGCCTTGAATCGTGCCGTCGCTGCCGATGGTGAAGTCGACGAGCGTGCCGCTGGCGAAGCCGTCCTGCTGCGTGCCCGCTGTGGCGGATGGACCGGCAACTTGCGTAAGCAAGCCGCCGCTGTTCGGATCGAAGAGATTCCAATTGAAAGTGAGATTGTTGGCGCCGTCGGCGAGGCCGCCGATGGTGATGCCGGTGACGTTCGTCGCAGGAGTGATGATCTGGCCGCTGCCGTTGAAGGCGAGGGTGCCCGACTTGACGACGACCGGCGCGCCGGACTGTCCGACGTCGGCGGCGGGGATGGTGATTTGATACGACCAGGCATTGGGACCGGTCTTGGTGAAGTTGTAGGTGAGTACGTGCGGCGCGCCGAGCGAATCGTAAACCGTAGCGGGAGTGCTGAAGGAACCGCCGGCGGCGGCCGTGCCGGAAGTGGCGAAGGTTTCGGCTTGCGTGCCGGTGGCGGCATCGGTCAGTGAGTTCGTCGTGAAGGTGACGGGATTGCCGCTCGCAGCGGTGATCACGAGAGAGCTTCCGTTGAGCGTGGCGGAGAAGTTGGGATTCGCGTTGATGGCGGTGACGATGTTCGCGAGCGTGTCGGTGCCGCCGGCGGCGGTAGTGTAGGTGAAATTGTTGGTGCCGTCGGTGAAAGCGAGCGTGTCACCGCCCGCAAGAGCCGTGCCCGCGGCGATGCCTGTGCCGGTTTGCTGGCTTGCGGCGGTGACGGGAAGCGCGGCGCCGGAATTGAGATTCAAAGAGAGCTGGAGATTCGTGGTGGCTTGCGGCGGATTCGTGAGGCCTGTAGCGATGGAAAGCGGACCGAGCGTGGCGTTGGGATTGACGACGCCATTCACTGCGGGATAGCCGAGCACGGAGGCACCGTCTTGCGTGAGGAGCTGGCCAGTCGGGCTTTGCGTGAAATTGCCGGCGCGCGTGTAGAGATTCTCGCCGTCTTTCTGGACGATGAAATAGCCGGCGCCCTGAATGGAGACGTCGGTCGGCACGCCCGTCGATTGAATGCTGCCTTGCGTGAGGTCGGCGCTGATGCCGGCGACACTCGTGCCGACACCTTCCTGGATGGCGTTGCCGTCGCCGCTCGTTCCAATTTGTTGATAAAAGAGATCCTGGAACTGCGTGTCCTGGCCCTTGAACCCAACTGTGTTCAAGTTGGCGAGGTTGTTGGCAATGACGGATAGATCGGTGGAGCTAGCATCGAGTCCTGACAGCGGTATCGAGAATGATGGCATTTTTTCTTCTCCTAGTAAGAATCAGAATTGGCACTCATTTGAGGATTTACTTGGTGATTCAACTGATAGTTCAGCTTCGCGGCGGCCGGGGGCGCGAAGTTTGTCGCATGCGCGATGGAAGAGACGGCGTTCGAGTTGGAACCGGTGCTACCTTGGCCGGCAGGAAGCGCGCTCACAAGCGTGTCCATATCGGTGCGGATTTGCATGATCTGCTGCAACGTGTTGATGGATGTAAGCTCATTCACCATCTGGTCGGGATCCATGGGGCTGAGCGGATCCTGCGCCTGGAGTTGAGCGGTGAGCAAAGTGATGAACGAGTCCGGGCCCAAAGTATTGTCCGGCGTGTTCTGCGTGCTGCTCGAGGACGAAGTTGTACCGGAAGTGGATGTGTCGTTCGCGGTGATGGCATTTGGCGAAATCATCGTTTCTCCTGACGCTTGGCGCGATTAAGCCTGCACGCTAAGCCTTCCCTGGGCATTGAATGCTCCGACTTGTTCGGAAACAAACCACGCCGCGGTGCTCAAGCTGCGAGCTTCGGTCCAGAACGAAGCCGTTGGCGACGCCGGCGAAGATTGCGGCGTGCCGCGTTGATTCTGCTGCGCATTTGCGCCTGCATCGCCGGCGGTTGAACTCAGCGAGCCTTGGGTCAGGGCGACTTGACCCACGCGGAGCTGCTTGTCCGAGAGCGATTGCTGAAGCGCGGGCAGCTCGACGGCGAGGGCAGCGTGAGCGTCGTGCTTTTCGACCAAAATAGATGCGCCGATTTCATCGCCAGAGACGCGCGCGTGAAGTTCGACGGCGCCCAGCTTGTCGGTTTGCATCGCTATGCGCATTTCGGTTTCGTTTGTGGAATTTGTGAGTTGCGCGTCGCTAACCACATGGCCCCACGGCGCATCGGGTGCGTGTGGCGAAGGAAGCGCGGGTTGTGTCTGAGCGGGCGCGGATGGAAGAGCTTGGGGCGCGGGATGAGGATTGGGATCCGCTGATTGCAGAGGCATGACAACGGGTGAAGCTGCGGCGGGAGTTGGAACTGCTGGAACTTGCGCCACCGAAGCGGCATCCGGCTTGGGCGCGGACAATCCGGAGAGAAGGTCTGAAAAATCTGGCGCTTGGTTTTTGGTAGACGGGATTGAAGAGACCGAAGAACTTGAAGAGTCGAGAGAGTTGGAGGAACTCTGATCCTGAGGGTTGGAAGATGAATCCTGAGAAGAGGAACCCTGAGAAGAAGAGCGATCGCTGGTTGCGGCCGCGGATGTTTGGGCAGCATTGACGGAATGAGACTCCGTGGAATTCGGTTGCGCGGCTTTTGTGTCAGAAGAGGCGAGAGCGGTTGCGGCAGCCTGAACATGAGGGAGCGATGAAGAGTTGAGAATCGTCCCGGTCGTGGACGCTGCTAACTGCGATGGCGCGGTTATTTGCGTGATATCGACGGTGACTGCCGGAGATGCAGGGTGAGTCGAAGCGCTTCCCTGCAAGGCAGCAATTTGATCGAAGATCGTCGAGAGCCGTTCGCCGTCTTGTGCATTCGCCGACGAGGCGTGCGTTTGCGAAAAAATGTTCGGATTTTGAGGAGCGACCGACTGGGCAGATGCGGAACTTGCCGGAGACGTTTTTGTCTCGACGGATAACGTCTCACCGTCGGAGACGGGAGTGGCCGTGGGTGATGTCGCGAGATCAGCTTGGGCTAAGGCGGAGGCCAGAGAAGAATTCGCGCTTACGGCGAGGGATGAGGCCTGCGAATTGGCAGCGTATTGAGCGCGGGCAATAGCAGCGGCCTGTGCCGCGGCGCCCAGAGAGACGCTAGTCGCTGTGGCAGCAGTGTCCGCTTGAATCGTCGCGTTGGAAGGCGTTGGGTTGCCGGTCGCGGAGCTCGGAATTTGTTTGCTGGCATGCGCGGTTGGTTTAGTCGCAAGTGACTCCGGAACGTCCAGGGCGGGCGAAGACAGCGACGCAAGCAATTGTGATGCGAATTGGGTTGCTACGTTCTTGGGCGCAGAAGCTTGTGGAGGCTGTGGATCCGCGCTGGAGGTGACGTCAGGAGTGACCGACGCATCCTGTGAATCGACCGCAGTTGACGAAATGGATTGCGATTGCACTTCCTGAATCGGGACCGGCTGGAGCGCAAACACGGCTGGCGGCAAGAGCGCGGGAGGAAACTCGGAGTCGCTTGCGGAATGTTGCGGGCGCGGCTGATTGGTCTGTTTGGAGTCGGGAGCGAGTTTTGGAGAAGAGAACTTTGTTGGGAGCGACGGAGGCGAGGTTTGCGGAGCTAGAGCGGAGTCCACCTGAGTCGACTTGTTGGGTTGCGGCGAATCGACGTTGCCTGGGGCTCGGTTCAGCGTGTCGTGAACGACTTGTGCGAAAGCGGGCTGGCCGCTCGCGTCTGGCCCGGCGTTGAAGAGCATCGAGAGCGGCGAAGATGCCGGCGCTACGGTTTGCGCTGCGTTGACCGGATTGGAGACGGCGTTCAGCATCAGGTCCAAATGTCCGGACGAGTAGGGAGCACGTGCGCAACCATCTATCGAAAGAAAACGGAAGCTCTACCGCCGCCGCTAATTGATTGAAGACGCGAGACATCCACCGATTCCCTTTTGGGAGGCGAAAAGAATTGCTGGAAACGAACACGCGAGCGGGCAAGGTTTGCCGGGGAGACGCGGCAAGAATTATTCGCTGGAAATAGAGAACAAGCGGATTAGAAAAGACTCGTCGGCAGTCTGCTGCTCATGGCGCGCAAATTCGAGCTGATAGGCAGCTTCCTGGCGCTCGCGCAACCCCTGAAGGATTTCGCGCTTCTGGCGCACGGCTTGATACACGCGCAATTGCAGAAGCCGTTTGCGTTCAGCCTCGTCCAGCTGTAACTGCAGCTTCCTGCACGCGCTTCGGAACGCCGCTTCGCAAGAAGCAGCGAACTGGAGCAAAGCGCCAGGACTGCCGAGACTCATTTCTTGCAACGCTTCGCGCTGGGCTTCTACGCCAGCTTCATGGAGCCGCTCGATTTCCGCGCGCAGACGGGAGACGACCGCGGCGCTCGCAAACAGACGTTGCTCTTCCTGGCGCTCGAGGCTTTCGCGAAGACGAAGCAACGGTTGGAGAGGATAACGGAAGGCCATGGATTCAACCAGGCAACGCCAAAAGCGATTGAAGCGTTTGCGGCAATGGTGCAGCGTCGTTCTTTTTCTGCTGGAGAAAGGAAGTAATCGCGGGGAGAGCGGCAATGGCTCTATCGAGAAGCGCGTCGGCGCCCTTCTGGTAAGCGCCAACACGGATCAAGTCTTCCGAAGCAGAATAGGCAGCGAGTAGCTGGCGGAGACGGCGGGCTTTCTCCAAGTGTTCAGGAGAGCAGACAGCAGGCATCAAACGGCTGAGACTGTCGAGCACAGAGATGGGAGGATAGTGACCTTGCGCATGAAGACGTCGGTCGAGAATCAGGTGCCCGTCTAGAAGAGCGCGGACGGCGTCAACCAGCGGATCCTGCTGATCGTCGCCTTCCATCAAGACGGTATAAAACGCGGTGATACTGCCGGTGCCAAAGTTTCCCGCGCGTTCGATGAGGCGCGCCATGAGGGTGAAGACGGAAGGCGTATAACCTTTCGCGGTTGGCGGCTCACCGGCAGCGAGGCCGATTTCGCGCTGCGCCATGGCGAAACGCGTGAGCGAATCGACGACGAGCAGGACGTTCTTGCCGCGAGAAGAAAAATATTCGGCGAGCGTGGTGGCGGCAAGGGCGGCGCGAATTCTGAGAAGCGGCGATTGATCGGAAGTGGACACAACGATGACTGAGCGCGCCAACCCTTGCGAGCCGATCGCCTCGTCGAGAAATTCGCGGACCTCGCGGCCACGCTCACCGACCAGAGCTAAAACAGTTAGCTCGGCGGCGGTGGCTCGGGTCATCATGCCGATCAGCGTGCTCTTGCCGACGCCGCTGCCGCCGAAGATTCCAACGCGCTGGCCCCGGCCACAGGTCAACAGACCGTCGATGGCGCGAATGCCGCAGCTGAGAGGTTCGCGAATGGGGGCGCGTTCGAGAGGAAGCGGCGGGTCACCGTGAAGCGGCCAGTAATCGCGAGCGCGGTAGTTGGGCTTATCGTCCAGGGGTTTGCCGGAGCCGTCGATGACGCGGCCGAGCACCTCGGGACCAACGCGCAAGGAGGGATGCGTGCCGCGCGAGACAATGCGATCGCCATAGCGGATTCCGCTGGGGCGTTCGAGTGGCATGGAGAGCACGGTGCGTCCGCGGAAACCGACAATTTCGCCGGAAAACGTTTTGCCGTCTTCGGTGAGAATCGCGCAGCCTTCGCCGACGGAACAGAAAGGACCTTCCGATTCGACAAGGTAGCCAACGGACTTAGTGACGCGGCCCGTCCAGCGAAGAGCCGAGAATCCTTCGAGCCTGCGGAAAAAAGGCCCGAGAATATCGAGTTCTTCCATCAGCGCACCTGCGGACGCAGTTCAAGTAAATCGAAAAAACCTTGTTCAATCTCCTTCAACTGAGTTTCCAGACTGATCTGCGTGCTGCCAATTTCCGTTTCCAGGACGCACTCGCCATGCTTTAGGGATTGGTCGCCAATGATTTCCGGCACGATCGCTCGCGCGGTTGATTCCGAGAAATGCGCGTTCCAAAAGTGAACTTCGTCCGGATGGGACCGAAGCCGGACGTGTGTTCCCTGGTCCAGCTTTTCGAGCGCGACATGAACCATGCCCGCCAAAAGCAGAGGGTCCATCTGCGCTTCGCGATGCAGAATCTTTCGCGCGATGCCGAGCGCCAACTGGACGACCTCCGGCTCAACACGATTGAAATAGGATTTCCGCTGGGTCTTGAATTCTTCGATAGCGCAAGCAATGGCCGTACGGGCCGAAGCCATGGCTTGCTCGAAGGATTTTCGGGCACGCGCCTCGCCTTCCTGCACACCTCGTTCGAATCCCTGCTTTTCGCGTTGTTCCAGAGCGCGGCCCGGTGCGAGACTCATCGCGTTCCAATCCGCAACCGCACCATCGGCCACGGCGAGTTCGGTGCCATCACCAGAAGGCAAGTAGTTGTATGGCTCAGTGTGCGTGCCCAGCTTCTGCACGGCCAAACGGTTAGACGACATAGGATTCCTCCTGCTCGGACTTCAAGAACATCTTCCCTTCTCCTTCGAGCTTTCGCGCGGTGTTGACGATTTCCTGCTGCGCAGTATGGACGTCGCGAGACCTCATGGGGCCGAGCGCTTCCATGTCTTCCTTGAGCATTTCGGCGGCGCGCGAAGACATGCACTTGAAGAAATGATTTTTCAAATCTTCGCTGGCACCTTTGAGCGCGGCCGCAAGCGTCTTCTTATCCACCTGCCCGAGCAACTCACGCATGCCGCTGTCCTCCACTTCGAGAAAGTCCTCGAAGGTGAACATCAGATTGCGAATTGAAGTGGCTAGTTGAGCGTCATCTTCCTCAATCGTTTCGAGGATGCTTTTGCTGGCCTCCTGCTCGATCTGATTGAGGAGATCGGCGACCGCTTTAATGCCGCCGAAAGCGCGACGGCTTTGCTGGCCGACATTCAGCAACCGGCGATGAAGCACTTTGGAAATCTTCTTGACCATCTCCGGCGAGAACTGCTGCATCTGAGCGATGCGCTTGACCGTTTGGCCGCGCACTTTTTCGGGGAGGAGCATCAAAACGCCGCGCGCCGTTCGCGAATTGAGGTGGGCAAGGACGAGAGCGATCGTTTGCGGATGCTCGCCCTGGAGGAATTTTGCCAACTGCTGAGGATCCGTTTTTTGCAACGTGTCCAGACTCTGGGCATTCGCTTCCTGAGCTTTGTTGACTTCTTCGAGAAGCGCCTGGGCGCCTTGCTCGCCAAAGGCTTTTACCAGCAACTTGTTTGCGTACTCCTGCCCGCCGCGCGCGCTATTTTCCTGGCTCGTGACGAGCTTGCTGAATTCTTTCAGGACGTGGGAAGCAGCGGCGGGAGAAACCGATCCGAGTTCGGAAATCTCTTGCGTGATTTGACGAATATCCGCTTCGCCAAGGCTTTTGTAAATGCCGATGGCGGCTTCGTCGCCAAGAAGCATCAGGAAAATCGCGGCCTTGCGAGGGCCGTTGAGCGGCAATTCCGGGGCTGGGCTCATTTGCCGCCCTCCGGTTCGCGAATCCAATCTTGAATGACGCGGCTGGCGGTTTCCGGATCGTCTTTAACCTTGGTGATGAGTTGCTTTTTCAGAAGAATTGCATGCTGCACTTCAGACGCAACGCTGCCCGCTTCGGCCGGCAGACCAGCGAGTCCACCTTCTCCGCTAGCCAGCGCTGCGGCACCTCCTTCGCTGACACGTGAACCCGGAAGGGACGCGCGTGCGGGTGCGTCAAGAATTGCGATGAACTTTTTCTTTACGGGACGAAGGATGAGCAGATAAACGACCGCGAATAATGCGAGAAGCGCGGCGTATCGCAGGAGGCTCGTCCAGCGCTCGGCGAACGTCAAGAAGCGCTGCATTTTACTGGGAGGAGCGACCACATCGGCAGGCGGAATGGTGAACGAGACATTTTCCAGAGAGAATTGATCGCCACGCTGTGAGTCAAAACCGACGGCCGCGCGGGCGAGCGCTTCAAGCTGCTTCATTTCATCGGGCGTTCGTTTGCGGTGCGTGATCTGATTTTTGCCGTCCACTGTTTTCGCTTCAACGACGTCATCGACAAGAATGGCGGTGGCCACTCGTTTTATGCGGCCGGCCGGCTCGAGAAGATGGCGCGTCGTGTGGCTAACGGCGTAGGTTTTGCTCTCGCTATGGATGCCCTGCGTTGCGTTGCTGGTCTTGGCCTGGGCGACGGCGGCGGCGTTGCCTTGCGAATTCGGAGCGTTGCTGGGAGTGCCGGGAATTCCGGCAGGCTCGAGATCACCGACGGTCTCCTGGGAAGTTTGCGAACTGAGGACGGCGGTGCTGTTGGGATCGTAAAGTTCCTGAGTGCTCTCGCCTGATGTCGGGTCGTATTCAATGGTGACGCTGGATTTGACATGTTCGTTTCCCACGATGGGCGCGAGTGTTTGTACTACGCGTTCGGCAAGCGTCGTCTCGAGATCCTGATTCCACGGAAGGTTGAGCCCCGGATGACCGTGCCCTTGGTTGGCGATTTGTCCGTCCGTAGTGACGACGGTGACATTTTGTGGAGAAAGATCGTCCCAGGCGCTCGAAACGAGATTGGCGACAGATGCGGCGACTTGATCGTTCAGACGCGCGCCGCTCATTTTCAGGACGACGGCGGCTTTGGCTGGGCGCTCCTGATCGCTGAAGAGCGATTCGCGCGGGAGGACAAGATGCACTCGAACGGCTTCGACGCCGTTCATCGTGGAAATGGTGCGTTCGAGTTCCGCTTCGAGAGCGCGCTGGTAATTTACTTTTTCCGAGAAGTCGCTTCCCGACCAGTTGGGTTTGTCAAAAAGTTCGAAGCCCATGCGGCCGCTGGCCAACGGGCCTTGTGAGGCGGCTTCGAGACGTGCTCTATCCAGCTGATCGGAGCGAACGAGAACGGCCGTGCCATCACTGCTCAATTGGTAGGAAACGTTTTGCGCACCGAGCCGCTGTGCGAGCGCCTGGGCATCCGCAGGAGCCATGCCGGTGTAAAGAGTTTTATAGTCGCCCCCACCAAGGAGGTAGACGAACAACCAGAGAATTCCGGAGACGAGCAGGACGCTGGCGACGAGCGTGATGCGCTGCCCTACGCTGAGCCCTTTGAGGAACGCGATAATTTGTTGCTGGATTTTGTCCATGACGGTTGGAAGAGTGTGCCGCTCTGGAGGCCCTCAATCGTTCTAAAACTGCATGCTCGATACCTGCTGATAAGCCTGCACGATCTTGTTGCGCACTTGCACCATCATGGCAAAGGAGAGACTCGCTTTTTCGACGGCGATCATCGCAGAATGAACGTCTTGCCCATTGCCGCTGAGAAGCTGCGCGACTTTTCCGTCGGCTTCGGATTGGAGCTGGCCGACCTGGCTCATAGCGTCGTTCAGCGTGCTCATGAAATCGGATTCGCCGGTGGCTCCAGGCTGGCGACCCAGGCCGGTGCCCGCGGAAGAATCAAGCGCGCCTTGCGGCAATCCCTGTATGGTGCTGCTCATCGAATTTCTCCTTCGAGGACGTTTAGCTCAAGATCGTGATAGCCGACTGAATCATGTTCTTCGTGCTGGTGACTGCGGAGGCGTTCATTTCGTACGCACGCGCTGCGCCCATCAGGTTGACCATTTCTTCGGCTGGATTTATCGCGGGGTAGGAAACGTAGCCTTGCGCGTCGGCGTCGGGATGGCCAGGCTCGTAGCGGCGGATTGGTGGAGTTTGGTCGGCGACGACGCCTACGACGCGGACGTCTTCCGCGTGCATATCCGCGAACGAAGCCAATGCCATGCCGAAGCTTGGCTGCATCGCGGGACGCGCGCCAAAAACGACGTGCATGCGCTGGTATGGGCCGCCCGAATCGGTGCGCGTGGTTTCCGCGTTGGCAAGATTGGCGGAGACGATTTCGGCGCGCAGGCGCTCTGCCAGGAGCGCGGACCCGCTGATTTCGAGGACTCGAAAGAGATTCATGGTTACTGTCCTTCTCTGATCGCCGTGCTGATCTCGGAAAATTCCGAGCGCAGAACGGCGGTCGCTGCTTTGAACTGGAGTTGTACCTCGGCGAGAAGCATGGATTCGCGGTCAACGCTGACGTTGTTGCCGTCGGGACGCGCGATTAGTCCGCGCACAGGCATAACGAACGGGCTGGCCATGCTCGTGTCGTCGCCGTTCATCACGCGCTGCAGCTCGCCGCGAAAATCGACGTCGCGCGTGTGATAGCCGGGAGTATCGATGTTGGCGATGTTCGTGGTGATGAGTGTTTGACGCATACTAGTGACGTCCATGTAGCGCTCGAGAAGCAGGAGCGGCGCGTTATTCAGCCAGCTCACGCGGGCCTCCGAGCGGGCATGCCGAACTCACGAATTTTGTTGCGCACAGTGCGCAGGCTCACGCCCATCAGTTCGGCGGCGCGCGTCCGATTGCCCCCGGTGGCGTCGAGGGTTGCCGCAAGGAGTTGGCGCTCCATTTCGTGCAAGGTCACACCCGGCTTCAGCCCCGCATTTTTTTCCGCGGACGGGAAAACGCTGCTTGCGTCGATGTCCTGCGGGCCAAGGGTCATGCCGCTGGCCAACGCCAGGCTGCGGCGAATGACATTCTCGAGTTCGCGCACGTTACCGGGCCACGTGTGACTTTCAAGCTGCGCCACGAACTCGGACGAGATGAGATAGGAGTTTGGCCGATCGCCATCGGCATGCTTGCGAAGGAAATGGTTGGCGAGGGGCACGATGTCTTCGCGGCGTTCGCGCAACGGCGGAATCGCCAGGGGAACCACGTGCAAACGGTAGAAAAGGTCGGCCCGGAATTGGCCCGCGTCGACTTGGGTGCGCAGGGAGCGATTCGTCGTTGCGATTACACGCACGTTCACAGGGAGCGGGCGCGTGTCGCCGAGGCGATCGACTTCGCGCTCTTGCAAAACGCGGAGAAGCTTCGGCTGCAGGCTGAGCGGCATTTCGCTAATTTCATCGAGCAACAGAGTTCCGCCGTCCGCCAGCTCGAATTTGCCAGGCTTCGACGTGCTTGCACCCGTGAAAGCGCCGCGCACATGACCGAAGAGTTCGCTTTCGAGAAGATTTTCTGGAAATGCCGAGCAGTTCACGGCAACAAATGGGCCGGCGGCGCGGGAGCTCGCGCGATGGATCAGCCGAGCGAGGAGTTCTTTGCCGGTTCCGCTCTCTGCTTCGATTAATACGTCGGCGCCCGTCTGGGCCACTCGCTGTGCCCGCGCAATCACGCTTCGGAACGCAGGCGATTGACCCACTCCTTCAAACAAGGAATCGAGATCCTGATTATGGTTGCGGGGTGCAAGTACGCGCTGCGCTGTCGCTTCCAACTGTTCGAAAGAAACGGGCTTTTGCAGGTAATCGCAAGCGCCGTCCTTGATGGCTTGCACTGCGCCGGGGACGCTGCCATAGGCGGTTAATAGAATCACGGGTGTATCGGGAACGAAGGTACGAACGCCTTGCATGACCTGCAGGCCGTCACCATCCGGCATGCGCATGTCCGTGACGACAAGTGTGCTCGGAGCGCTATGGAACTTGGTCAGGGCGTCGCCCACGCCGCTAGCCGTTTGCACAATCCAACCGCGACGTCGGAAATTGGCCTCTAGAGCCGCGCGCATGGCCGCTTCATCGTCAACGATCAGGACATTGTTCATGCGTGGGCTCCTAAGACGGGCAGGAAGAGAGAAAAAGTGGTGCCGTGCTCCTGCCCGCTTTGCACTCTGATTTCGCCGCCGTGCTGCTCAATCACTTTTTTGCAAACGGAAAGACCCAAGCCCGGGCTTCCCGGCGTCGTAGTGAATCCAGGGTCGTAGATGCGGTCAAGAAGCTCCGGCGGCACGCCGCGTCCTTCGTCGGAGAAATCGATTTGAACAAGCTCGCCGGGAAACTGAGGAGCCCAATGAAGATTCACGCCAAGCTTTCCGCCGGGGTGCATGGCACGAAAAGCGTTCAGGGAGAGATTGAAGAACACTTGTTTGAGGCGGCTGGCGTCGGCGTTCGTGGCGATTTTGCCAATCTTGTTGTCGATTTGAATTTGCTGACCGCGCTGTCGGGCGAGCGGCAACAGAAAATCCATCGTTTCGCCGACCAGGCGGTCCAGTTCCGTCGGCAACATTTGCGTCGAAGGCTGGCTGTGGAACTGCAACACATTGTTGACGGTGGCGGACAATGCGCGCAGGCCGGCCTGCAGATGCGTCACCCATTGCCGCGTTTCCGGCATTTGCGCGGTTGCGTCGGCAAGCAGGCCGGTGAAGAGTTCCATGCTGCCAAGCGGGTTGCGGATTTCGTGCGCCAGGACCGTGGCCACTTCCGCCAATGCGTGAGAACGCCGAGCCGCTTCGCGTTCGCCGGCTAGCCGTTTCTGTTCCGTTAGGTCGCGGACGATCCATATCGTATCGCCAATCTCGTTCGTTTTTTCGCTAACGTTCGCGCGCAGAATGCCGATAGTACGATTGCCGCCAATTTCGGGAACTGTGCATTCTTGCTCCGAAAAAAAACTATTGGCTGGAATTTCCGCTATGAGCTTCGCAAACGACGCGGGCAGGACGGATTCGCGGCCCAAAGAAAAATCTTGCGGCGCTTGAAGCAAACGCCTTGCTTCGGGGTTGATGATTTGAAGGGCGCCATCGGTGGACACTACCAGGATGCCGCAAGGCAAGTCTTCAAGCACGCGGGAGAGATAGGCTCGCACGCGGGCGTTTTCTTCAAGGCTTCTTTCCAGTTCGGAATTGGCGCACTGCAGTTCGCGATGAAGCCGCGCGACCTCCGCCTGTAATTGCGTGTAGGATTTTTCGAGCGAGCCGGCAGCCTGCGTGAAGGTCATGAACGCGCGAGTGAGACTCTCCTGCGCCGCCGCACGCCCTTTGAGTTCCGCTGCTGCGCTGTTCGTTCTTTGCCGGGTTCTAGGAAATGTTGGCATCGTCGATGTCGCTGCACGCTTTCTGCCAGGGATCCTGCCCCCGGCTTAGATTTCTCTTAGTTGGTTGCTTCGTTGAATGGCTGAAAGTGTTGAACGCCCAATGCGTTCTCGTTTCCGGCAAGGATGAACGCCCGTTCGATGGCGTGTTGCAGCTCTCTTACATTTCCTTCCCAACGAGAGTGTTGCAGCAACGACAGAGCCGGAGCGGTCATGAATTTTCGCGGGATTGCATTTTCGGCCGAAAGGCGCTCCAGAAAGTGATCGCAGAGTATCCCGATGTCCTCCGAGCGCTCGCGCAAGGGCGGAATCACGAGCGGGAAAATCGCCAACCGGTAGTAGAGATCCTGCCGGAAGTGTTTCGCTTGCACGTGATCAAGCAAGCGCAGATTCGTAGCGCATACTACGCGAACGTCCACGCGATACACCTCCGAGCTGCCCAGGCGCTGCACTTCGCCGTTTTGTAGAAATCGGAGAAGCTTTGCCTGCATGCTCATGGGCAACTCGCCGATCTCGTCCAGGAACAGCGTGCCCCCTTGAGCTACGTGGACGCGGCCAAGCCGAGATTGCACCGCACCGGTGAAGGCACCGCGCGAGTATCCGAACAGCTCCGATTCGAAAAGCGCTTCCGGTATGGCCGCGCAATTGACGACGACAAAGGGATGATTCGCGCGCGGACTCAACTTGTGAATCGCTTGCGCGAACAGTTCTTTGCCTGTTCCTGTTTCTCCGGTGATCAAAACCGTCGTGTCGCGCGTCGCGACCATGTGCGCCATGCGATAGGCACGCTGCATGGCAGGGCTCGTGCCTATCATTCCCGGCAACGGTTCCGGCGAAGCGTCTGAGAACAATCGTGTTGATAACTCCGCGGGTGCGACTTCGCAAGAAATCGAGTCCATCGACGCAGTGGCGGTTTCCCATTCCTCCGGATCCCCGCCAAGCTTCCGCGAAACGGGACAATCCGCTCGAGAATCAACAAACTCAACTTCGATTCGCGGGTAGCGTTGGCGAATGAGGTCAGCGACTTCCGCCGAATCCAAATCCGGCAGATTGCGATCGAGAAGCACGCTGTCGCAGGAAATGTGCGCCAGTTTTGCAAGGGCGTGTGCGCCGCCGACAGCCTCTTCGCTGATTGCTTGCAGATAAGGAGGGCTCTCGATTAGGCGTTTTCTGAACGAAGAATCGGCGCTAGCAATGAGAATGCGATTGGAGGAACGAAGAATCGATGGTGCGGCAGCAGCTGCCATTGTGTGCCCCCTGGGCTGGGACTAATTGGTTCGTTCCGCGGTCGTGCTGCGTGTACCCGCAGGCCTTGCCCGGAAAATTTTTCCGGGCTGCAAGCGAGAGCAGTGAATGCTATCGAATGGCCAAAGCGTGGAAACGGGGGCGATTGAAAAGACAGAGTTTAGATGGAGGTACGTGCGGGCACACTGCACCGCGCTGGAACACTGTTCCACGAGGGCGCACAAATGCATGCGCAGATATTGCCCGACGAGATGCCGGACCTTGCTGATTTCGCCGGACCTCGTGCGGGAGGATCTCCGGCGGATTTGTCTCAGCCATCATCGGCACGCAAGGAAACAACTTTAGTTGCCAGGCGATTTTCTTGATTAAATCTTACAAAGACTTCGTGCGCGGCGATGCGTCCAGCTCGTCCGCATGCTCATTCATCTAGATTTTTGCCGGCCGCATGCTTCCTGCTACGATAGAGCGTTTTAGGAACTTCGAAGGACATCCATGGAAGCTGCGTACATTTGTGACGCTATTCGCACGCCCATCGGGCGCTATGCCGGAGGGCTCTCTTCGGTTCGTACGGATGACCTGGCTGCAATTCCGATGAAGGCCCTCATGGAGCGCAATCCGAAGGTGGATTGGAGTGCGTTGGACGACGTTGTGTATGGTTGCGCGAATCAAGCGGGAGAAGACAATCGCAACGTCGGGCGTATGGCGCTTCTCCTGGCTGGGCTTCCCAAGGAGGTGCCCGGCGTCACTGTAAATCGGCTCTGCGGCTCAAGCATGGATGCCGTCGCGACGGCCGCTCGCGCGATTAAGTCTGGCGAGGGTGATCTGATTATCGCCGGCGGCGTGGAGAGCATGTCTCGTTCTCCCTTCGTGCTGGGCAAAGCGGACGCGGCCTTTTCTCGTACTGCAAAAATCGAAGACACCACGATTGGTTGGCGCTTCATCAACCCGGTCATGAAGGCAAAATACGGCGTCGAGTCCATGCCAGAGACCGGGGAGATTGTCGCGGAAGAGTTTCACATTTCGCGCGAGGACCAAGACGCGTTTGCACTCAGAAGCCAGCAAAGAGCGGCGGTCGCAATGCGAAACGGCAATCTCGCCCAGGAGATTGTGGCAGTGCCGATTCCACAGAAAAAAGCCGACCCGATTCTCATCAGCGAAGACGAGCACCCTCGCCCGGACACATCGCTGGCTGCGCTGGCAAAATTGCCGGGCATTGTTAAGCCGGGAGGAACGGTCACGGCGGGAAATGCCTCCGGCGTGAACGACGGCGCGTGCGCTCTTCTTCTAGCTTCCGAAGCATCGGCCAAGCGGCATGGATTGACTCCGAAAGCGCGCATCGTAGCCGCAGCGGCAGTTGGCGTGGCGCCACGCATTATGGGCATGGGTCCGGCTCCGGCGTCTCGCAAGGTTCTTGCCAAAACGAATCTGGCGATTAGCCAAATGGACGTTATCGAGCTGAACGAAGCCTTTGCTTCGCAAGCTTTGGCGGTGCTTCGCGAACTTGGCCTTGCTGATGATGCTTCCCACGTAAATCCCAACGGCGGAGCCATCGCGCTTGGCCATCCCCTTGGTGCAAGCGGCGCGCGCCTGATCACTACTGCTCTATACCAGTTGCTTCGCAGCGGCGGGAAATATGCGCTCTGCACGATGTGTATTGGGGTGGGCCAAGGCATCGCGATAATTCTCGAACGCGTTTAACGACTGCGATCTGCCAAGGCGCGCGTGTTTTTGAAATCCGTGCGCAATCGTTGTATTCGCCGCACCAGCCGCCGCGGAAAACCTTTTCTTTCGCCGCCGGGAGTGATTAGACTCAGCGCATGAACCTGCTCGACCCATTGTTCCGCTCGCAAGCTGTCGAAAAGATTTTCTCAAATCGAGCGACATTGCAGGCGATGCTCGATTTCGAAGCGGCGCTTGCGCGAGCGGAATCGCGTGCCGGATTTATTCCCTCATCGGCTGCTCCCTCGATTGAAGCGAAATGCCACGCTGAACTCTACGACATGACCGTTCTTGCTCGCGCCGCTGCGAACGGCGGTAATCTCGCGATTCCTTTGGTCAAACAACTGACGGTGCTCGTGGCGCAGAAAGATAAAGAAGCGGCACGGTATGTCCACTGGGGAGCCACAAGCCAAGACGCCATCGACACGGGACGCACTCTTCAGTTGCGACAGGCGCTCGCTGTTATTTCCGCGGAGATGGATCTCCTGGCTACGATTCTCGGCGAGTTGGTCCACAAGAATCGGGGGACGCTCGTCGTTGCTCGCACCTGGATGCAACAGGCGTTGCCCACAACGCTGGGGCTTCAATTTGCGGGCTGGCTGGATGCGATCGATCGCCACCGAGCGCGATTGGCGGAAACACAGGAACGCTGCCTGGTGCTCCAATTTGGCGGCGCTGTCGGCACAATGGCCGCCCTTGGCGCGCGAGGCCTGGACGTTGCCGCCGCGCTTGCGAAGGAGTTGCAACTTCCCTTGCCCGAGCTTCCCTGGCATAGCCATCGCGACCGCGTTGGAGAGATTGCGACTACGCTCGGACTGTACACCGGGACGTTCGGCAAGATCGCGCGCGATATTTCATTGCACATGCAGACGGAAGTCGGTGAACTCTTTGAACCGCAGGGAGAAGGACGCGGTGGCTCTTCGACCATGCCTCACAAACGCAACCCGGTCGTCTCGGCAGTTGTTCTCTCCGCGGCCTTGCGCGTACCGGCACTTGTTGGAACCATGCTGGCCGCAATGGTTCAAGAAGAAGAGAGGGGCCTTGGAGGCTGGCACGCCGAGTGGGAGACATTGCCGGAAATCGTTCGGCTGACTGCGGGCGCGCTGCATCACCTGACCGGCACAATCGCCGAATTGGAAATCGATGCAGAGCGCATGCGCCAGAATCTCGACCTGACGCGCGGAATGATTTTCGCGGAGGCGGTTACCATGGCGCTCGCAGAGAAAATGCCGCGTTCGGACGCGCATGAACTGGTTCGTCTTGCCTGCAAGCGCGCTCAATCCACCCGCCGCGAATTGCGCGCGGTCCTCGCGCAAGATCCCATCGTCAAGTCGACGCTTTCCAACGCGGAACTGGACCGTTTATTTTCTCCAGGCAACTACCTGGGTGTGGCAGATCAGCTGATCGACCGTGTGATGGGATCACGCTCCATGCCGCGCGACCCCAAAAAGTCCAGGAAGAAGTGAAAAGCATGTCCTTTGCGCAACTCAAAGACGTTCGCATCCACTATGAACTTGTTGGGGCAGCGAGCGCCCCCGCGCTCGTTTTCTCGAACTCGCTCGGCGAGAATTTATCGATGTGGGATCCTCAGTTGGCGGCACTTCAAAAGGACTTTCGCGTTTTGCGCTATGACACCCGCGGACATGGTCAGTCGTCCGTTACACCGGGCCCATACACGATCGAGCTGTTGGCACGCGACGTTTTGGGGCTGCTTGATGCTCTGAACTTAAGGCGGGTTTATTTCTGCGGCCTGTCGATGGGCGGTCAGACCGGAATGTGGCTGGGATTGAATGCGCCTGATCGGCTGCAGAAACTTGTTCTCTGCAACACCTCCGCGAAAATCGGGACGCCAGAATTCTGGAATCCGCGCATTGAAACCGTCCGCAAGAGCGGCATGAAAGCGATCTCGGCTGCTGTAGTTGGGCGATGGTTCTCGCCGGCGTACCTCGCCAAGTTTCCGGCTGTCGCGGAGACCGCCCAACGCGTCGTCGAAAATACCGACCCCAATGGCTACGCCGCAAATTGCGAGGCGCTCCGAGAATTCGATGCACAAGATACTGTTGCCGGGATTCGTGTTCCGACATTGGTGATTGCGGGAACGAATGACGCGGCAACGACGCCTGCGGAGGGCCAATATCTTGCCAGCCGCATTCCAGGTGCGCGGTACGTGGAGCTCAACGCCGCCCATCTCTCGAACCTTGAAGAAAGTAATCGATTCAACTCGGAACTAATGGCCTTTCTTCACACCTAATCTCGATTTGCGCCGGGAATGTGCAGTTTTCGCGTAACCTTTGCGCTTTCAGTACGTCTAAAGCTTTAATGCTACGGGCAACGCGCGTGAGTGTGCCAGCCTCATAATATCGGGGCCGGATTACATAGAACTTGGGACGAAGGGCTGGGCAAGGTCGTTGCCGCTCTGTGTTGGTGCAGTAAAGGGGATCAAGTACATGGGTGCCTTTGGCAGAAGCCACCTGCGGGACCGTACTACAGGACCACTTCCAAGCGAAATCGTCGGCGTAACTCCCACTGTCCGCCTTAGCCTTATTTCGGATGAAGCAGGCTTAGTTGAGTTCCAAGGATCGCCGCAAGTGGTGATCTCGATTCATGTCGGTCCTTCCGTTGCTGTTGACTGCCGACGCGGCGGCGAGCGCCATCAGGGAACCACAATTCACGGCGACATGGAGATTATTCCGCCGAATCTAGGCGGCGTCTGGGAACTTAAAAGCAAGGATACGGCCTTGATCATAGGCCTGAGGTATCGCTTGCTTCAGCAGGTTGTTGAAGAATCGGGGGGCGATGCGAATAAGCTGAGGGTGAAGAATCGTTTTCAAGCGCGGGATGGGCAGATCGAACACATTGGATGGGCTCTGAAAGCGGAAATGGAAGGCGGTTACCCCAGCGGGCGGCTTTACTTGGATTCGCTGGCCATGGCTCTTGCGGCGAGGGTTGTTCGGAATCACAGCTCTCTGGCGCGGACTTCTCGCTCCCAGAAAACCGCAATGCCGGGCAGCAAATTGAAGTCGATTTTGGGCTACATCGAAGACAATCTGGAGCGCGAGTTGGGGTTGAATGAGATCGCCGCAATAGCCGGCGTGAGTGCTTCCCATTTTAAGGTGCTCTTTCGAAAATCTACAGGCATGCCTCCGCATCAATATGTGATCCGCCGGCGTGTGGAGCGCGCAGCAATGCAATTGCGCTCAGGTGAGATGCCAATCGGTGAGATTGCCTTGGCCAACGGCTTCTGCCACCAGAGCCACCTTGCGATGCATGTGCGTCGCGTTCTGGGTGTATCGCCGCAAGAGATTAGAAACACTTGCTAAGCAATAGAGAGCATCGGCGATGCACCGAACGGCTATGGAGCGCTACGAGCGATGCAATTCTTGGGGGACCGGCAGGTATTCAGGTGCGGCCGCTCGAAGGTTTCATCCGTTTTTGTTCACGCTCGTCCGATTGTGAGCGACGTTTTCATTTTGGGGAGGCATGATTTTGTTCTGGCATGAAACACAGTCAGTTGTTGAAGTGCCGTGTTCTGCGCCGGAACGTAAGTGCGCTCCCCCGAACGGGGCCCCTATGAGCAACATGTCTAGATCCGAACTAGCTGAACCCGACTTGGAAGATCTACAACAAGATCCTGGAGACGCCCTTTTGCATACGGCCGTTTCTTCTCCCGGAACACAACGAGAGATGAATGTGACGGAGTTTCGCCCACGATTGGAGACACCAACGGTGAGGCCGATCAAGATCGCCATCAAGACGAAGGGCAAAATCCTGCTCATCAATCCTGCCGAGATTCTCGCTGTCGAAGCTGAAGGAAATTATGTGTTGCTGCAGCTTCAAAGCGACTCGTATTTGCTGCGAGAGTCCATTTCGACGATGGCGGAAAAGCTCAAAGCATACGGTTTTATCCGAATCCATCGGTCGGTCTTGGTGAACTCATCCCATGTAGAGGAAATTCACCCGGGAAGCACTGGCGAGTACATGTTGCGCGTTACAGGCGGCAAGGAGTACGTCGTTTCCCGCACGTACAAACTGAATCTAAAGTCGCTCGCGCAATCCTGGATTGGTACCGATTCGTTCATAGACGAATAGTGCGGAGGAGAATCGTTCACAGAAGTTTTCGCGGACCGCCCTATTCTCTCCTGCGACCCCTGACTGCAACATTCAGTTACGCACGGGATGCTGCCAGTTTTATCTCAATTTGGCTGATTGTATATAATTTCGTATAGTTCACAACCTGGTAAGAGAGCCTGCGCCGACTTTAGAATTAATTTAGCTCCACTAAGATGCGCTGGGTTTTATTGTTTGTCGCGCTATTTTTTGATGTCTGATTTCCTGTCATTCATCTCCACAATCTAGAATTTAACACTGAAACTGTTTTACTGGGACGTTTCGACGCGATGCAGCAACAAACTGCGAGATAGTTGGTGCGAATCACAGAATACTGCGGTTAAACCGATTTAGCTGGTCTCCGTGAATTCATATCTGAGTAGACCCGGCCTTGCCGAAGTCATTGAAAACAAAATAGGTACGGAAAAGTTCTGATTGGTATGACGCTTGCACCCTGTTGGCTTGTTTCTTCGCGGTCGCGAGCCGCGCCTCGGGAAAAAATGGGGTCTTTATATTTCCTCGTTTGTGGTGCACCCAATTGGAGGATGCTAAATGTTACGTAAACGATCGCTTCTAGTGATCGGCGTTTTGCTGTGCTTGTTTGCTTTTGTACCTTCGGGCCTCTTTGCACAAAGCTCGTCGACCGGCACAGTGGCCGGCACGGTCACAGACCCGTCAGGTGCCGCGGTTGCGGCGGCCACGGTCACTTTGACCGACAAGTCTACAAATATTCCCCGCACGGTCTCGACAAATGAGAACGGAAGATACCTATTTGTCGACATCCCCGCAGGCACTTACGATTTGTCCATCAACAAACCGGGATTCCGCGTTTCCAAGCTCAGCAGTCAAGTCGTGAACGTCAATACGGCCGTAACCTTGAACGTGACGCTGGAAGTCGGCTCCGTCCAGGAGAGCGTCGAAGTCACCGCAAACAATGCAGACCTTCAAACGCTGAATGCCACAGTTGGCAACACGGTCTCCGGCACCGCGCTGAGTTCGCTCCCCAGTATCAGCCGCGATGCCTCCACGTTCTTCACTCTTCAGCCTGGCGTCGCGCCTGACGGCAGCGTCGCCGGTGTGGCCATGGATCAGAACTCCTTCCAACTCGATGGTGGGCAGAACACCAACGACATGGACGGTAGCATGAACATCTACACACAGAGTTTCGCAGGTGACGTCACGGGCGGTTTGCTCAAGAACGAAGTCACGGGCAACAACGGCGGCGGTCCGACAGGCGTCATGCCGACCCCGATCGACAGCATCGAAGAGTTCAAGGTGAGCACCACGAACCAGACCGCGGACTTCAATAGTTCCGCTGGATCTCAGGTCTCGATGGTGACAAAGCGCGGCACGAACGCTTGGCACGGCACGGCCTACGAATATTATCTGGACAACAACTGGTCGGGCAACACGTTTGACAACAATGCCGCCGGCATTCCAGTGCCCAGCTTTCACTATAGCCGGTTTGGTGGCGCAGTCGGCGGCCCGATTATTCCCAAAGAAATTCTTGGCGGCAAGACGTACATATTTGCCAACTACGAAGGCTACCAATTTCCGAACTCGCAATCCATTACTAGGGACGTCCCGAGTGCCTCCATGCGTTTGGGTTTGCTCTACTTCGGCGGCCAGTATTACAACCTAAACCCAACCCCAGTGACCTTTAATGGCACGACGTATGCCGGTTCGAATCTTGATCCTCGTGGCATTGGTATTAACTCCCAAGTTGCGCAGATGTGGAGTACGATGCCTCTGCCGAATAACCTAACTGGCTGCAGCGGCGGGCTCACCCTCTGCGACATTAACTCCTCCGGCCTGGGCAACGTAGGCACCTTCACTGCGAACGAATCGCTGCCGGAGAACAGCAACTTTGGCGTCGTCCGATTGGACCACGATTTTGGTTCCAAGTGGCATTTCTCGACCAGCTATCGCTATTACCACCTGAACCTGGCTACCGACAGCCAGTCTGACATCGCCGGCGGATCAGCCGTTTCTCTCTCTGCCCGCCCACAGGTGCCCTGGTTCTACGTGGCTAGCTTGACCACGAACATCAGCTCGAACACGACCAACGACTTTCACTACAGCTACCTCCGCAACTTCTGGCAGTGGGGTTCGGCCGGCGACAATCCTCAGATTTCCGGCTTGGGTGGCGCACTTGATCCGTTTGGCCAATCTCAAGCGCAATCCCTCAGCCCGTACAACGTGGACACACAGAACACGCGTACGCGTTTCTGGGACGGCCAAGACAACATGGTTCGCGATGATGTAAGCGTGCTGCACGGAAATCACCTGTTCCAGTTTGGCGGCACCTACGAGCGCAACTGGGACTTCCACGAGCGCAGCGATAACGGCGGCGGCATCAACTTCCAGCCGGTTTATGAACTCGGCGAGGCTACTGACTCGGGAATAAACATGGGCAGCTTCATTCCCTCAGGCGTCTCGACAACGGATGCCACGAATTTCGGTCGCGACTACGCCGCCGCACTCGGCATTGTTTCCCTCGCGCAGACCGTTTATACCCGCAGCGGAAGTGATCTCACTCTCAATCCCCCACTGACTCCTGCTCAGGACCAAAGCACGATTCCCTTCTACAACGTGTACTTCAGCGATTCCTGGAGAATGAAACCCACGATCACCCTTACTTACGGTTTGGGCTGGACCCTCGAGATGCCTCCGGTAGAGGCGGAGGGACGGCAGGTCGAACTCGTGGACCAAGCTGACCAACAGGTGAGTGCCGCGGCTTATCTCAATCAGCGGGAAGCTGCCGCTTTGCAGGGGCAGGTGTATAACCCCGAGCTCGGTTTTGCTCTCGTCGGCAATACTGGAAACGGCCAGAAGTATCCCTACAACCCATTCTACGGCGCGTTTAGCCCGCGCATCGCGGTCGCGTGGAGCCCGAACTTCACCGATGGGTTTCTCGGCCGAGTGATTGGCTCAAACAAGACCGTAGTCCGCGGCGGATATAGCCGAATTTTCGGCCGCCTGAACGGTGTCGACCTAGTGCTTGTACCGCTGCTCGGCACGGGCCTTATGCAACCAGTTCAGTGTATCGACCCTCAGAGCCCAACTGCCGGGACGGGCGGTTGCGGAGGGACCAACACTTCAACTCCGCTCAATGCCTTCCGCATCGGCACAGATGGCTTAACGGCTCCACTCCCAACGCCCAGCGCGACTCTGCCTCAACCGGACTTCCCCGGCTACAACGCGATTGCCGCGGGTGCGGGCGAAGCCTTGGATCCCAACTTCAAACCAGATGAATCCGATCAATTCGACCTGACCGTTCAGCGGCAGATCAACAACAGGACCATGGTTGAATTCGGCTACATCGGACGCCTCATCCGGAATGAATATCAGCCGCTCAACATCAACGCGGTTCCGTACATGATGACTCTTGGCGGCCAGACGTTTGCAAAAGCCTACGCAGCCGTCGAAACTTCGATCGGATGCGCCACGTCGGTGCTTGCTTGTGGCGCAAACATTCCAGCGGCGAAGATCTGCTCGGCAAACTGCGGCAGCAATAACCCGACGCTTTCGCCGAACCCAGCCTACACCGCGTACTTCAACGCGCTGCCGGCGCAGCCCTTCTTTGAAACGGCACTTGCGGGGACCGGTTATTGCAACGGTTCTTACGCCGGTGTCGCGTTCTCAAGCTGCACTGCGGCTGCCGCTCTCGGCGAAGCTGCCAACTTCACAACCCAGAATGTTTGGACCTTGTGGAGCGACTTGGACAACGGTGATTTCAACTTCCCGCGTTCCATGATGAACACGCCCATCAACTGCCCCGGCGGAGTGGGAGCGGGTATTGGATGCGGTGGGCAGACCTCATCCGGCGTTGCCATCAACACTAGCCTCGGCTGGGGCAATTACAATGCCGGCTTCGTAACCCTCAAAATGGCCGACTGGCATGGCCTGACCTTGCAATCGAACTTTACCTACAGCAAGGCTCTTGGCACTGTGTCCGTGGTCCAGGCTAGTAGCGAGTTCACCACAGTGAATCCCTATGACATCGGCGCTGGCTATGGAGTGCAACCCTTTGACCGCAAGTTCGTCTACAACCTGTTTACCGTTTATGAGCCCCCATTTTTCAAGGGGCAGCATGGCATAGCTGGCCGTCTCCTAGGTGGCTGGTCGTTCGCGCCGATCTTCACGGCGGGCAGCGGCTTGCCTCTCGAACTCAACACCACCAACGGTGACAGCCAAGCATTCGGTGAAGGTGATGGCAACAACTTCTTCGCCGATGAAAACGGCGTCCTCACGTGCGCCAACAACTTCGGCAGCTCGCGCCATAATGGTGTGACTGGCTCCAACGGAATCGGCACGGCCGGCAACGTCAACCTGTTCGCGAACCCCTCGGCGGTATACGGTTGCATTCATGACCCGATTCTTGGCCTCGATAGCGGCGCAGGCGGTGCAGGCGTTCTCCGCGGCATGCCCTTCTGGAACGTCGACTTCCAGGTGAAAAAGAACATCCACATCAACGAGCGCTTTAGCGCCGAAATTCAATCCATCTTTACAAACGTCTTCAACCATGACCAGCTGGGGGACCCGGTCCTAAGTTTGTCCTCGCCGGCATCCTTTGGCGTTGAGAACACTCAGTTTAACTCGCCCCGCTCCATTGAGCTTGGCATTCGCCTCCGCTTCTGACAATTTCCGAGCCGTGGTACTCGCTTTCGTTTAGCAAATGCTAACCAGCGAGTGGCACCACTCGGTGTTTCTTGTTTCGCGGTAAGTGACCGATAAAAACGCCAGGGTGCTCTCAACGAGCCCCTGGCGTTTGTCTTTCCTGAGCAGCTTTTCCCGGAGATTCCAGATCGTCCCCCTCTAGCACTCGCTTGTCAGCGCCGCTTCTATTGCGGCAAGTCCTTGCTAAAACGATCCAGCACTTCCTTCGGTTCAGTAACCGGCTCATTCTTCAAGTATTTTCCAAAGAATACCAGGTAACGTTGCCATCGATCCTGTATATGTCGCGGCTCCACAAATCCGTGATTCTCCCGCGGATAGGTCACGTATTCCACCGGCACGTGCTTCTCGTAAAGTGCTCGATAGAACTCCTCCGCTTGCGGAATTGGTACTCGCGTATCCGCCTGTCCATGCAGAATCATTGTCGGCGTCTTCACGTTGCCGACATACTTCATCGGCGAATGGTCCCAATATTCTTGGAAATTGTCCCAAGGGGACTTCATCCCCAGGAACACGGTCAGGTAGCGATGAATGTCGGTTTGCGAGTACATCGAATACAGATCCGGCAGTCCTGCACCGGGTGAAATCGCCTTGAACCGATCCGACTGCGTATCGATCCACATCGTCATGAATCCGCCATACGACCAACCGAACGCGCCAAGCCGATCGGGATCGGCCCAGCCCTTATCCACTATTGCCTGCACCCCGCTCATGTCATCCTTATAGTCGCCGTCTCCCCAATCATTCTGATTCGCCGACTCGAATTTCTCTCCTCGCCCAGACGACCCCCGAAAATTAGGCTGCAAAACCATGTAGCCGTTCGCCGCCATGATCTGTACCGTCAGATTGAACGACAGCAAAGATGCACCCGTTGGGCCGCCGTGCGGATTCAAAAGGAACGCAACCTTCCGCGTCCCATCGAAATCCACCGGTTTGGTTACGATCCCGTCGATCTCCAACCCATCCTTGCTACTCTTCCATTTCACCACTTCGCTCTCGCCCAATGCGTACTCCGAGAGCCAAGGATTCTGGTTTGTGATTCGTTCCAGCGCCCCAAAACTCAAGTCGCTGTGGAACACTTCGTCCGGATGCGTGGCATCTCCCGTCGTTCCAACCGCTGTTTGTCCGTTCGTGCTGAGACCAGTAAGAATGGCCATACCTGACGTGCCCGTGAGCGGCCGAATCGAGCCTTGAGCAACATCCGTCGCAAAGATCCGCATGGCTTCGTGATCGTCGCTGCTGAAAAATATGGTCTTCCCATCCGGCGACCAAATCGGTTCGCCGGCATTCAAATCAAACGTCCCGCTCAGCTTTTTTGGCGCTCCCCCGTTCGCGCTCACGACAAAAAGGTCTTCTTTGTGAACGAAAAACCCGGAGCTGCCGAGGAACGCTATCCAATTCCCATCCGGTGACCAGCGTGCCGTGTGGGTGGGATCCGCTGTCTCCGCCAGCTTTCTCTGCGTTCCGCTCGCCACATCCATCACCCACGCGGTTTGCAGCGCGATGTCATCCAGGCGCGCAGTCGGATTCGATGTAAACGTTACGCGCGTTCCGTCCGGCGACCAGCGGGCGTCACTCACAGTAAAATCGCCTTTGCTAATCTGCTTTTCCTCGCCTGTTGCGATGTTCCACGTCCACAACTGCGCCATTTTCAGATCGTGGTCGACCACCACAGCGTCGTCCTTTTGTTTCTGCCGCTTCTCGTCCTCTTCGCTCGTCGCTGCGGTCGCCGCCAGCAGCAGCGCCTTTCCGTCCGGTGAGAACTGAAACTCCCGCACGCCGGACTTATGCTTTGTCACTTGCCACGGCTCACCTCCGTCCGCGTACATAAACCAGACTTGCGGCCTCGCCTCCTTTTCTTCCCCTGCTTCCATCGTGAATGCGAGCAGCTTTCCGTCGGGAGACCATTCCACGTTCGAAACGCTCTTATCGCCTCTCGTGAACTGTCGCGCGGCTGTTGCCGGCCCTGTTGCGGGCACAACCCACAGATGCGTCACGTATTTCCAAGCCTGCTCTTTCTCCGTGTCGGTTACGGCCACCAGGTAAGCCACGCGAGATCCATCCGGCGAGATTCGCGGAGAACTCACGCGCTCTTCTCTCAGGGCTTCAGCCGTTCCGAAAAGTTTTTTCCCGTCCTTGCTCCGCGCCGTGGCGGTCTCCTTGCTCGAAGCACCTTGCTGAGCTCCTGCCACTAGCGGCATTGCGCAGGCAGCCGCAATCAGCATTGGGCGAATCCATTTCGTTATCGTTGAACGCATCACCGGAAAGCCTCCTCACCCGTAAACTTTTCATGTCTATACCGCATATCGCCGCGAAGTATATTGGCTGGCCCCAAGCCGCGCAAGGCACACGCTCCATCGACTCGCCACCCCTACTCAGACAACCCAAGCAGCCTCTGTCTCAACTTCTTCGCTCGCCATCATCCGGCTTGCACTGGCAAACATTCTTCGGCGTCTCATTTGTCGCACGCAAGAACTCCGCAAAAACGGAAGTTTTTACACGCCTTGGCGCCTTCTATTCTCTTTTTGCGACGGCCATCAATCCTTCTATTCTCTTGAATCTTATGTGTCTTACGTAACTCAACGCGATTCTGGCCGCAAACTTGCCCATCGAATCATGGGACTAAGAAAAAAAACGAGTTACCCCGCCCGCTCGAATTGCTGCACGTTCGGCCAAATTAACCGCACATCGCGCAAGGAGGCGCACAAAATGAAATTTGCAAACAGCCGTGTACTCTTCGCGGCGGGGCTTCTCGCGTTTGGCTCACTCTTGTTCGCGAAAGACCCTGTCAATGCCAAGGACGAACAGGCTCGCCTGCACAATTCCGGCGAGGTCATGCACGAAATCCTCAACGTTCCAGACGACATCCCGCAAGGTCTTCTGGATAAGGCTCGTTGCGTCGTTGTGATGCCTTCCGTGCTGAAGGCCGCGTTCGTCGTCGGGGGAAGCTACGGTCGCGGCACAATGGTCTGCCGCACCGGCCGGGACTTCAGCGGTCCCTGGGGCGCTCCCGCCATGTACGCACTGGAAGGCGCTAGCGTTGGCTTCCAGATCGGTGGTGAAGCCACGGACTTCGTATTCTTGATCATGAACGACCGCGGAGCCAGCAGCCTCATGCACAGCAAAGTGAAGCTCGGCGGCGACATCTCCGCCGCCGCTGGCCCGAAGGGCCGCTCGGCCGAGGCGGACTCTGACGCTTACATGCGCGCCGAAATTCTCAGCTACTCCCGTGCGCGCGGCATCTTTGCCGGAGTCTCTCTCGAAGGATCCACGTTGCGTCCAGATCCCGACGCCAACCACAAACTCTACGGTCCATCCCTGACAGCTTATCAAATCGTTCGAGAGCCTGGCAGCGATGCCCCCGAGTCGGCGCACGGACTCATTGGCGCCCTGCAATCCGCTTCGCCACAGCTTAAGCGGTAACTGCGCTCGCGCGGAGAAGGCCTGAAACCATCGGGCCTTCTCCTACGTCACATTTGTAGTGGATAACGCCCTTCTCCCAGCGGGCTTGGGGCTGCCCTTTTCCCAGCTGCTTTCGGCGGCTCAACTCAATTCCATCATTTAACACGTTAATCCTGGTAGTCAGCTCATATTGGGGGAAAAGATGACGAGTCCACATGTAGTTCAGCAGGAGTTTGTAGAAAAGATTCACAATTCCCAGCCAGATGGCCGCGCCCCAGCCGCAATGCCAGAAAAAGAAGCCATCGCCCTAGCCCAACAGGGAGATGAGTCCGCATTTGAGCGAATTTACCGTCTTCATAGCGCTCGAGTTTACGCGCTGTGCCTTCGCATGGTAGGCAACACAGCCGAAGCGGAGGATCTCACTCAAGAAGCGTTCCTGATGGTTCTGCGCAAGATCCGCAGCTTTCGTGGCGAATCCGCATTCTCCACTTGGTTGCACCGCATCACGGTCAACATCGTTCTGATGCGTCTTCGCAGAAAGTCTTGGCTCGAGACTCCAATCGAAGAATCCAGCGAGCAGTCTGCGGACCGTCCCGCGTTGCACGAAGAACTGGCCGCATCCGATCTCGTGTTGGCGGGTTCGCTCGATCGCGTCAACTTGGAACGCGCCCTGGCGCAGCTTCGTCCGTTTCAAAAGCTCGTCGTCGTGCTTCACGACATTCAGGGCTACAAGCACACGGAAATCGCGAAGATGATGGATTGGACGATTGGAAACTCAAAGTCTAGGCTCCACAGGGCTCGCGCGCGGTTGCGTTCCCTGCTCCGGGACAGCCTGACCATGCATTGCCCACAACCGTCTCATCTGGCTGAGCCTGCGTTCAGCGCGTGAAATACCGCGCGGCCCTGGCTAATTCGGGCAGGGCCGCGCATCCAAGCCTTGAGCAACGGACATTTTCGCTCGGGCATCTCATTTTATGCCGTTGTTCGACGGCCCTCGCCGGCCTCACCCCAGCCTAACCATCCCGGCCGATCTCAAGTAAGGAGGATGGTTCTATGCGAATCATCAAAGCAGTACTACTCTCCGTTTGCGTCGTAATGCTCTGCGCTGTTCTCAGCGCTCCCACCAATGCAGGCACCTGGAAT
Organism: Candidatus Acidiferrum sp.; assembly: GCA_049641765.1. GTDB lineage: Bacteria > Acidobacteriota > Terriglobia > Acidiferrales > UBA7541 > Acidiferrum. The sequence continues at coordinate 108,060 of JBAQJX010000061.1, forward strand.
AAGAAAACCTTCGTGACTTTTGCAGACTCGGTCGAAATTCCGGGGCAGATTCTGCCGGCGGGAACCTACGTATTCAAACTCATGGACAGTGCTGCCGACCGCGGCATCGTCCAGATATGGACCGGAGATGAAACTCAGCTTCTGGCGACGCTCATTACCGTGCGGGATTCCCGCTGGGAATCTCCGAATAAGACCATCATCGAATTTGATGAACGTCCCGGCGACTCGCCGATGGCGGTCCGCAGCTGGTTCTATCCCGGCGACAAGACGGGATGGGACTTCATCTATCCCTACGAGGGCTAACTTCTAAGTGCCAGCGCGCCGCGCTTATTCTTGCCGCAGTGCGATCACTGGATCGACTCGGCTGGCGCGGCGCGCCGGCAAATAACTTGCGAAGAGCGCGGCAACCACCAGAATGGGAATCGTCAGCGCGAAAGTCTGCACGTCCGTCGGCTGCATGCCTTCCACCAATCGCTGCAAAATTCGGCCCGCCGCCAATGCAGCGACTGTTCCGATCAGAATCCCGGCGAATATCATCCCAAGGCTTTGCCGCAACACCATCCAAATCACGCCGCTTCGTCTCGCTCCGAGCGCTATACGTATTCCAATTTCCGGCACTCGTTGGCTCGTCAAGTACGCCAGCACTCCATAGATCCCGATGCAGGCGAGTACCAACGCCAGCCCCGCGAAGATTCCGAACAGTAACAACAAGAATCGCTGCCGCGCCAGAGACCCGTCAGCAAGCTGTTCCATCGTATAAACGTCATATAGAACCTGGTCGCCGGCTTCGCCTTTCAATTCGCTCCGCAACGAACCAACCACCCCCAGTGGAGGAATTTCAGTCCGAACGGCAATGGACATCAGCTGCGACCAGCGGTGCATGAAACCATCCGGTAGCTGGGAAAACGGATAGTAAATCTGCGCGCGAACCTTTGCCTGATCATCCCCGCCGAGCCCCCACTGGCGCACGTGCCCAACCACTCCCACAATCAGAAACACGTTAGAGCCGTAGCCCATCTCGGGAATCCACAACTGTTTGCCCACTACGTCTTCCGTGCCGAACGCAATTTTCGCAAGGACCTGGTCGACCACAATCACCGGCCTGCTATCGATTGTGTCGTGTTCATCGAAGAATCGCCCCCGACGCAGCGGAATTCCCATGACCTTCAGATAGTTCGCTGAGACGCATGTCAACAGCGCATATGGCAATTTGTTTTCGGGTGGCACATCCGCACTGGTCCAATACCCTTGCTCGTTGTCTCCTTCTCGCATGGGGAAAGTGTCGACAGTCGCGACGGATTGCACTCCCGGCACGCGGCTCGATCGGTCCAATACCTCCTTCCACGCCGCGCGCGTCTTCGCCGGATCGGCCAGCGTTGCCGGCGAAAGCGCCATGCGCGTGACCAGCACATTGTGTATGTCCACGCCCGGATCCAGGCCGGACAAATGCAGCAGCGTCCGCCCCAGCATTCCCGCGGAAATCAAAAGAATAATGGCCAGTACAATCTCGGAGGTAGCGAAGATGCTGTGAAGGCGTCTTGAGCCTCCGGCAATGCCGCGAACCCCAGCACGCAGCGTCCTCTCCAAGTCCTTGAACGGAGCGCGCAAAGCTGGCGCAAGTCCAAAAAGGATGCTGCTCAGAATCGATACGACTGCCCCGAAGAGAAGCACGTGCCAATCCAGTTGCACCTCTTCTGCGCGCGGCAACGCGCCTGGCCAAAACACTACAAACGGGCGAATTCCGCCAGCGGCCAGCAGGACCCCCAATACTCCTCCGGCCAATCCCAGCACTGCGCTCTCGGTTAAACATTGGCGCACCAGTCGGCCTCGACTTGCCCCCAGCGCAACCCTCATCGCAAGCTCGCGCTCCCTTGACACGGCACGCGCCAGGAGCAAGCTCGCCACGTTTGCGCACGCAATCAGCAGCACCAAGCTCACCGCTCCCAGGAGCAGCCACAGCGTCGCCCGCACATTCCCTGTCTCAGGACGAAGCTCTTCGATCGCAAAGCTGCGCCCCGCATTTGTGTCTTTGAACTCCTGCGCCAAATGTTGGCCAATCAGAGCAAGTTCGGCCTGCGCTTCTCCGAATGTTTTGTCAGGCCGCAGCCGCCCAATGACGTATATCGGGTGTGCCTCCCGATTTTGCAGGAATCGCGACGTATCCTGCCCCACTGGTGTGTATACGTCAGCCTCTTCGTCATACAGCCTGAACCCTTCGGGCGCGATCCCAACAACGGTGTACCTCGTTAAATCAAGCACGACGGACGCGCCGACGGCGTCCGCTCGGCCGCCGAAATGTTTTTGCCAAAATCCGTAACCCAAAATCGCGACAGGCGCGGCGCCTCTCCTGTCCTCTTCGGGCAGAAAAGAGCGTCCCATCAAAACCGGAACTTCGATTACCGAGAACAAATTCCAGGATATCTTCCTCTGCTCGACGTACTCCGGTTCACCGGGCTGGCTCGCCGTCGCGTTGTCAAAAAGTACTCCCGCCAGTTCCATTGAATGCGTCGTTCGCGCACAATCAAGAAAATCCGGATAGGCGACGTTTTCTTGCCCAAACAGATCCGCCTTCCAATCAGCCGATTGTCCATGAACGGCAACCAGTCTGTTCGGATTTGGGTAAGGCAGCGGTTTCAGCAAGACCCCGTTCACGAGCGTAAATATGATCGTCGTGGCACCCATGCCCAATCCGAGCGTCAAAATCGCCACGGCGGCGAATCCCCAATGTTCGCGCATCATTCGAACGGTATAGCGCGTGTCTTGCCAAACGTTTTCCAGCCATCTAGTCCCGCGCACATCGCGGCACTCTTCTTTCATCTGTTCCGGGCCGCCCAGCGCCATACGCGCTTGCCGCCACGCCTCCGTTGGCGCAACTCCGTTCGCAACTAGCTCGTTCACGTGCTGCTCCAAATGGAATCCCAACTCCTTATCGAGTTGCTCTTCCATCTTTTTTCGCCGAAGTAGCCGCGCCCACCAGTTCATTCCGCACCTCCTTCCCGCAGCTTCATGATCAACCCCACCGCTTCGGTCAGCCGCTCCCAGCTCGCGGCTTCCGTCTCCAGTTGCTTGCGCCCTTTCCCCGTCAATTTGTAGAACTTCGCCTCACGCCCCGTCTCGCTTTCTTTCCAATCCGCTGCCAGCAGCCCACGGTACTCGAGCCGATGCAGCGCCGGATATAGCGACCCCTGCGGCACCTGTACTACGTGCTTCGACACCAGCTCCAACCGCTGCGCGATCGCGTAGCCGTGCACAGGCCCCAGCGCCACAATCTTGAGGATCAACAGATCCAGCGTTCCCTGCGGCAAATCCGACTTCGGCTTCATCCACATACCTCCAACTTCTATCTATATACACTTCTACCTGTAGAAGGTCAAGGCGTCATGCCCTTTGCTCCTCAACCGGCCTCCGCTCCACACTCTCCCCCCTTCCCTCTTCCAAATTGACGAATACCCTTCGAACTGAGAAATTACTCTCGTCTTCTTCCATCTCTCCCGAAAGGCGCACGAACCCTATGTCCTCCAAACGCTTCACTACCCTATTTCTCTTCCTCTTACTCTGCTCGACCGCAGTTATGCTCCACGCCGCCGACACGCCGCAAGCAACGCTTCTCGTTCTCTCCAAAGGAAACCACGCCCTCTTCCTTGTGAATCCCGCCACGCTCGCCGTTGAGGGACAGATCCCCTCCGGCCCCGACCCGCACGAAGTCATTGCCGACGCCGATGGAAAGATCGCTTACATTTCGAACTACGGCGGCGGCGCCTACAACACGATCACGCCCGCGGATTTGATTGCTCAGAAAGCTTTGCCCGCCATTGATCTTGGCCCGCTTCGCGGCCCGCACGGCCTCGACTTCACTGGCGGAAAACTCTGGTTCACCGCCGAGGGCGCAAAGGTCGTCGGCAGTTACGATCCCGCCACGCAAAAAATCGACTGGGTCCTCGGCACTGGTCAGGACCGAACGCACATGATTTTTGTTTTTCCGGATCTCAAGCACATGATCACTTCGAACGTTAGCTCTGCCACGATGACTTTCATCGAGCAGACGACCACCTCCGGTCCGGGTTTCGGTCCAGGCCCTGGCGGCCCTCCTCCTTCTGGATCGCCGAATCCCGGCCGTCCTTCCGGCCCTCCTCGCACAAATTGGTCCGAGACCGTTGTTTCCGTCGGCCACGGCGCGGAAGGCTTTGACGTTTCCCCCGATGCCCGCGAACTTTGGGCTGCCAACGCGCAAGACGGCACCATCTCCATCATTGATATCGCCACCAAAAAAGTGACGCAAACTCTCGACGCCAATGTGCGCGGCGCCAATCGTCTGAAATTTACGCCCGACGGCAAGCTCGTCTTCGTGTCGACTCTGGCCGGCCCCGATTTATCCATCTTCGACGCCGCCTCTCGCAAAGCCGTCAAGCGCATTAAAATCAGCCGTGGCGCTGCCGGCATCTTGATGGAGCCCGGCGGCACGCGGGCCTTCGTCTCTTGCTCGCCTGATGATTACGTCGCCGTTATCAACGTGAAGTCTTTGGAAATGGTTGGTAAAATCTCCGCTGGCAAGGAACCCGACGGTCTGGCCTGGGCGCTCCGGAAATAATCCACGCGTACTTCCGGCCCTTCCGCATCATCGCTCGTAAAGCAACACTCGCGCAGTTCATCTCGCAATTCTGCGCAGCATCGAGCGTTGCGGCGCATCGCCGTTCCATGTACGGTATCGTCAGCCGAAAAATTCGTTTGCGAGTCAATTTACAGGGGATGGTGAACATGCCAGGGGAAACCGAAAAAGATCAGTGGACGCGCCGAGGATTTTTGGGAGTAAGTTCCGCCGCGCTTGCCGCGGCCAGCGTCCTCGGCCCTGACCGTGCCGTCGCACGCGATGAATCCTCCGCGCAAACTTCATCCCCCGATCGCAGCGCGAGCGACCCTGGCCCCACCAACGCGGCCCTCGACGCCGCAAATCCTTCTGCCAGTCATCCGGTTCCGACCGACGCAGGCGGCGTTCCCACGTTTAAGTATCCATTCTCGTTCGCGCACAAGCGCTTCCAGGAAGGCGGCTGGTCTCGCGAGGTAACCGCTCGCGAACTCTCCGTCGCCAAAACTCTCGCAGGCGTCGATATGCGCTTAACCGCCGGCGGCGTGCGCGAACTGCACTGGCACTCCGCGGCCGAGTGGGCCTACATGCTTTACGGAAACGCGCGCATCACCTGTATCGACGCCGACGGCAAAAGCTTCGTAACCGACGTGAAAAAAGGCGATCTCTGGTACTTCCCTCCCGGCATCCCGCACTCCATTCAGGGCCTCGCGCCCGATGGCACGGAGTTCTTGCTCGTCTTCGACGACGGAAACTTCTCCGAGTACGAAACCGTTCTCCTGACCGACTGGATGGCGCACACGCCGCCCGATGTTCTCGCAAAAAACTTCGGCGTCGCTCCGTCCGCCCTCGCAAAAATGCCCACCAGGGAAAAGTTCATCTTCCAGACTGACGTTCCCGGCCCGCTCGCGGACGACCAGCGCATCGCCGCCGGAACGCTCGGTGCTTCCCCGGTTGATTTCGCATTTCGCACCGCGCAGCATCCCGCCGCCATTCCTCTTAAAAGCGGTGAAGTGCGCATCATCGACTCCAGCACTTTCAAAATCGCGACAACCGTCGCCGCCGCCATCGTCACCGTGAAGCCCGGCGGCATGCGCGAGTTGCACTGGCACCCCAACGCCGACGAGTGGCAGTTCTACATCAGCGGCAAAGCTCGCATGACTGTCTTCACCACCGGCGGCCGCGCTCGCACCATGGACTTCGAGATGGGAGACGTCGGCTACATCCAGAAAACGCTCCCACACTATGTCGAAAACACGGGCACTACCGACCTGCGGTTCCTCGAAATGTTCAGGAGCAGCTACTACCAGGATCTCGCTCTCTCCGAGTGGCTCACCCACACGCCGCCTGAACTCGTCTCCGCCCATCTAAACCTGGACAAGGCCACACTCGACTTTTTTCCCAAAAACAAACCCGTCATCGTGCCCTAAGGCGGGCCACAGCCCTTCTTCCATTCGCGCAACCGAATAGTTGCATTTCAGGCCGCGCGGCGTTAACATGCAACCTGGAGGTTGCATGTTATGGACAATCGCATCGAGAAACGCATCGAACTCAACGCCCCTTTACCCCGCGTCTGGCGCGCTTTAACCGACTATCGCGAATTTGGTGAGTGGTTCCGCGTGAAAATCGACGGCCCGTTCGCCCCGGGCCAGGTCTCTCGTGGCCACATCACCTACACCGGCTACGAGCACGTCAAATGGGAAGCCGTCATTCAGAAAATGGAGCCGGAACGCCTCTTCTCTTTCACCTGGCATCCCTTTGCCATCGATCCCAGCGTGGACTACTCCCAGGAACCTCCCACGCTTGTCGAATTTCGTCTGGAGAAATCCGCGAACGGCACTTTGCTTCTTCTCACCGAATCCGGCTTCGATAAGGTTCCCAGCGCCCGCCGCCTCGATGCCTTCCGTGCCAACGACGGTGGTTGGACCGAACAGATGAAGAACATCGCGAACTATGTCGCCAAATCGCCGCAATAAAACGATTCGCATCCGTCGCCTGCGCGCCCCGGTCTTCGCGGCTCTTGGCGATGAGACGCGCTTGTCTCTCGTCTCCAAGCTGTCCAGCGGCCGGCCATATTCCATCTCCGAGCTCACTCGCGGCTCGCGGCTGACGCGCCAGGCCATCACCAAGCATCTTCGCGTGCTCGAGTACGCCGGCATTGTTCGCGGCGTCCGCCATGGCCGTGAAAGCATCTTCAGCTTTAAACCCGAACCAGTGGAAGAAATGAAGCAGTATCTCGACTTCGTCTCTCGCCAATGGGATGACGCTCTGGCTCGGCTAAAGTCCTTCGTAGAAAAGTGAACGCCGCAAATCCCAAGTCTCTCCGATTGCGCGCACTCTCAATCCGTTTTGGTATATATTGCGGATTCAGCTCGCCTCTCAAACGTCAATTCCAGCCCTCTGGAGGAATTCTCTATGCGATTCATGCGGCCAGTCTTCCTGGCAGTTTCTTTCGCGGCAGCAGCAGCGGTCCTTGCCACCATCGGCTCGGCCCAAAGCGTCTCAAGTTCTAGCCCTTATAAGGTACTCAAGACCGCCAAGGTCGGAGGCGAGGGCGGTTACGACTACATTTTCGCCGACAGCGAAGCTCGTCGTTTGTACATCCCGCGCGGTGGCCAGACGGCTGGACAATTGATGGTCTTCAATCTGAATACGCTCGAGCAGGTTGGCTCGATTCCTGATGTCCGGTCGGGTGGCGCCACAGTCGATCCCAAATCGCATCACGGCTTTTCCACCACCAAGCCGATCACCATGTGGGACTCCACCACCTTGAAAGTCATCAAGACCATTGATGTCGACGGCCGTCCCGACGGGATTTTGTTTGATCCTTACAATGAGCGCGTGTGGATACTTAGCCATCAGCCGCCGCATGCCACGATAATCGACGCGGCGGATGGCACGGTCGTCAAAACGCTCGATCTTGGAGGCGCGCCCGAGCAAGCAGTGAGCGACGGCAAGGGCACCATCTACATAAACATCACGGATAAAGCCAACATCGCCGTCGTCGACGCGACAAATCTGACCGTTACGGCCCACTACGACATGAGTTCCAAGGGCACCGGCGGAAGCGGTCTCGCGTTCGATGCCAAAAACCACATTCTCTTCGCGTACTACCGCCAGCCCTCACCGACCGTCATCATCGTAAACGCGGACAACGGCAACATTATAACGACGCTCCCGACTGGCATGGGTGTCGATACCGTCGCGTTCAATCCCGCAACGATGGAAGCCATTAGCGCCGAATTCGCCGGCTCCATGACATTCATCAAGGAAAACAGTCCGACGAGCTTTGTGGTTGAACAGACGCTGCAAACGATGGTTGGCGCCAAGACTCTCGCCCTCGACACGAAAACGAATCATCTGCTCACGATGGCCGCTGAATTTGGTCCGCCCGCGCCCGACGCGAAGCCCGGTCCGGCGGGGCGCCCGGCCCGCGGGCCGATGATTCCAGGCTCGTTCACGATTCTAATGGTCGGCAAAGAGTAGTCAGCCACGATCGGCGCTAAGATGCCGCCGCACGCAGCCTGCGAGTTCGTCTGCGTTTTCGAATGTACCGCACAAGTATCCACACGAACGCGACAATCAACAGGACTACGATAACGGCGTAAACGATCAGCAAGCGGATGGAATTGATCAAGATGAACTTGCCGCGCACCCCGTAGAAGCCGTTGAATCCTCGAATGGCCGCGGGCAAGGCGAGCAGATCTTCCTTCGTCATCTGGAGAATGTGTTCGTGCGGATGGTATTGGGATTCCCATGGAAACGTCTCGCCGGCCGCGTTTAATTCGATGTGGCCGCCAAGCACGAAACTCACCGGCCGGTCCTTCACGAACTCCACCGCACGCTCCGCGCTGGCAAGATCTTCATCGGCGTTGTCGATCAGCAGCCGCCCCGGCATCAGAAAATCGCCCGAAAAGAACAATCCCGTATTCCGGTCGTAGAACGACACTTCCGTTTCGTTATGCCCAGGCGTCGGCATCGCATCGACGGTTCGCTCTGCAAGATCGATCTGCGCGAGACCGTTGGGCCAGTCGCTGAAGTGGAAGTACCGGCGCACGCTATCGACGTCGAACCCCACCACCTCGACGTTCGGCAGCCCCGCGAACTGTCCGTCTCCCGCGCGGTGGTCAAGGTGCCTATGCGTATGCACGACCAGCAACGGCAACTTCGCGCTTCCTTCTCCGGGCAGCAAATGCATCACCGTATCCGCCAGTGGCATCACCTTCGGATCGGCGACATCGCCGGTGTCGATCAGCATGGCCTTCGAAGATCCGATCAGCAGGTAGATAAACGGCGCTTCGAACGTGTCGCAAAGATTCTCTCGGAGAATAAACGTCTGCGCGTTGTATGGGTGGACCTGCAGCGGGGGCTGCGGGTTTTTCGCGCAATTCGCGGCCCCTTCATTCCAATGGACATCCATCGATCCAGGCACGAGCTGAGCGAAGCTCGGCAAACACGTTAACGACGTCGCGAGAGCCAGCAGCACAAAGCGTCTAATCCAAGAGCGAGCTTGCGGGTCCAAGACCGCCGCAATTCTGTGATTCTTGAGCGCCATACGTTCTTCATCCTTCACGAAAACAGGCAGCATCGACCTCAACCTGCTTCGCCACAGTCTCTGGCCGCACCCCATCCTTGGCGTTTGTGTATCTCGCGAAACCACACCGGCTTTGTAGGGGCACGATATATCGTGCCCCTATGGCTGGTGCGCTCGCGAAATTACAGGCTCTGGTGCTAACCGTCGCCTAACTCGCCCCGATTAAAGACCGCGATCCGTACCGCCGAACCTACGGCCTTCAAGTGAACAAGTCTACCCTTTTGGCTTTTATTCGTAACGCAGATCTACGAGAGGATCGACACCCAAAGCGCGCTGCGCCGGGACCCAGCACGCTGTAAACCCCGATCGTCACAAGGATCAATCCGGTCGCCGCGAAAATCGCCACCAGGAAAAATCCAAATCGCGGTCATGCAAATTCCAGCGGCAACGCTGCCCCAGCCTTACCCTCTAAGGGGACAGCCGCTCGGGCCATCCCCAGGTATTTCCCTTCAACGCTTTATTTCGTGATGATGATCGTGAGGGTTGCTGCGTGGCTGATCGCACCGCCGCCGCCCGCCGCCGCGGAAACCGAGACCATGTCGGTCCCGATGGGCGTGCCTGTGTTCCCACTGGAGGTCGGCGCACTATTGCAGGAAGCCAGCCCTGACGCAGCCACCAGCAGCGCCAGGAAAGCCACGAGGCGTAAGCCACGGAACGCCTGCTTGCGGCTGGCGCCGATGCCAAACAACAACGCGAGCATGGGGAACGCAAACGCGTAAGCAAGACGCCGCGAGGACGGCATAAGCGGCTCAAGAGTCGCGCTCGCCGCAGTAGTGGTGACGGTTAGTGTGCTGGACACCGCTGCGCCGTTCGGCGTGACGGAGGGCGGACTGAAGCTGCACGCTGCCCCGGTCGGCAGTCCGCCACAGGAAAAATTAACCGGCGAATTGAAGCCATTGATGGGTGTGACCTTGAACACCGCCTGCCCGCTTTGTCCAGCAACGATGGTGAGAGTCGTTGGGGTTACCGTGACCTGGAAATCGGGCGCGGGCAGGTTGATAGTGTAGGCTGCCGTGGCCACGGCGCTGTTCGAAAAGCCGGTGGCGGTGGCGATCGCTTCGATCGTTTCCGTAGAGTTGACCGTGATGGCCCCGGAGTACAACGTGGAAGAGGTGGTCGGAGTGGTGCCATTGGTCGTGTAGTAGATCTTGGCGCCGGTGGTGGTGTCAGAGATCGTTACCGACTGCGCGGAGGTGTACGTTCCCGCCACGGGAGAAAACGTTGGCGTCGCCGCCGCTGGCACAATCGAGATGGTGTAGGTTGCGGTGCCTACAGCGCTATTTGAAAAGCCGTCGGCTGCCGCAATCGCTTCAATCGTCTCCGTGGAATTAACCCCGAAGGCACCCGAATATAAAGTGGAAGCCGTCGTAGGAGTTGTGCCATCCGTCGTGTAATAGATTGAGGCTCCGGTGGTCGTATCGGAGATGGTCACGGACTGGTCTGACGCGTAGGTCCCTGCCACCGGACTGAATGTCGGCGTGGCCGCCGCCGGCGGTGTCGTTACGAAACCGTGAAAAGTTCCGCTCGTGTCCGCGTAGGTTCCGACGATATTCCCTCCCGAATTGACGCCGAACCCCACTGTTCCCGCAATCATCCCGGAAGTGCTAGCGCCGGGAGCGTCGAGAGGAGCGGTTATCGTGCCCGTCGAACCAGAGCGGAAGAACCCGTGATTCAGGCCGTTCGCATCTTCATAAAGACCGGTTATGTCGCCCGCTCCGTTGATGTTTACGGGGACCGTTCCTGGAAACAGACCCGTCGTTCCTGCGCCAGTTACATCGAAAGTTGTGATCGTGCCATTAGCAGCGCGCACGTAGCCGTGAAACACGCTGTTGGCGTCCGTGTAGATTCCTGCGATGTCGCCCGACGAGTCGAGGCCGACAGCCAGTGTTCCGGCAAACGCAAATCCGCCGCTGGTACCAACCGTGCCCGCGCCTGGAGCATCAATGGGGGCCGTTATTGTTCCACTGGCGGCGCGCAGGAATCCATGAAACACGCCATTTGCATCCTTGTAGAATCCCGTGATATTGCCGGTAGTATCGATATTCATCGGAATTGTTCCCTGCGTAACTTCCGTGCCTGCGCTGGAGACATTGAAAGTAGTGAAAGTGGCAGTTCCGTTCGTCACAGTTCGCACGAAGCCATGCCGGACGGCGTTCACGTCCGTGTACATTCCAGTGATGTCTCCGGCCGTGTTAATGCTTAGCGGGATGGTTCCCCGATGCTTGGAGGTCGTCGGTGCGCCGGGCACATCGAACTCGGTGATCGTGCCAGTGGACCCGGCGCGCACGAAGCCGTGATACGCATTGTTCGCATCAGCGTACGCCCCCGCAACATCCCCCCCTGCATCGATGCTGATTGCAAAAGTCCCTTGATTGAGAGTCGTGCCGGCGTCCGGCGCATTGAACTCGGTGATCGTCCCCGTCGCTCCTGCACGCACAAACCCGTGGGCGACGTTCGGCGCAGTCAGATAAACTCCCGCTATATCTCCCGCCGCGTTGATGCTTACGCCCATGGTTCCCTGGAGCGACCCTGTGCCCGCACCCGAGGCATCAAAGGTCGTAAAGGTTGGAGCGCTGCCACTGCTTACCTGCGATCGAATCGTCGTCTTGGCCCAGACGCGCGTCAACCGGCCCCCTGTCAGGCACGCTACTCCCAGTGCCAGTACACCTAGGCAAACCAGAGCTGCCGTAACAAGCTTTCGCGGCTTTGAGAAAGCCCTTGCGATTGCACGAGCCACACCCTTAGTTATCGAACGACGAGCAGACAAACGTTGCATGGACACTCCCCCGACTTTGGCGTTGAACAAATTTGTAGGTCGGGCGATGCTTGCAATACTTTGCAGTTACGTCAATGGGGGCCAAACAGAGATGATATGAATTTGGTATGAAATGAAACTCTAAAACGATCGTAACAGCCAGCTTCGCTTGGCAAGATCCCTATCCAAAATCCAGCCAAACGGTTGAAATTACGCACCTTATTTTCAATTGGGAGTCCGCTCAGCGAGAAGATCAGTCAAATCGGGCCGCGCACGAAATCTGCTCTACTATCCCCGTTCCCCCCATCCTCCACCTTCGGAGTCAGTGCACCTTGTTGAGGACAAACTCCGTCTCGCATCCCACCAGGCATCGCACTTTTTCGAATTCGGTCTGTTCTTCCGGCCCAAACTGGTGGGCGTCCTTCCCTTTGGCATAAAACGCCGCGTGAGCGGTCCGAAATTGCTCGTCAGCGTAGGCCGTGACCAAATTAAAGTGCTTATCGAACTGATACCAGATGGGGCAGCGCGCGGGTTGCAGACATTCCTCAATGGATAGCTGGATGCTCCCATTTTGGACCGCGACTTCCCCGCCCGCGTTATATACGTAAAGGGCTTTGTTCAAATCGCTGCGCGTAAACAAGAGGCGCAGCTTCTCCTGGGCAATGCCCATGTCATGGATTTGAAGCTCCGGCCGCGCACTCTCGAGGGAGGCGCCGGAAACGCGGTCAGGGTCAAGCACAATCATCGTGGCTTGATGGTAGCCATTGCTAATACCGGTCGCTATGATCTCCTCCCGCCCGCTCCCATCCAGGTCGGCCAGCGTCAGATGGTCTAAATGCCCGGAGTGCCAATATTCCGAAATCGTCTTGCCCTTGGTATTGATCATGGCAATTTGATCGGGCCACCACGGATCGTTTCCACTTGAGACCACAATCCGCCGGGGCTTCTTTCCGTCTGCCTTCAGAACAACAACCGCGAATGTCCTGTAAATGGGCGGCGCGCCGTTAAGTTCCGGCAAGTCTCTTCCCGGCGTCCAGCGCCATCTCTCTTTGCCTCGATCGGAATAACAGATCAGCATGCTTGAGTGCAGGCTTGGGGTAATAGCCGGGTGATAGAGCAAGAGAACTTCGGAGTGGCCGTCGCCGTTCAGGTCGCCAAACCATATCCGAGTCGCCATTTCCTGGTCGTAGTACTCGGGCCAGAGCCCATCTTGAAAACTTTTGCTCCAAATCACCTTGCCGTCCGCATTCAGGATCCTGAGCACCGGCCCGTCCACGCGCGCAGACTGCGGCTGGTCATGCTTCACCAGAAGGGGGACAAAAAGATAGACCAGCACACCAAGTACAGCCGCCGGGACAAGAAACTTCAGAAATCGAAGGTAACTTCCGTGAAGCGTCGGAGGAGATTCTTCCTGTGCTTTACCTTCCGCGTCCCCCCGAGGCATTGCTGCGATCCAACGCTTTTCTGGAGCACCATTCGTTGACGGTGCCGAGCGCTTCGGAAGGCAAATCGTAATGGGATCGTTCTTGCCTTCGCCCTCATAGTAGGATTCCAGCGCGTTCCGCAGCCGGTTGATCTCCGTGGCTACGTCCGCTGCACGCTTCGTCTTGGTCTCGGCCGGCCACAGTTCCTGAATGACCCGGTCAGCGTTCAAACCGGCTTGCGAATCGATATTCGCAAACAAAATTTCCAGCAGCTTTCTGAGCTGGCTCTTGTTCGCCAGTGTCTGGCTGTGAAGGATTCTATCGACTTGGTCTCGGATGGCCGCGGGATCCATGGTTCGAAAAGCTCCGTGGCACACCCGCAGAGAATGGAAAGAGCCCCTGAGCTGGGTTTCGCCTGGAGTTACGTTCGGCTAAGAAAAAGACCTCAACAATGATTCAGTGATCGTCCCTGTTGACTCGAACTCTTCTTCTTGCCGACAAAAGCTGTGCCAATTGTAAGCCAATCTCCCCCAATCGCACTACGCCAAAAGTATTTCCGCAGCCCCGCTTCAAAAAACGAACAGGGGCACACTCCGCGCTCATTCCAGCGCGCGCAGAAAATGAATGTGACTATCTTCGGGCTACCCGTCGGTTTTTCGCCGAGGCGTCAACGAAGCTGGCCAATCACGGCTTCTTTGCTTGCAAACGTTTAGAACATGTACTCGTCCAGTAGGTTGACTTGTCTCGGGCACGCAACCTAACATGTGCGGCAAATGTCGGGCACCGACTCGCTCATCGGCCCAATATCTCGCCCTACCAGGATCATCATTGTTTGGGCGAACCAGTCCTGCCGAACCGGCTGTGATTTTGATCCGCAATGGGTAAAGGAGTGCAAATGAACTATACAAGTCTCGGACTGGCGGCGCTTGGTGGCACGGTCGCCTATTTTGCCTTTGGTTTCTTGGTATTTTGGCTGGTGCCAGCTCTTATCAATGAATCCCGCAAGTTCCCGGCGGTATTCCGGCCTAAGGAAGAAATGATGAAAGTTATGCCGATCGGATTCGTAGCAACTTTCATATCGATCCTGGTTGCCGCCATAATTTTCGCAATGACGCATCAGGGCGGATCGGGCACTACGGAAGGTGCGCGCTTCGGCGTCCTCATTGGCATTTTCGTGGTTTGCGCATTTGTGCTGCACAACTACGTGAACCTGAACATCGGGCTGAAACTCGCTCTGGGACAGGCTGTAACTTACTTCGTCCAGTGGACTATCGTCGGAGTAGTCATCGCTCTTATTTACAAACCCCTCGCCACACCATAATCGCAAATATGTCTGTTCGTACCGTACTCGGACGCGTCGCCCAGGGACAGTCTCCATTCATTTTCTGCTCACACTGAAAAAACACGGAGGGTGCCCCTGGTTCGCTTTTTGAACCCAGTGTCTTGCGGTTTAAGTTGCTCTGTCTTGACCAACACAGAGTCACTGGCGTATGGCTGAGCATTGTTGAGGGCATTTGTTCTCGCGACACACGAGCCGAACGCGAGTTCCCAGGTGTCAATCAATCGGAACTGCGCACTTTGCGGATCATCTGGAAACCGTTCCACCATCCACTGGCAGGTCGATCCCAGTGATGAAGCTGCTCTCGTCGGAAGCGAGGAACACGGCTGCCGATGCAAGTTCATCTGCTGTTCCAAGGCGTCCCATGGGGATCATCCTCCGGAAGTAATCGCTTGTTCCCTCCTCAGATCCTTTAGCGCCGACATGGACCATCGGCGTTTCCGTCGGTCCAGGACTGATCACGTTCGCTCGAATACCGCGGCTGGACAACTCCGCGGTCCACGTCCGAACAAAGGAAACCAAAGCTGCTTTCGTCGCCGAATACGTGCCGAAGCCCGGCACGCCCATCTGCCACGCGGCCGATCCGGAAAGGATGATGGATGCTTTGTCGGCCAGCAACGGGAGCGCCTTCTGCACTGTAAAGTAGGCCCCGCGTGCGTTCAGGTTGAAGTCCCTGTCAAATTTCTCTGGCGTCGATTCTGTGAAGGAAATCGGGTCTACCACGCCGGCATTTGCGAAGACGATATCGACATGGCCCTTTACCTTCCGTACCGTTTCGTAGAGACGATCAAGATCCTCGATCTTCGAGACATCTCCCTGAACGGCCGTCACATTCTTCCCGATCAGCGATACCGCCTTATCCAACTCCGCTTGTCGTCGCCCGGTGATAAACACGTAGGCCCCTTCCTTCACGAAGCGCTTGGCCGTAGCCAGGCCGATTCCGCTGTTGCCTCCGGTGATTACAGCTACCTTCCCATCAAGTGCGCCCATTTTTTCCTCCTTTGACGACCGGCTCAAGGTCGTGCAATTGTAGAACACTCATTACAGATGTATGGCAAGGCGCATCGGTTGCTTGATTTCGCACTCTAATAGGAAAGGTGGCGAGCAAACGTATGAAAGCAAGAAATGGAAAGACGGGACGGCCGATCAGCTTTGATAAGGAAGCTGCGCTCGAGGCTGCGATGCTGCTTTTTTGGGAACGGGGCTTTGAGGGCGCTTCGATGGCCGACCTTACCGATGCGATGGGCCTCAGTCCTTCAAGCGTCTATGCGGCTTTTGGCGACAAGCACTCTTTGTTTGCACTGGCCGCGAAGCGCTATCTGGAGAATCCAGCACAATATGCGGCGAGGGCGCTGGCGGAATCTACGCTTAAGGGTGTGATACGCGCGCTTTTCGAAAACACAATAGAGTTCCTGACGACCCCCGGTCATCCGCCGACCTGCATGTCACTGGCGGGGGCGGTGGGCTGCGGCGCGAACGCCACGCCTGCAAAGGACCTCATGACCGAGATTCGCAAGCAGAATGAAGCTGCCATCAAATCGCGCCTTCTGAGAGCACGAAAGAGCGGAGAGTTGCCGAAGGAGATCAATGTACATGACTACGCAAGTTATCTGTCGACGATTCTCGCCGGTCTATCCATCCAGGCGGCAAATGGTTCAACGAAGGCGGAACTCAAGCGGACCGCGGCGATGGCGCTCCGGTTCTTGGGTTATTAGAGTGTCTCTTGGATGACCTTCTGGATAGGTCGCCGGGAGATGGTTTCCACCCATTTTCCGCTCGCACTAGAAACTCCCCAGAAAATAAATTTCGATCGTCACCGGCTCCTCCGGTCTCTGGTTTCCGGTTTCACCCAATTTCAACCGCGAGCCCCACGTTCAAAAAGCGAACCGGCACGCCTAGCGCGTGCGCTAATGCGCGCAGAAAATGGACAGAATCTATCTTCGCTCCACTCGTTCGAAACTTGGAGATGCTAGCGCTCGACTACTTCCGGCGTTTGGGCCATGACAATCACCGCCGTCTCTCCAAGCTCTATGCGTGGGAAGAAAAGAAGAGCAAAGCTTCATGGGGCGGTCAAACCGTGGACTACGAGAAGATTGCGGCGACTGCCGTACAAGGTATGAAAGCCCCCGACCTCAACCGTCTCCTCGTTATCTGCGCTCTTGTTTCTGACTTGTATTTCCCCGGCTAAAACCCGAGGCAATCACTTGAGAAAAACTCGAACCTGGCTCGCACAGCTCTGCGGTATCGGGTCGATTCCGCGAAGATGACCACTACCGTTCGAGTGGAACTGTCAACGAAGGGTGCTACGAAGCAATCACAGTCAAAACCTAAGACGCTCTCTCGAAAATTTAAATAACAAGGAACTCATGCATGAGGGCTGTACTTCCTGTGCAGCCCTCATATTTGTGTTCATCGACGTGCCAAGCTGCGAACGAAACGTTCAAGCAATCAGAGCTAACAGATCGCCGTGGATTCCGCCTCATTGCTGAATAAGGTTAATTATCCGCGCGCTTATGATTTGTCCCTTCGGGCGCCGTGATACTAATCGATTGCACGGACGGCGCGGTGCGAAGCGGCAAGTAGGATGACCAGCAGCACCATGGCTGCTGCACAGAGGAAGGTTCCTGTGACGCTGGCCTTCAGTGCGACGCCTGCGATTGCCAACGAAAACGGTAGGAGCCCCATGGACGCGAACATAAGGACGCTCATGACGCGGCCCATGAAGGCGCGCTCGACACGTTGCTGAAACCAGGAAATAAGCTGTATGTTGAGGAACGCAGCCGTGCCTCCCAGCAGAACAAGAACGGGCATCAGGGTGGTCATGCGGCTAAGGAATCCAATAGGGGCAATACAAAAGCCGATTACGATGCCGGCCAGCAGCAGGGTGCGCCCACGGCGGCGGTGCCGCACCAAACCTGCACAAAGCATTCCAACAAGACTGCCTGCGGCGAAGGCCGACATAAGAAATCCGAACGCCGAAGCCGTGCCGAAATCGTGTTTAGCGATCACAGCCAAACCGATACCCACGGGACCTGCGACGGCGAAATTGAGGACGGCGATGACCAACATGAGCGAGCGGATAGAGACGTCGGCCTTCACGTAGCGGAAGCCGTCGGCAATGGACCGCATCACGCCGCTTTGCGGAGCGCTGGCGCTCGGGATTGGCGGGTCGGGCAGGTGCACCAGGGCGGCGATGATGCCGAAAAAGCTGATGGCATCGAGTAGAAACGCCCACGCGTTGCCGAACGAGAGGATAAACAAGCCGGCCGGCCCAGGAGCGGCCAGCGTGGTGATTTGCCGCGTGGACGCGGAAACGGAATTCGCCGCCGGAAGCTGCGCGGGCTCGACGATGGAAGGCAGAAAGGCGGAGCCGGCTGGGTAGGCAAAGGCATCAGCCACGCCAAATCCGAGTGCAAGGAAATAGAGTTCCCACAGATGCAGGCGGCTGAGGAATAGAAGTGCGGCCACCGCCCCCACAAGCAGCGACCGGACCAATGCGGTGAGCATAAGAATCCGCCGTGAAGAAGAGCGGTCGCTGATCGCTCCGCCCACAAGCATGAGCGCGGCGCGGGGAATCGCGGCAAGCATTTCGATGGCGCCGAGAACGATACTTGAGCCGGTGAGCGAAAGTACAAGCCACGGCAGCGCAACAAGGTAGAACTGGTCGCCTGTCCAGGAGATGGTGTTGCCGATCCAGAGCAGGCGGAAGGCCCGGTTACGCAGCGGATGCTGCGTCTTCCGCACGGCTTGGACTGCGCCGCGGCTTCTATCAGGCTGCTCTTCTACTCCCAAGGCTCTGCTCCAGCCTTTAAGACCACAGACGCCCCAGGCAGACTTGCGCTGATTTCATTCGTGCTCGGTCCTCCATGACCTGTGCCTCCTCCCGCAAATTGTTCATTATGTCTTCAGGGCGTCACAAAGGAATTTGGGCGGCCACCCTTGCTCCTCAGCCGCGAAGCGGAAACCTGGGTCCACGGTGAAATATCTGGTGCGCCGGCCGTCCCTCCAACTAATGTGGACCTGATATAGGTCGAACGGCTCCAGCCCTAGAGCCCGGACATGGCGTACGAGCCCGCTCTGAATGCCCGCGAGGAACAACAATGGGTCGACTTTCGCTCTCTTTCCGATTTGTGCGTTCCACGGAACAAGGCGACCCACTGTGTGAGCGTCTATGGGGTGCGCGACGCTTAGAAGAGCGGCCAGGAATTTTTTCTCGAAGTAGCCAATTCTCTCCATCAGCAAGGTGAAGAGTTCGCTCGTCCACTTCCCATGCGCGGGAAGGCCGGCGTAGGAACTAGAGGACGGTCCTTCTTCCTCTTGGCCATGGGCTTTGAGGTATTTCTTGAGGGCTACGACTTCTTGCGGGCTGTCCACCCTGTACCATTCGCCTTGGAACTCGAACTCAATAGCCATTTTGTTGACCACCCCTAAGGGTTCTCTCAGTGTCCCTTGCCACCCAACTGAGATTGAGGACCTCAATGGCGACATCGCCGATATCCGATCGTTCTTCAAAAATAAGCTGGCTATCGAAGCGGGTCATCTCACGCCGATAAAGTGCCAGCCCCAGCCAAATTCCCGTTAGCGCGAGAATGAATCCCAAGTACCACAGTGGATCGTCAGACGCACGCTGCTCGATGATAGGAACCCAGAAAGTGAACACTATGAACCCGACAAGATAAAAGAATCCGGAAATGGGAATGTCACTTTTGAAATGAGGCGCCGAACAAGTGAACGGAATCTTGCGAAAGCTCACGAGCAGGATTTCAACCAGCAGCATCAACGCCGCAGCGACGACAGCCGTGTGGATCACTCCTACTCGCCAGCCCCAGACGAAGCCGTACGCCGGGAGGGCGATTACAAGCAGCGGCGGAATCAGGAACGTCAGCATGACTTTTCGCGCGAGGCCAACGCAATCGTTCGCGTCGGGGTTTGTTCGTACGCGAAAAATCCAATTGGCCCTCTGCATTACGGGAATTTCGAACGAGAACCGCAGTCCGACAAGAAGCAGGTAAAGTGCAATTAGGGGAATACTGAGCAACTCGGCGGACGGTGATCCGTTCGCGCCGCCGGCGCTCGCCGATTTAAACAGCGTTTCCGAGGCGAGTACGATGCCAACTCCTGCGAATCCGCCAACGATCAGCATGTGGTTCTCGCTCCGGAATAACGCTTTCAGTGTGAACGAAAAGCAGCCGCGCTCGAACGGCGTCCGCAGGAACAGATCCGTCGCGCGATGCCCTCTCCGGTGGCGGATGACAGCGCCGACGGCGGGGAAGTTCGCGATCGATTCCGCGCTTTTCGTGAAACAGCGGCGATAACCGAGTGCATACGCCGCTACTGCCAGCGCGAGGGCCGCAACAGAAGCGAGGATTGCCGTTTTCGCCAGCATCCCGAACGCCGGATCCGTTAGCCCTCGCAGATGTTGGCACAGTCCCAAAAACCAAACTGGTGGCAGCAATTGGACCAGTGGCTCCGACCGTAGAGAAGGATGTTGGACGATCGCGCTCATCTCAAAACTCGTAGAAAGCCCCGCCATCAGAAAGGCGACCATGGTGCAGCGCACGTAAACCGAGCATCTCCGAAAGCCTCGATAAGGAAGCACCGCCATCATCAGACCCAGAATCACCAGCACAATGAAAAAGCTGAACATGCTCGCGAGGAATACCGAAAAAAGGTACGTCGCGAAGAACATGGCCATGAACCAGTATGACGAGTGCGAACCGACGGCGATCAGGGGAAACAGGACGCACGATGCCGCGTTCACATCAAAACCCAGCGCCGCGGCTAGAAGCAACAAAGTCGTGAGATTGGCGTAAAGGATGTGCTTCGCTGGAATCGGAAGCGGCGCAAGATTCACATAATCACGCCGGTCGGGAATGAGCGCGTCCCATTTCCAGATGGCCACTGCGCTGGTTGCGACCATCGCCAACACGATAAAAAAATACTCGTCGGCCGGCGAGGCCACGATCGACGCGAACGCGCCGGGAACGGCCAACACTGCCAGCATCGCGCCGATGCCAAAATCGAGTTCTCCGGATTCGCCGCCGCCGTACAGCACACGCTCGATCGAGTGCCGCACCAATCGCGTAAATGGCTCCCTCTGCAGGCTGTCCTCCTGAGCGCGTTTTGCCCCACTCGAGCTCATGCTGCCTTCATGACGCTTATAATATCGTCTGCGGTGCGCGCGGCGTCGCGCTCCTCCACCAGATGAACGAAACTGTTTTCCAGCGACGATTGGCCGGCGCGCTCTAGAATCTCCGCACTCCCCGCGTTCGCCAGCACTTTGCCTTTGCGGAGGATCATGACGCGTGTACACACCTTCTCAACTACTTCCAATACGTGCGAGCAGTAGAAAACGGCTTTGCCCCGTTCGCCGAGCGACTTGATCAGGTTCTTAGTAATGAGTGCGGAAGTCACATCGAGGCCTGACAGCGGCTCGTCGAAAATCATCAGCGCGGGATCGTGCAGCAGCGCGGGATCGTGCAGCAGCGCGGAGATCAGCAGGATTCGCTGGCGCATACCCTTCGAGTACGTACCGATGGCTACGTATTTCGCCGGCGAGAGCGAAAATAGATCCAGCATCGCATGGATCTTCTTCTCAAGCGCCGCGCGGGGCAGCCCACGCAGCGTTCCCACCAAATCGAGGTATTCCCAGCCCGAAAGGAACGGATAAAGCTCCGGCTCTTCGGGAACGTAGCCGAGCTGCTCGCGATAGCCGACCAGGTTCTTCTGGATGTCTGCCCCGCCGGAGAGCACTTCGCCGCTCGTCGGTTGAATCAGTCCGGTCAGCATGCGCACGATAGTGCTCTTTCCCGACCCGTTCGGGCCGACACACCCCAGCACTTCGCCCGGTTCCATTGAGAATGTGACCCCGTTCACGGCGGGAAAGGCGGTGTAGCACTTGACGATGTTTCGCGCTTCCAGGAGGACCATGTTCTCTCACCAGACGCTCATGCCATTGCCCTTAAGGGTGATATATTAACCTTAAGGATGTTTATCTGTCAAGACGAAAGCTCACGTTCATTCGAATAGGGAGGTTCTCAATGGACCGGTGCCCAGGCTCGTTTTTTAAACCTGTGTCTTGAGGTTTAGGTTGCTCTCTCTTGACCGATACAGTGGCACTGCCCAAACCGTCAAACACTTGTCCGAACTTCAAAACACGGATGTGGGGTTAGAATCCCTCCGGCTGGGTTTTACGACCGCGTGAACCGCAAGGAGACTTCCATGATCCGACGTGTAAGCATTGCATTGCTGGCAATGACCTGCGCGTTTGCGCCCCGCGCCCGTGCCGCCGGCAAAACTTGCGAGGATCTCGCTCATCTCGCGCTTCCTCACGCGACCATCACCGCTGCCGAAACTGTCGCCTCCGGCGCATTCACCCCGCCCGCCAACCTCACTCCCTGGCTGACCGGCGATCCATCCTTTTATAAAGGACTACGAGCCTTCTGCCGTGTTACGGCCACCGCCGCGCCAACTTCCGATTCCGATATCAAGATCGAAGTCTGGATGCCCGTCAGCGGCTGGAACGGAAAATTCCGCGGCCAAGGCAACGGCGGTTTCGCCGGCGAAATTGACTATCGCGCGCTGGGCTTGGCCATCGCGCAGGGCTACGCTTCTGCCGCCACCGACACGGGCCACGCTGCCGGCGGCACTGACGCAAAATGGGCGCTCGGCCATCCCGAAAAAATCGTCGACTTCGCCTATCGCGCGATCCACGAAATGACCGTCATCGGCAAACAAACCGTCCAGGCCTTTTACGGCGATGCCGCAAAACGCACCTACTTCGCCAACTGTTCGAACGGCGGCCGCCAGGCATTGATGGAAGCGCAGCGCTATCCGCAGGATTACGACGGTATTCTCGCCGGCGCTCCTGCGAACTATTGGACGCATTTGCTGGCCGCTTCCGTTTGGAATGGTCAAGCCACAACACAGAATCCCGCCAGCTACATTCCCATCGCAAAAATTCCCACCATCGGCCACGCTGTAAACGCCGCCTGCGACGCGCTCGACGGCGTGACCGACGGCATCCTCAACGATCCGCGGAAATGCCGCTTCAAGCCGCAAACTTTGCTCTGCAAATCGGGCGATTCCAACTCCTGCCTCACGCAGCCGCAAGTGACTGCGCTCGAAAAGCTCTATGAGGGCGCGCATGATTCGAACGGCAAGGAAATCTTTCCCGGTTATCTTCCGGGCGGCGAAGAAGGCGGCGGCGGCTGCGGCCTCTGGATTACTGGCCCCGCGCCCGGCAAGAGTCTGATTTTCGCGTTTGGCTATGGATATTTTGCGGACATGGTTTACGACAAACCGAATTGGGACCTCGATAAAGCCAACCTCGACGACGCCGTGAAAGTTTCCGATGAAAAATTTGCCGGCGTCCTGAACGCCATGAACACGGACCTAAAGCCGTTCGAATCGCACGGCGGAAAACTCATCATCTATCACGGCTGGAATGACGCCGCGATCTCTCCGCTCAACTCCATCAACTATTTCAAAAATGTCGAAGCGAAAATGGGCAAGCGCGAAGCCGATTCCTTTGTCCGGCTTTTCATGGTTCCGGGAATGCAGCATTGCGGCGGCGGACCTGGACCCGACATTTTTGGCCAAGATGGACTCAGCCCGGTGAGCGATCCTCAGCACAACATTTATATGGCGCTCGAGCAGTGGGTGGAAAAAGGCGAAGCGCCGTCAACGGTCATCACTTCGAAACTCACCGGAGAAAGTCCCGACGCGAAGGTCATCATGACGCGGCCGCTCTGCGCGTATCCCGAAGCCGCGAAATACAAGGGCACGGGCGACACAAACGACGCGGCGAATTTTGTCTGCGCCGCTCCTGAAAAATAAAACGGTTATAGTTTTGCGAAAATCGCGAAGCGAAATGAAGCGGGTTTGACTCAGTGAATGAAATCGCGCGACGAACAGCCCCCGTTGTGCGCTTGCTGCCGCGAATTACACGGCGCTCTCGAGGCGCGAGCCGCTGTGAATTAGGCGGCGTTTTCCGGGCGGAAGACGCGCTGGAAGCGCGGGCCGGTAAACTGTACGCCGACGAGCCGCTCGCCCTGCGTCGGAGCATCGACAACGTGAACGACGCGGCCTGACGTGGCGAAGTCCGCTTCGCTGCGGCGCGAAGCATAGTGTGACAGCGGAATGCGAATTTCGAGATCGCTGCCGATGGCGACATCGAAGCGCGTCATGAACGCGGCGCCGCTGCGGCACAAATTTTCGCTGGAAGTTTCTTCCTCGAAAGCTACACCGCGGCTGTCGCGTCCCCGCACTTTGAGAGGGAGCCGAACGGCGATTCTACGCTCCGAGCGTTGCCTCGTAACGGTCTGCGTCAAGTGGACCATGGGCTGGGTCCTCTTTTCTGGCGTCCGCGATGCAGCCAACCCCCTGGGCGATCGCATCACGGTCATTCATCTGGGCAGCCTGCGAACGGCTGATTCCCGCGGCGGCTCGGCTCTCGAAAAAGCTTTCGACCTTTTCGACAACCTCGCTGGGCGTTCGCGCCGCATGTACAATGCGTCGAAGCTCGCTGCCGTTCCCCACGCCATGAGTAAACCAGCAAGCGAACTGCTTCATTTTGCCAATACCGTCGGGCAGGTTGGCAGCACAAATTTGCCTATAGTAGCCAGAAAGTAAACGGTGGCGGTCTTCCTCGGTCGGTGTCTCGTACCGCCCGGCCGCCGCATATTGCTCCATTTGGCGGAAGATCCAAGGATTGGTAGCAGCCGCCCGGCCGATCATTACGGCGTCGCAGCCCGTTTCGCGGTACATGCGCTCGGCGTCTTCCGGCGCGTTGATGTCTCCGTTGCCGATGACGGGCATTTTCACGGCCTGCTTCACCGCAGCGATAACTTTCCAGTCCGCTGGGCCGGTATAGCCCTGCGTGCGCGTCCTCGGATGGACGGCAATTCCCTCCACGCCCATGTCCTCGGCCATCTTGGCTACTTCCACGGCCACGATGGACTTATCGTCCCAGCCAGCGCGAATCTTAATCGTCAGCGGAATCTTGACGGCGGCGCGCACGCTCTTGAAAATTTCCGCGAGCAACGGCAAATCGCGCAGTAAGCCCGAGCCGCCGCACTTCACCACTTTTTTGGCTGGACAGCCGAGATTGATGTCCACGGCGTCGTAGCCGAGATCCTCCACCATGCGCGCGGCTTCCGCCATCACTTGCGGATTGGCGCCAAAGAGCTGAGCGGTGATGGGATGCTCGTCTTCCTGAAAATAAAGGTAGCGAAGCGTCTTTGCGGCGCTGCGCGTGATGCCCTCGGAGCTGGTGAACTCCGTCATCAACAAGCCGCAGCCGCCCAGGCCACGAATCACGCGGCGGAAAAGGGTGTCCGTCACGCCGGCCATCGGAGCCAAGACAGCGGCTGGCGTGATCGTCAGGTCGCGAATTTGGAGTGAGGCTCTAAACATGGTCAATTCAGTCTAGGCCGCTCCGGGAGCCCCTGGCAAGGCGAGATGTTGCGGCAAGCCCGTTGAGAGCAAAGGGCAATGTGCCGCTAATGCAGCGCCGAAATGCGGAATGATCTTGTTAACCATAATCACCCCTCCCCCCTGGTTTTTTTGTAAGTGTTCATTCTAAAGAACTTTAAGTCCAATGTTCTGTAAGTGTTCATTCCAAAGAGGTTATAGGCGAGTTTTCTGGAAGTGCGGATTCTAAAGGAGTTGCGAGAGATCTTATCGGACGCGAGAAGCAGGCCGTTTGGGCGAGGTTTGGCGTTCACGTCTGGCGCAGGATGCGCGGCAAGTGACACGGGGAACACGGGAAGCAGAGCGAAGCCCGGTGATGGAGCGGCGGAACTGGGATGGCTGCGAGTCTGCGACACGACCAGAGCGGCCGAGGCGGGTTGGAGATCGAAGTTCATATAGCATGTTAACACTAACGTCAACAAGATGTCAACCGTTTACTGTGATGCTATTCGAATCTGCTGTGGAAATGTGTGGAAAAGTCAAAAGCCGCAGCGGCAAGATCGGCATCAGAGGCACCTGGCGAACGCCGCTTGACCGCCCCCGAACTCGCCGCCCGCCTCCGCGCCCTCGACGCCCTCGCCTCCGGCAAACTCCGCCCTACTCTGCCCTGATTCACACCACGCGACGCAAGAACGCACAAAATGCGCGCCACATCGAAGGATGTGGCGTGCTGCCCGCTTTCGTTATGGCCCGCAGGGGAGCCATCCTGCTAGTATTGCCGCGGCAATTTAGGCCGGAATTTGATGGCAAAAGACGAGCGAAAAAACGAGGAGATCGAGCAGGTAAGGGCGCAAGACGAAGGACTTGCGAGTCCGGGAAAGCACGAAGCTGCTCAGAAGAGAAAAATTCTAAAGATCTTCAGTGAAAAGGCGCTGAAAGCGAAAAAGGCTAAAGATGCGCGCGCCTACGCTGAACAACTACGGCTTTTGAAGATTTCCGAGGACTCCGCGGAGTGGAAGAACGCTTGGAAATTTTTCCATTCCGAGTGATCTTAATATCCTGAATTGCTTTTACTACTGCCTTTTGCTCGTCTTTGGGAAGTTTCTGCAAGGCAGCGTACATCATCTCTGCAACGCGGTCCGCCGCTTCTTTGTCCCTGGCGATTTTTGTATTTGTTCGCACACAAGAATGCTAACACGCATGGCTTCCGTAGAGTCAAGACCAACTTGCTGCCCGTAGTGCACGTTGCGAGGGCATTGCCACCGCCCACGTATAAAACCGATCAAGAGGCCCCGGCTTCACGCGGACTTCTTCAGAGCCGCCCTTCGTGAGCGCGGCGCGGACGGACGCTCAAGTCTCTTAGTTCCCTTTCGGCGAGATTGGATCAACACATCGGCGGGGATGCCGAGCTTGCCATGCAGGTTCCGGATCATGTTCAGCGACAGAGCTCGCTTCCCGCTGAGAACTTCATAGACGCGAGTGCGCCCTCCGATGACTCCTACCAAATCTGACGTATCCGCTCCTTGCTGCTCAAGCCGGAATTTGATCGCTTCGATAGGATCGGGCAGATCGATTGGGAAATGCTCGCGCTCGTAAGCTTCGATCAGGGTCGCCAGTACGCCCAACTCGTCGTCCTCTGTCGAGCCCGCAGCCGCGCCCCACAGTGCTTCCACGCGCCGCAGTGCGCGTTCGTAGTCTCGCTCGCTCCGGATGGGTTTAATTTCCATATTGCACCTTCCTTACGTCAACCTTGTCATACTCCGCGTGCGTCCCAAGCCATTTGATAAAAACGATTTGCCGCCGGTAGTGAATCGCCACAACCAACCTATGGTCATTACCTTTTATGTTGAAGACCACGCGGTCCGGCCCCACGATGCTCGCATTTCTATAAGCGCGCACGACGTCGGCGGGACTGTTCCAGTCCGCCTGCTGTACTTCGTGAAACCAGGACTCCAAGGCCGTCTTCACTGCTCTCTGGTCGTGCGCGCCGGTCAGCTTCTCCACGTACTGTTTGAGGGTCCTCCGCGCAATCACTCTCATGCTCAGGCTTCGCCCGCCTGTCTCCAGTATACGCCTGTTCCCAAAATGGGTACAAGCGTGGGCCGATGGGTAGTTGCGCTCCGCGTCGACGCGCTCTCAGCGCATCGACGCGATTTTGATTTGTCTTTTCCTGCCGAAATGCTCCTCGTCTCATCACCCCACGGTGAATTGTGACGGTGGTATCCCCTCGTACCACTCGGTCAAAAAGAATTGTTCGGACAAGCCTGTGCCTCACTGGCCTAGCTGCCAAACTGCGCTTTGACCCGTTTGCGCGTGAACACGAGCCACCACCACAAACTGATGGGAACCACCGTCCAGATGGCATACTCAAGAAACACCGGCGTAAAATCGAATCCGGCATGCCGCTTGTAGATCGCCTCTTCCACCAAGACTGCACACAGAGGCACAGTCGCAAGAATGAGCGTCAGCCACATGGCCCACTTTCGGCGCATTGCGAGGCCAGTCGCGGTAACCGCACACACGACAACGGTGGTTAGCAATCCTCCAAGCGCGTACCAGGCATTCGGCGGATGGGTGTATTCCGTCGAATACTCGGCAATCTCGAACTGCAAGCCCCGCGCAAAGAGAATCAGGCCAAGCGCGGCAATCAGAAATTGAAAAACTGCGACTGCGATGATTGAGAACGTGGGCAGCTTGGCGCCCGATTTGTCGGTCATACTTCTTACCTTCGATAACCAGAAACATACCAGATTCCGGTCGGGGACGGACGTGCAAGGCGCGCAACTGGGCGGGTGGGTCAGGCTTCGCTCGCCGAAAGGGTCTTGAATTTGTCCCTTGTAATCGATGAACTCCCTTCTCGTCCCCCCACGATGAATTACGACAGTGGTATCCTCTCCTCGTGCCGCCCCGTCAAGCAGAATTATTCGGAGAATCCAATGAGCCCCATTTTCTTCAAATCCCCCGCCTCCCACATCAATTCAGACGGGGAGTTTCGCCTTATAGGGCTCTTCGTGTTCGTGGGAGATGCGAGGCATTGAATGATTTTAAGAATAGTCATTCTACCGACTGACGTCGTCATTGCTAGATAATATTATTTACGGTACACTCCCCACGGGTTTTGCCAATAAGAAAATTCTCCAGCCAAAGAAAAACACAATGATACATTTGACGCCGATTCGGATTGCGCTTGCGGCTTTCCTAGTCTTGATCGGGGTTGATTTGGCCTCGGCGCAGATTCCGCCAGACGGATATCAGTCTATGTCCATCATGCTTGGGGGAAAGACAGTGACCTGTAGTTCTGCTGGTGTACCAGTTACGTGGGTCGCGGACTCTAGTCTCAAAGACGGCGGGCATACTATGCCCGGGTTCCAAGTCATTGTTTACAACCCGACCGTACTTAGCCAAATGCCCGATCCCCTAAAGCTATGGGCGATGGGGCATGAGTGTGGTCACGCATTCAATCGAACCGCAATTGAGGCGGAAGCCGATTGCTGGTCCATCATGACCGGGATAAAACAAGGTTGGTTCAAACCAGACGATTTCGATGACCTCGTGCAGCTGTTTCAGAATAACCCGGGCGATCTCAACCACCCACCAGGGGTTGTACGCATCCATGACATGAAAACTTGTATGGACAAGGCGACCGGACAAGCGAGTCATCAGCAATCGGCAGCATCTCAAAGCGATACCTCTGCGGCTCCTGATTCAGAGGCGAGCGCCTGTGCGCGCACTGACGCGACGATATACGACGTCCAGTGGCATAAGACCGTCGATGACCCCACGGTCGCCTACAGATACGGATATGAAAATACTTGCGATCAGCCGATCAGATGCACGATTAAAGTGGCCGTCGGCAACAACCCCCGAAGCCATGGCACTGGAGATTACGATGAGTGGGTTCAGAGCGATCAGAAAGTACGGAGCCTCTTAATTCCGGCAAATGAGACGAAAGCTGTTTCTGGCACATTGACCTGGGATGCACAACACACACCAGATACGATGCCCGTCCTTCGCCGCTCAAGCCAAAGGGAAGATGACGACGATTGGACAATCGGGTGCGCCTTCGTTAATGCTCCCAAATGAGTCAGTCGTTTTGGCGGGCGGCAACCCCAGTCTCGTCGAAACGATTTTGAATTTGTCTTTTCTTGCCGGGGTGCCCTCGTCCCTGCACCCCACGCTGAATCACGACACTGGTATCCCCTCGTCGTGCCGCCCCGTCAATCGGAATTATTCAGAGAACCTGTGCTGCACCTGCCCCGAAAGCCCTCACCCACCCAGAAAAACCATGCAGCGGCAGCCAAGATTGGCTAAACACCAAACGGCCGGGTGGCACACCCTCAACTCGCGGAAACGATTTTGAATTTGCCCTCTCTTGCGGCGTTGCCCCACCCTTTCGCTTTTGGGTTTTGAAAGGGTGGGTCTCTTCTTCCTCGGTCCCTCCTGTGCGGAGCTTAAGCTTCGCCACCATAACCGGCACTTAAACGCACGGGCAGACCCTGCTCGTGCTCCGCGACGCGGCGGAAGGGGAACGACGAAAGTGGTAGGATTGGCGCAGTGAATCGCGGATCGGCCTCGCAAGAGACGCCTCGGAGGTGAGTATGCTCGATACGCGCCGGTTCTTTCTGAAGGGCTTGGCTGGACTTTCCAGCTCCGCTTTTCTTTTTCAGTCTTGTCCACCCATACCAACGCCGAGGGTGAGAACTCCCATTAACCCTCCGCCGCCCGCGGAGCCTTCGCAAGGGGACAACACACCCGATGATCACAAAATTGACCAGCGTGCACAGCTGCACGCGCAGGAAAAACAGTTTCGCGAAACGATGGACCGGCTGTGTTTCGAAGTGAACGATCTCAAGCGGCAGGTGGACGCGATCCACACCGCCGAGATTTTTTCGGTCGACATTTTCAAAGAGACGAAAGAAATCGAGAAACTGGCCAAGCAACTGAAGAATTACGCCAAAAGTTGATGGCGCCGCGAGCGATTGTGGCGCGAGGTGCGAATGTGTGGCAGAGTCGCTGCCCGCGCGCGATTCACAGGTGCGACAAACGCGAGCGATTCGAGGTGATTGTGAAAACCAGGCGCAAGACAAATGGGCTTATCGGTTTCGGATTGGCGTTGGCGATTTGCACCGCTGTTTGTTGGCCGATGTTTTCGCGGGCGGCGGCGGCGCCTGCATTGCCACAGGCGATCCGCGACGGGCAAGCGCTCTTGACGGCCATGCACGACCGTTACAAAAACGCGTGGTACGAGTCGGTGGTGTTCAAGGAAAACGCCATCACGCTCAATCCCGACGGCACGACCAAAACCGAAGTTTGGGATGAAGCGCTCGAGTTGCCTGGAAAGCTGCGCATCAACCGGGGCGCGGCCAGCGACGGCAACGGTTTCGTCTTCAACGACGGCACGTTGACCACATTTCTGAAAGGGCAAGCCTCCGGCCCGCGGCCGTACGTTCACATGCTGCTCGTGCTGGGATTTGACGTCTACCGGCAACCCGCGCAGACGACGATCGACCTCGTGAAGGCGCAGGGGTTCGACTTGACGAAACTTCATGAGGAAAAGTGGGACGGAGAAGAGGTGTACGTGGCCGGCGCCGAGAAAAGCGACTTGAAGTCGAAACAGTTCTGGATTGAAAAACGGCGGCTGCTGTTTGTGCGATTGATTCAACCGGACGACCACGATGCCACTAAGACGCGAGACACGCGATTCCGAGATTATCGAAAGCTCTCTCCCGGCTGGATTTCCGCGCGCGTCGAGTTTTATACCGACGGAAAGAACCTGTTTAACGAGGATTATTTCGACATCAAAACGGGCGGCAAACTCGATCCCGACCTGTTCGATCCGAAAAAGTTCAACGAGACACGCATCCACTTCGGTGAAAAGCCCTGACGCACGAGAGCGAATGCTACTTGAGGAATTTGTCGAGGCGGAGGAATTTTCGGCCGAGGGCGGCGCTGAAGGCGGACCATTCGTCTTCGCCAGTATCGGCAGCAAGCGCGGCGCGAACGGCGGCCATTTTGGAATCCATGTCGTCGAGATAATGAAAGACAAGGGCTTCGCGAATCATCGGCAGTTTGGGCGAGCCGAATTCGTACTGGCCATGATGGCTGATGAGCAGATGCTGCACGACAGTTTTCAGATTCGCGGGAAAGCCTTCGATAGCGTCCATCGCTTTGGTGACGGTTTCCAGTTCCATGACAATGTGGCCGAGAAGCTGGCCGTCGGTGGTATAGCCGATGGCGCGGTCGTAGCAAAGCTCTTCGAGTTTTCCGACGTCGTGCAGAATGGCGACGGTCATGAGCAAGTCCCCGTTCAACTCAGGATAGTGCGCGGCAACTAGCTGGGCGAGGCCGCAAAGGCCGACAACGTGTTCGAGCAAGCCGCCGAGATACGCGTGATGCATAACTTTCGCGGCGGGGGCGCGTTTGAAGCGCGCCGCAGTGGCCGGATCGCCGAGAATCGCGTTGACTAGTTGCTTGAGCCAGGGATTCGAAATGGAATTGGCGTATTCGAGAAGCTGCGCCCAAAGCTTCGTGACATCTTCGCGCGTTTGCGGCAGAAAATCGGCGAGATCGACTTCTTCGGGCTTGGCGCGGCGAAACTGCCGCAGAGAAATCTGTGGCTTGTTGCGATAGATTTCGACGCGACCTTCGACTTTGACGATGTCGTCGCGGCTGACTTCCTTGGCGGCGGCGT
This sequence comes from Candidatus Acidiferrum sp., assembly GCA_049641765.1. Classification (GTDB taxonomy): domain Bacteria; phylum Acidobacteriota; class Terriglobia; order Acidiferrales; family UBA7541; genus Acidiferrum. The sequence goes on from JBAQJX010000061.1 coordinate 139,858, forward strand.
CAAACTGGTCCCACATGCGCGCTTCGATGGTGCCGCTGCGGTCGCCGAGCTCGAGGCGAAGATAGGGCTTGCCTTCACGCGTGTTGCGGATTTCTTTTTCGTGAACGAGGAAAAAAGAAGTGATGGATTGTTCGGTCGTCAGATCTGATACGAACGACGCCTTCATCAGTCGCCCGAGTCCCCGGGACGCTTGCCAAAGAGCAAGTATTTCTTGTGGCCCTTCTTGGTCTTGGTGACTTCGGGCGTCGCGCTGACTTCCTGAATCTCGGAGTTGCTTCCGCCGGCGGCGTCCTCGTAGCCGGGCTTGACGACGACGTAGCTTTGTTCGCGAAGGGTCTTGAGATAGTCGCGCAGGGCAGGCTTCATGCGATCGCCGTAAAGCTTGTCCATGATTTCATTTTCGACTTTCTCGAGCGGCTGCTGGCCTTCGTCGTAGTGCTCCATGACTTGCATAATGAGAAAGCCTTGCTTTGTTTCGAGGACGTCGGTCAGATCGTTTTTTTTCATTTTGAAAACGACATCTTCGAGCTGAGGCGAAAGCTCGCCGCGTTTGTAGGTGCCGAGGTAGCCGCCCTGCTTAGCGGTGGCGCCGTCGGAATAGCGCTTGGCAATTTCACCAAAATCTTCGCCATCCTTGACGCGCTTGAGCGCCGTCTCGGCTTTTTTCTTCAGGTCGGCAACTTCGGTGGCGTCTTTGCCGGCGGTGTTCACCTCGATAGAGCGGAGAACCACCTGTTCCGGACGAATGTAATCGCCCTTGTGCTCGTCGTAATATTTCTGGACTTCGTCCTTGCCGATGGAAATGTGGGAACCGACTTCTTCGCTGATGACTTTTTTGGTGAGGATGCCGTTGCTAATGTTGCTTTTGAAGTCTTCCCAGTTCATGCCGGACTGGCTGCTGACAGCCTGCTCGAGAGCTTCCATGCTCGTGAGTTTGTTTTGGATGCGGATGGCGTCGAGTTCCTTGATGGTATCCGCCTCTACGTTCAGGCCCATGTCCTTGCCGCGCTGGACGAGAAGAGACTGGTCAATCAGATTGCTGAGGGCGTTTTTCTGATCGCTTTCGATCAGCTGTTTCAACTGGTCGGGCGTGCAGCGATTTTCGCAATCTTGCTTGGCGTCGTCTTCGGCGTTGGCTTTTGAATGATCGAGTTCGGAGCGCGTAATAATCTCGTTGTTGACGCGGGCGACGATTTCCTCGACGACTTTGCCTTCGGGCTCCGCAGCGACCGTCTTTCTGACGACGGGCGCAGGCTTCTTGGGGATCTTGGCCGTCGGCGTTTCCGCAGGAGCCTCGTCGGGGGCCTCCAGCGCGGGCTTGGCCGGGGGAGTCTGCGTCTTGGGAGCGGGCGACGTGGGCGGGTTGGGGGGCGGATTGGGCGGCGTGGGCTGCTGGGCCGCCAGCGGCAGAGCAACAAAAAACGCCGCGAAAACTACAAGATTGCGCATGGAGTTCCTCACCTATAGATTTTAGCCCTGCCCTTGAAGGCCGAGCAATACGTTTTTCAGAGCCCCGGGGACCGACTCCCCGCGCGTCGTCTCCAGCCAAAGAACGCCGCTGGGGTCCAGCTTGATGCCCTTCCGCGAGCGGACGACTTTAACCAGCGTGGCCGGGTCCAAAGGCGTTTCCGCGTGAAAGCGGATGGCAATGCGATTTCCCTGGCGCTCGACGGCCGAAATGCGCAGCCGCTCACACATCGATTTGAGGACGGCGTACTCCAAAAGGTTTTCCACGGTGGCGGGCAGAACGCCAAAGCGGTCCGCGAGCTCACGGCGCACGTCCTGCTTCTCGTCCTCGCTGGTGATCGAGGAGATACGCTTGTAGGTGCGCAGGCGGAGATTTTCGCTGGGGATGTAGTTTTCCGGGATGCGCACGTCGAGCCCAAGACTGAGAGTGGTGCGCAAGTTGGGCGCGCTTTCTTCGCCCTTTAGCTTGGAGACGGCGCGCTCGAGCATCTGGCAGTACATGTCGAAACCGATGGCCTCGATGTGGCCGTGCTGCTGGCGGCCGAGCATGTTGCCGGCGCCACGAAGTTCGAGGTCGAGCGCGGCAATACGGAAGCCGGCGCCGAGTTCGCTGAACTCTTTCATCGCGCTGAGGCGCTTACGGGCAATTTCGGAGAGCGAAGTGTCGGGTGGAACGAGGAGATAGGCGTAAGCGCGCTGATGAGAGCGGCCGACGCGGCCGCGAAGTTGATAGAGCTCGGCGAGGCCGAGGCGATCAGCGCGGTTGATGAGAATGGTGTTGGCGCGTGGAATGTCGAGCCCGTTTTCAACGATAGTGGTGGCGACCATAACGTCCGCTTCATCGCGAATGAATTTGAGCATGACGGTTTCGAGCTCTTTTTCGCCCATTTGTCCGTGGCCGACGACGACGCGGGCCTTCGGAACGAGTTTTTGGACGAGCGTGGCGAGAGAGTAGATGGATTCGACGCGGTTATGGATGAAATAGACCTGGCCATCGCGGGCCAGCTCGTTTTCGATGGCGCGCCGGACGAGATCTTCCTGAAAGGAGGCGACGACCGTCTGAATGGCGAGGCGGTCGCGTGGCGGGGTTTCGATGACGGACATGTCGCGCAAGCCGACAAGGGACATGTGGAGAGTGCGGGGAATCGGCGTGGCGGAGAGCGCGAGGGCGTCGACATTCTGGCGCATCTCCTTGAGGCGCTCTTTGTGCGCGACGCCGAAACGCTGCTCTTCGTCGACGACGAACAAGCCGAGGTCTTGAAACTTCACGTCCTTGGAAAGAAGCCGGTGCGTGCCGATGACGACGTCGACCTTTCCGGCCTCGAGATCGGCAAGAATTTTCTTTTGCTCCGCGGGACTGCGGAAGCGGCTGAGCATTTCGATGCGCGCGGGGAATGCGGCAAAGCGCTGCTTAAACGTTTCGAAATGCTGAAAGGCAAGCACGGTGGTTGGCGCAAGAACTGCGACCTGCTTGCTGTCGGCGATGCATTTGAATGTCGCGCGCATGGCGACTTCGGTTTTGCCGTAGCCGACGTCGCCGCAGAGGAGGCGGTCCATCGGCGTGGGACGCTCCATGTCGCGCTTGATGTCAGCGATCGCCGTGTTCTGGTCGACAGTCTCTTCGAATTCGAAGGCGTCTTCAAACTCGCGTTGGAAATTGCCGTCCGTGGAGAAAGCAAAACCCTGTGCGGTTTTTCGCGCCGCGTAGAGATGCAAAAGCTGGTCGGCCATGTCTTCGAGTGATTTGCGGACGCGGGTTTTGCGCGTATTCCAGCCGGTCCCGCCGAGCTTGTCGAGCGCCGGATGAGAGCCTTCAACGACGCGATAACTTTGCACGAGGTCCATTCGCTCGAGCGGAACGTATAGCCGCGCGTCTTCGGCGTAACGGAGCAGCATGAATTCGCCGCGGTGGCCATCCGATTCGATTTGGCGGAGTCCTTCAAACTGGCCAATGCCGTGATCGACGTGAACGACGAAGTCGCCGGGCTTGAGCTCGGCAAAGTCGGTGAAGAATCCCGAGGTGCGTATTTTCCGGCTGGGACGTTCGACGGTGGGAGTCACGTCGAAAAGATCGGAGTGTCCAAAGACGGTGAGATGAGCGCCGGGAAACGTGACGCCTTCGGCAAACGGCGCGCGAATCAGGAGCAGGCCCGCAGTTTCGAGCGCGCCCTCGGCGGTAAAACCGGCCGCTGCATTTTCCGACTCGCCGAGGACGTAGGGCACTTCGTATTCGCGGGAAATGTCGGCAAGGCGTTCGAGTTCGCCGGTACTCGCGGCGGTCAGCAGAACCTTTCCGCCGGAAGCGAGCTGGGATTTTACGTCGCCCATGCAGGCCACGACATCGCCATGGAAACGCGGGCTGGGCCGGGACGAGAGTTCGAACTGAGGGGCCGAGCCGATGGTAACGGAGAGCTGTTCGAGATGGGCTCGCGAAGTCTTCTCGATCGCGGCGGCAAACTCTTCCTGGCCAAGAAAAAAGTGTGAAGCGGAAGGCGCGCTGGCGCTGCCGTGGCGCTCGTAGATTTCGGTCGCGTGCGCAAGATGTTTTTCGGCGGCTTCCCGCAGATTTTGCGGCTCGTCCAGGAAAACGACGGGCTTGAGCGAACTTTCCGCCAGTTCGAAGAGCGAACTTCGGCCGCTCTGTTCCGAAGGGCCGAAGAAAGAGACCGTTTCCCGGGCGAGTGCGGCAGATGACGCAGCGGCTTGCGAGTCTCCGGCAAGCGTGGAAAGGTTCCATTCCGTGAGAGGAAGGATCGTCGTGCGGTTCACGGGAGCGACGGAACGTTGCGTGCGCGGGTCAAATTCTCGCACCGATTCGACAGTGTCTCCGAGCAACTCGATTCGGATGGGACGCAGTGCCTCGGGCGAAAAAACATCGACGATCCCTCCGCGCGTGGCGAACTGGCCGGGGAGTTCGACCATCTCGGTGCGCGTGTAGCCCACGCCCGCCAGGTGAGCGATGAAGCCGTCGAGGGGAACTTCCGCGTGCTGCGTGAGCGTACGCGCCAGCGCCAAGTAGAGCGTTGCGTCCTGAAAACGCCAGAGAGCCGACTGGACCGGCGCGATCACCAGCGAAACCTGTCCATCCGCCAGGCGAAAGAGCGTGGCCGCGCGGCGCTCGAGAATGTCCGGATGGGGGCTCTGCGATTCCCAAGGGAGCGTATCGAACGCGGGCAGCGTGGCCACGCCTCCCGTGACACCAGGAAAAATATTGGAGAAAAAGCGCATCGTCTCGGCAAGAGACTCCGCGCGGAGATTCGAATCGGTGATGAAAAAAGCAGGGCGGCGCAGTTCGTGAGTGAGATACGCAGCGACGAGTGCCTTGGCAACGTCGTGCAACCCAGAAAGAGAGATATGCTGCGCGCCATCGCGCAACGCACCAAGCGCGCCCTCCACCGCCGGGTGGCGCAGCACGGCATCCAATCTTTCGCGAACGGCGGGCAGAATCATGCTGGGACGTCAGGCACCCGCGCGAGAGCCGGGAGAGCCTTCGCGGATCTTTCGGAGGATTTCCGTGGTGGAATAACCGGGAACAACGGGGATGGAGACGACGCGGCCGCCGGCGGCTTCCACTTCTTCGCGGCCGACGATTTGATTGCCGGGCCAGTCGCCTCCCTTAACAAGGACGTCCGGAAGCAAAGCGGCAATCACTTCGCGCGGCGTGAGCTCATCGAAAATCACGACCGCGTCGACACATTCGAGCGCCGCGAGAATTTCGGCGCGCTCGCGTTCCGGCTGAACGGGACGTCCCTCGCCTTTTAATTGGCGGACGCTGGAATCCGAGTTGAGGCCGACAATCAGCACATCGCCGAGAGCGCGTGCCTTCTCGAGGCCGTCGATATGCCCGGGATGCAGCAAATCGAAGCAGCCATTCGTAAAAACGACGCGGCGCCCGTTGCGTTTCTCGCGGCCAAACCGCAAAATCGCTTCCGCAAGAGTGAGAATCTCAGGGCTCAAAGGAACTCCATGAAGGCCGAAGCACGAACCGTCCCAACTTTCGATGAAACCCCAGTTTACCATGCGCGGGACACGCAATGCCTACACGCGGGAAGCCATCGATGAAAGCCGGGAAAATGCTGCGCGGCGTTTTGGGCGCGGGGCTTTGCGCGGTGGGGCTATGGATGGCGCTTTCCGTTCCCTATGGCTCGCGCACCTTTCGAGTGGGCGCCGGCGGATGCAGATTGATCACGGACATCGTGGAGCCCACTGCAAATGCGCCTGCCGATGGATTGCCGCAAGGATATGTCGTCCTGTTGCACGGGCTTTCGGCGAACAAGAAAATCATGTCGTACCTCGCCGCGGGCTTTGCCTCGCAAGGTCTTCGCGTCTTTGTGCCTGACCTGCCGGGCCACGGCCGCAGCGACGGTCCTTTTTCGTACCAGCGATCGGAAGAGTGCAGCGAAAATCTTGTTCGAGAACTGATCGGGCGAGGAGTACTCGACCCGGAACGCACCATCCTTGCGGGACACTCGCTCGGGGGCGCGGACGCGCTGCGCGTGGCGGAGCACATCCCAGTCGCCGGCGTGATCGCAATTTCTCCAGCTCCAATGCGGCCGATCAAAGGTATTCCGCGCGAGCTGCTTCCCTTCTCTGAGTTTGGCGCGTTGCCGGCCCATTCGCTTGTGATGAGCGCGGCGTGGGAACCCGGACGCATGCGCGAGGCGGCCAAGGAATTGGTGCCGATTCCAGGCGACGGGACGAGCGAATACCTGGTGATTCCGCATTCTACGCACGTGAGCATCCTGTTCAACGCCACCGCGATGTCCGTTTCGCAAAAGTGGGCGGCTCTGGTGCTGCACTTGAAAGAGCGGCCGGCTTTGCCATCGCGGCGCGGCGTACTCGGATTTCTTGCCGGGTTCGCGGGAATCCTATTGCTTGCGGGGCCATTTCTTCGCGAGACTTTGCAGAACCGCAAAGAGGTTGGCGAAAGGCTCGAAAAGGCGGTCCCCATCGCCAAGGGCCGAGCGTTGGTGGAGTACGGAATCATCGCATTGGGAACGGTCGGCTTGCTCTCCTACTGGAATCCCTTGCCGCGGCTGCGCCTCTTTGAGGGCGACTACTTCGCGGCCTTCCTGCTGATCCTTGGAATAGTCCTGCTCGCTCTGCATTGGAATTCCGTGCGCGATTCTTTTGCGCGCGGCAGCGGATCGCCGCCGGCACGGCCACTTTACTTGACCCTCATCATCGGCACATTTGCGGGCCTCTTACTTTTTGTCTTGATCGCTTCGTGGATGGATTTGAGCATTAGCGAGACCTGGTTGACGGCAGCGCGCTGGGCCCGCTTCGTTCCGTTTCTTGCCGTCACGCTTCCCTATCACTTTGCCGAGGAGCTGTTGCTCGGACCTGCTTCTCCTGGCAAGACTGCGCAACGCTTGTCCGCGGCGCTCCTCCTCCGGCTGATCGCTTTGGGAGCGATCGTAGCCGGCCTCTTTCTCATGCACAGCGGCGAGGTGTTGCTCGTTCTCCTTGCCCCTTACTTCGGCCTGTTCTCCTTGCTCCAATGCTGGGGCATGAAGGTTGTCCGGGAAGTAACCGCCTCCGCGGCAGTAGCCGCGCTTTTCGGTGCTATACTCCTCGCCGGGTTTTCTCTGGTGGTTTTCCCGACCACTTAACAGGTACCGTCGACTAAAAATTTGGTTGCCAAACCCGGCCGCGACTTATAGGTTCCTCGTTCAGCGACGGAGTTCAGGGCCAACAGCGAGAGAATAATGGCGGATATAGCAATCGTCGGCGGCGGACCTTCCGGCGCGATGTGCGGCGAACAGCTCGCGCGAGCGGGCCACCAGGTGCACATTTTCGATCAGCGCCTGGCGTGGGAAAAACCCTGCGGGGGCGGCCTGACGCACAAAGCCGTACAGTGCTTCCCTTTCCTGCTCGACAATCCTTATCCCAAAAAACTGGTTCACTCGGTCGAGTTGATCAGCAGCGACGATCACCGCGCCAATCTGGAAATGACGCACCCCATCGTGATCTATTCGCGGAGGGTGCTCAACGGCATGCTGCTGGACCGCGCCAGAGCCGCGGGCTGCCGCGTGCTGCAATCGCACGTGCTTTCCGTGGACACCAGCACTCCGAAACCACGCTACTGCGTCGACGGCGAATGGCGCAGCGCTGATTTTCTTGTCCTGGCGGCGGGCGCGCGCAATCAAATCGTGCCGGAAACTCGCGCCTTGCAGCGCGACGAGCTGGAGATGACGCAAGGCTACTTCGTTCCGCAGACGGCGGAATCCATCACCGTGAAATTCCTGCCGCACTTCGAAGGCTATATCTGGTCGTTCCCGCGCTGCGATCATCTTTCCGTCGGAATTTGCGGCAGCATGGCGGCGCACACCAGCACCGAGCTCAAAACGCACCTGAACGCTTTCGTCGAGAAGCACAATATCCCGATGGAGGATGCCAAGTTTTACAGCCACGTGCTGCCGTCGCCTCGAGAACGCACGCTCTCCGACCGCACGGTCCTGGGGAAAAACTGGGCGCTGGTCGGCGATGCCGCCGCATGGGTCGATCCGTTGACTGGCGAAGGGCTCTTCTATGCGATGCGTTCGGGCGAATTGCTCGGCCGTTCTCTGGCGGAAGGCTGCCCCGAAAAATATACCGCTTGGGTAAAGGCCGCGTTTTCTTCCGAACTCGAATTTGCCGCGCGCATTGTGCGCCGCTTCTATCGCGGCTCGTTCCTCGGCAGCGCAGTGACTACGCGCATGGTTCAGTTTATGAATCGCAGCTCGGTGTTCCGCCAGCTCATGAGCGATCTCTTCAGCGGAACGCAAGATTACACGAGCCTCAAGCGCCGGCTCTGGGGCCACCTGGGAATCACCGTGAGCGATTTTGTCGCCGGCGTGCTGAATCTGGAGCGTCCCGCAGCGCAAGTTCGGCGCGGCGGTGCCGCTGCCGGCGGCGACTGAACGCTCGCTTCCCTCCTCTCAAACGCCCGGGCCAAGGCTTGTAGATTGCCAGCCTCTTGCCGCATCCAATTTTTCTGAGATAATCGCCCTAACGCATGGCCCCTGAAAAAATACCCTCGAAGGATGCAAAGAGCGAGAAGCGCAAGAACGCGTGGAAGTCGCTGCCCGACGTGTGGGCGCTGATCAAGCCGCGCCGCGGACTTCTGGCTCTCGGTTTTCTCTTGATGGCCGTCAATCGCGTGTCCGGCCTCGTGCTGCCCGCTTCTACGAAATACTTTCTCGACAACGTAGTCATCAAGAAGCAACTGAGCCTGCTGACGCCCATCGTCTTGAGCATTCTCGTCGCGACGGTCATCCAGGGGCTCACTTCGTTCACCCTGACGCAGCTTCTTTCCAAATCCGCGCAGCGCATGATCACCGAGCTTCGCAAACAGGTGCAGGCGCACATCGGGCGCTTGCCGGTCGCGTTTTACGACGCGAACAAAACGGGCGTGCTCGTTTCGCGCATCATGAGCGATGTCGAAGGCGTGCGCAATCTTGTGGGCACCGGGCTGGTCGAGTTCGTTGGAGGACTGATGACCGCCGTCTTCGCGCTGGTCTACCTGTTGCGCACCAGCGCTTTGATGACCGGCGTGGCGTTTTCCATCATCGTGATTTTCGGCCTGTGGATCAGCCGCGCCTTCAAAACCATTCGCCCCATTTTCCGGGCGCGGCCAAAAATCACGGCGGATGTCACCGGCCGGCTGACGGAATCGCTCGGCGGCGTGCGCGTCGTGAAGGGCTATCACGCCGAGGAGCGCGAGGAGGGAATTTTCGCCGGCGGCGTGCAGCGGCTGCTCGACAACGTCTTGAAAACGCTGACGGCGACTTCGCTCATGAGCCTGTCCGGCGCCACTCTGATGGGCATCGTGGGCGCGCTCATGTACGAGCTCGGTGGCCACGCGATTTTTACCGGGCACATGACGCCCGGCCAATGGTTCGCCTTCAACGCCTTCCTCGTGCTGCTCATCGCGCCGGTCTTCCAAATCGTCGCCATCGGCACGCAAATCACCGAAGCCATCACCGGCCTCGAACGAACGCGAGAAATTTTGAACGAGAAAAAGGAGGACGAGGACCCGCGCCGCAAGGTGACCATGGAACGCATTGTCGGCCAGGTTGTGATGCACGACGTCAGCTTCTCTTACGATTCCGGCAAGGAAGTCCTGCACGAAGTGGGTTTCGAATCGCAGCCAGGGACCGTGACGGCGCTGGTCGGCCCATCCGGCGCGGGCAAGTCCACGATGATCGGGCTGATTTCGGCGTTTTATGTGCCTTCCAGCGGACAAGTGCTCGTGGATGGAGTCGATCTTTCCACGGTGAAACTCAATTCCTACCGAACGCAGCTCGGCGTCGTGTTGCAGGAAACGTTTTTGTTTGACGGCACGATTCGCGAGAACGTGGCTTTTGCGCGGCCGGGGGCGACGGAAGAAGAGATTCTCGCGGCATGCCGTATCGCGCGCGTCGACGAGTTCGCCGAATCCTTCGAGAAAAAGTACGACACTTTGGTCGGTGAGCGCGGCGTCAAGCTTTCCGGCGGACAGAAACAGCGTGTATCCATCGCGCGTGCCATCCTCGCCGATCCGCGCATTCTCATCCTCGATGAGGCGACCTCCAGCCTCGATTCGGAATCCGAAGCGCTCATCCAAGAAGGGCTGCGTTACTTGATGCGCGGCCGGACGACGTTTGTCATCGCGCACCGCCTTTCGACCATTCGCCGCGCGGAACAAATCCTGGTCGTCGAAGGCGGGCGCATCATCGAGCGCGGCACGCATTCCTCGCTTTACGCCGCCGGCGGCCGCTACTATGACCTCTACACGAAGCAGCACGCCGTCGAGGACAACCTGTTTCTTGCGCCCGGCGAAGGCTCGGGCAACCCGGACGACGTCAATGGCAATGGCGCGCCGTCCGTTGGACGCGCGGGCGCGGGAATGCCGGATCCGATCCGTCTCATCCGCGGACAAACCAGTTAAAGTTTGAGATTTAGGCTGTGGGACGCCGAATGACGAGCTTCTTCGTCGCCGCCGGCGGAATCAGCGTGGCCATTTTGCGGATCATGGCCAGCACCAACCGCTTGTCGCCTTCCGAAAGCGTGGTGCTGAAGCGCTTGATCTCCGCGAGAAAGCGAATTTCGTCCTGCGAAAGCTCTCCCAGCATCTTCTGCGTTTCGCGGTCGCGCGGCGTTTCCGTGCCCGGGAAGAAATCCGCCAGCGAAATGTCCATGGCTTCCGCAATTTTTGCGAGCGTTTCGAGCGAAGGCACGGTGTGGCCGTTCTCGACGCGCGAGAGGTAGCAGCGCAACAGCCCGGTTCGGCGCTCGATGTCGCCCTGCGACAGGCCCCGTTGGCTGCGATAGGATTTGATGACTTCTCCGATGTTTACCCGTGGTTTTTCTTTTGGCACGATGGCTCTCCAGGTCGAGGGGGTATCTTAGTCACTAACAGTAGGAGAAGCAAGACGGTTTTTCAGGCCGATGGTTCCAATCTGACAACGCCACGCCCGAAACTGTGGAAAACCCTGTCTTCCGCCCCGGAATCTCCGCTAGAGCTTGCCGCTAAAGCATTTATTTTCAACGCTGAGCGGGCGTAACGGCTGCCGGTTGCTGCAGCCGGAACTCCAGCAACGTTTCGCTGGGCACCTTTACTTGCTGCCCCCGCGTCAGAATTTGGACGCCCGCGCCCGCCGCCGAACCTGCCGTAGCCCCGATTGCCGCGCCACGGCCGCCGCCGGCAATCGCGCCCAGAATGGCTCCAAAAATGGCGCCGCCGCCAACCTTCTTGGCGGTATCCGCGCCGCGGCTCTGCCCTTTCAAGCTGTAATCGCTGCTGTCCAGCGGGTAGTCGTGGCCGTCGATTACAATGCGTATCAGCTGCAACTGCAGCTCCGAGCTGCCCGACAAATGGCCCGCGGTTTGCGCATTCGCAAGCTTGCCGTAAAGGTCGGTGCCCTTGCGCGCCACGAGCATGCCGTGAACGTAAAGATCCGTCTCGAGGCTTGCGTGGAAAACGTCGCCAACTTGATTGCGTGAGGAATCCACGCCATCGATCATTCGAACGAGCAAAGCCTGTCCCGCGGGAATGGTGATTTCGCCGTATTGCGCGGCAGGATCTTCAGGCGGCGCGCCAGCCGCGGTCGCCGGAGCTGCTGGCGCGGGTGTAGGAGCTGGCGCCGCGGACGCCGAACTCGCCGGTTGCGGCGGCACGTCCTGCGAAAGCACGGGCCGCGAGCCAGAGTCAGGTGGCGGAGAGGAAGCCGTGGCTGGCGCAGGCGCGGCAGCGGGTGCCTGTGCGGGTGCGGGCGCTGCGGCAGGTGCGGCGGCTGCATCGGAGTTGCCCGTAAATGTTACAGCGACGGTCTCGTCCACATGGAACGTCTGCACTTGACCGTTAATCTCGAATCGGATGACCGCTTGCGTTCCGCCCAGGTAGCGGCCTTGAAACACGCGCCCATCTTTCAGTTCCAGCGTATCCGCGGTGGCGGCGCTCGCCAGGAATAATCCGAGAGCAACTGCGGTAACGATCCGTCCAGGGCTTTTCATTTGGATGCCTCTCCACCGGCGCAGTCTGTTGGCTGATCGTGAGTCGCCGGTCGCCTGATCGCACTCGTCCCCACATCATATCCCATTGGGCCCATTCGGTTGGATGAGGTGCTCTCGCGCAGGGTTGCGCACCGCGAGCTACTCGACCGCTTGATAGAGCTCGCGCGTGATGTCGGCTATCAGCGCCGCGCTCACTTTCGTGTCTGCGATTCCTCGCACCAGAATCACCAACACGAACGGCTTCGGCGCAAACACGATGGCCGCGTCGTGATGAATCTTCGTGATCTCTCCGGTTTTGTGCGCCACAGGCGTCCCCGCGGGAAGCCCGGCCGGAATGCCTTCATTGAATTTTTGCCGCTCGAGAATCTCGATCATCTGCCGCGAGGACTCCGCATCGACGGCCTTCCCTTCCGCAATCGCGTCCAGAAGCTGCAGCAGCCCGCGCGCCGTCGTGGTGTTGTTCAATCCCTTTTCAAACGCTTTGTCATCCTCGACACCCCGCAGAACATTCATCCCGTCCGCGTCCAGGGAATGCACCGTGGCGCGGATGTTGTCGACGCCCAGCTTTTCGATCAGCAGGTTCGTCGCGAAATTGCTGCTCATCGTAATCATCAATTCGCAAAGCTGCCGCAGCGTGCGCGTTTGCCCGGCGGCTTTGTACAAATCCGCTTCCGAATCCGTGCTCGCATCCAGCGTGTAAACGGAACCGTCCGCCAGGCTGTGAAATTCATTTTGAATGCGAAGTGGGTCGTCCAGGCTCAGCTTCCCCTCGCGCACCTGATGGAAGAGCTCGATCATCACTGGAATTTTCATAGTGCTCGCCGCGTGGAAGCTTTCATCCGCGTGCAAGAACCATTCTGTCCTGCCATCGAGAGTGCGGAACGCGATGCCCACGTCCGCGCCGCTTTTCTGGATCTCATTTTCGATCGTGGCTATGGACTTCGCGTTGACCGTCTGCGCTTGCGCGCACGCGTGCCCTGAAAAGAGAGCCAAACTCGCCGCGATAATGAATGTGTATAGAAAAAAGCGGAATCGTTGGCGCTTCAAAGAAGAAAATTTCATCGGCGGGCATCTTGCCCCAACCGCAGCCCCGTTGCAACTCGCATCAAGATAAAGTAGTGAGCCAGTCTCCGCTCACCGCGTTTACCGGGACCAGTCCGTGTTTGTGGTATTCTCTGGCCGTTTGTACCACGATGACCAGACAAATTGCCCGTTCAGCCCACGTCTTCATGCTCACCCTGTTACTTGGAGTGATGGCCTCCATCGTAGCCGCAGACAAGTTCGATTTCTCTGGCTCATACACATTGAAAAAGACGAGCGGCGCCGCCAAACCAGGCAAAGGCGAGGTTTGGACATTACGCGTGAGTCAAAGTGAATCCGCAATCGAAGTCACACGCGAGCTAAATGGTCGCCAGTACGTAAATAGGTATCCGCTCGATGGCAGCGAAGGAAAATACGTCAGTCTGGGCGGGCCAACAGGCACTTGCAAAGCCCAATTGAAATCTAAGTCCCTGATTTTGCACTCATTCGTCACAACGCATCCACAGTCTGAAGGTCCTGCTGTTCAAATCCATAGAAGAGAACGATGGGACCTATCGTCAGATTCAAACACCCTCAAAATCCACACTGACGTGAGTTTTCCGCAATTTGCTGGCATATTGAATGGCTTTCAAGCCGTTAAGCCGTGGACCGAAATTTACATCCGAAATTGACTTCAATCAGCGTCGAGGCCTGAGATTATCTTGGGCGATTCAACTCGACCTCCAGTAAGCCTTGCGGGCTCAACCGGATAATGAGATCGCAATTTACGATTACGGCGCACACCAGGCACACGGTTCCAGGAACTACGTCGTCCAGACCGATTTAGAATCCTTGAATTTCTAGTTGCGCATCTGGTCAGCCCTATTCTTCCCAACGGATGCACAGATGATGCAAAATAACTGCATCGCAGGCCACTCCGTTTGCCGCCACCCCATCCAATGCGATTACTTACGACAAGAGCCAGAGCTGCAGTCGGAGCTTTCGTAACCGCATTCGTTCTGGCGCAAGCGATTCGCGGCCTCCTTCATCCGTCTCACGCAAAATCTTGGCTTATAACCTCAGATGGTCTGCTGCCCGGGTGGCTGACGATAATCCTGAACGTCGCGTTCTACGCTGCTTTCTGTTGGGGGGCGTTCTTGTTTATCCGCGGCACGGAAGGGCGAGAGCGCCTTTTCATGGTCGGATCGTGGGCAGTCATCCTGCTATCGCCTTTAAGGGCATTGAGCTCGCAGATGTCCATGACGATCTCATACGTCGACTCATTCGGACTAGCAGTCGCTCTAGTTCTTGCTATATCACTGGTGCTGCGCCCCCTCGAGTATCCCGTGAGTTAGGTATCCATACACCTAGCTTGAGGGGACCGAAACCAAAGCGGGGAATCAATGACTGTTAATCCTGGGCGCCGCCTGCGCAATCGCGCAAGTGCTTGGTGCGTTGTTGCACTTCATGCCTTCGCGATAGTCACTACTTCGGCCAAAATTGCCTACTAATACTGATGAGCCGTGCATGTTATATCGCACTACGTCCACGCCTCAAAAGCTGGAGGTCGCCGGTTGATGCAATACAAAAATCAGGTCACAAAAAGGAATCGTATCAGCGCCATTCCGAATGCAAAGGCGAACCCATAGCCGAAGCTCTCAATGCGAGTTACCTTCGCGCCTTGTCGCCTCAATTGGGAACCAAACAAGGACATCACAAAACCAGTACCGATTGGGCTGACCAACAGATTGATTCCATGAAGTCTTGATGGGTGCACAAGTGGGTGTGGAAAGACGAAAAGGCTTAATCCGCCCGCCAAAGTGCCCAAGATTGCGTAGCCTATCGAAGCAACGACAGGGTTTGCAAAACGCAACGTCTCGAAAACTTTGGCGATTGCACGTAGGGCGAGGTCGAAGAGGGCCGTTGCTGCGACTTCCAGGAAGATTTCGAGAAATAATTCAGTCAACACAAGAAGCAGCTCAAACAGGAACTCGGCCATGTTAGTAGTATAGGCAGCCTCTGCTTAGGTTGGGCATCTGCTGGGTGTCCGGCAAGTGGCTTAATCCGAAACCGACTCAGTGCCCAAGATAATTTTCCGCAAGCCGCTCCGCGCTTCATCCGCTTTTTCGCGCGCACCAAACAAATCCGTCGCGACACCAAAACGTGCTGAAATTGTTTCATTCACAAACCGCGCTACTGCATTCACCGTAGGGTGTTTTTCCTATGGCGATTTTTACCGTGCGTGTCGAATTTCCACGCCCATCTCTCTTCGCTTCGTTTTTGCATCTTTCCTAACTCCTTGAACCGTTGGAACTTCCGTTTTTCGTAGGCCTCTTTGGCACGGTTGTTGCACCTCCCTAACGGGTGACACATTCACCGCAGGAGTGCCGTATGAATAAAAAGCACTTGCATCTCGAGAGCGAGCTCGCGCTACTCGCTCTGGCAACTCTGTTCTGCCTGCCTGTCAGCGCGCAGTCCGTTCCCGCCCAATCCGCTGCGCAAACCAAGGCCACTGCGCAAACTCAATCTACCGCGCAAACCCAAACCAACGCGCAAACGAACACGTCCACCCAGGACAACGCCGCGAACCGCGACGAGTTGGCGCGCTTCGACCAATTCCTTGACGGCCATCGCGAGATTGCCGACCAACTTCGCCGCGATCCTTCGCTTGCGGATAAGCCGGACTATCTCAAGGACCATCCTGCCTTGCAATCCTTCCTGCAAGACCATCCGGGAGTCAGCGATCAGCTGAAGAACGATCCCAACGCCTTCATGCGTGAAGCAGACCGCTTCAACCGCCGCGATGACAATCGCGGTCCTGACTTCGACAGAAACCGCGCGGAAGTCGCGAGTTTCAATCAGTTCCTGGACAGCCATCGCGAAATCTCCGAACAAGTCCGCCGCAATCCTTCTGTCGTCGATAACGAAGAATTCGTGAAGGGGCACCCCGCTCTGCAAACTTACTTGCAGTCTCATCCGTGGGTTCGCGATCAGCTCCATAGCGATCCCAACGGCTTCGTGCGCGAGGCGGACAACATCAACCGCGGCGACAATAACTTCGACCGGAACCGCGACGAACTGGCCAGCTTCGACCGATTCCTCGACAGCCATCGCGAAATCTCCGAACAGGTTCGCAAGAATCCTTCTCTCGTCGATAACGGGCAATTCGTGAAGGATCACCCTGCCCTGCAATCGTACTTGCAGGAGCATCCGGGAGTCCGCGATCAGCTCAGAAACGACCCCAACGCCTTCGTGCGTGAGGCCGACCGCGACAACCGGTTCGAGGATAATCGCGACCGCTACCTCGGCCAGGACCGCAAGGAATTGGCCAGCTTCAACCAATTCTTAAACGACCACCACGAAATTGCCGAGCAACTTCGCAAGGATCACACACTCGTCGATAACGACGACTTTGTGAAGAGTCATCCCGCCCTGCAATCCTATTTGCAGGAGCATCCGGAAGTTCGCAACGTGCTCAAAAACAATCCGAACGGCTTCCTGGAAGCGGAAGCTCGCTTCAACAACGACCAAGGCGGTATGGATCGCAACGGCCTCGGCAAAGACATGGACCGGGACGACTTCCACCGTCACTTCGGAGAATTTCTTGGAGGCCACGCGGACATCGCACGGCAACTCTCCGAGAATCCTTCTCTCGTCAAGAACCAGGACTTCCTGAATAGCCACCCCGAACTGAAGGACTATCTGAACGCGAATCCTGACGTGCGCGAACAGCTGATGGCGAATCCCGATACTTTCGTCAAATCGTCGCAGCAGTTCAGCACCAATTCGACCGTGAAGACCCCGACGGTTACTCCTGGCAAACCGAATCAGTAAGACCCGATACGCGCTGGACGGGAAGGCCTCACCGGCTTTCCCGTTCCGTGTGTGCCTTTAGCCTTTCGTGACCGCAACGGGCGCATCAAACGTCCGGCGGCCGGCCGAGGTCCGAGTCAGATCGGGCGGAGAGTTACTCAGAGGAGGCAATATGAATTGCAAGATTCTGCTAGTTCTACCGCTTGCCCTGTTGGTGGCAGTTCCGGCAAGCGCGCACGGCAAAAAGAAGCAGCCGCTCGAAAGAGCCATGCTTGAAAAAATGGACGCCGTACCCTGTGGCGCCAAGGAAAAAGGCGTAACAGGCTTGGGCAGCATATGGGCGTCCGTGGGCATTACGCACATGAACTCCGATGAAAAACTGTGTCCGCGCTATCTGTTGCGCACCGACGAAATGGAGTACGAAATTCAACCCACAGACAAAAAGCATCCGGCTATCCTGCCCGTCGGCAAGGAAGTCGTGATCAAAATCAAGAACGATCACATGACCGTCGAATGCCCGGATGGCGACAAGAAAACGCGCGACTATGAGGTCGTCGCCATGAAGCCGACGGATACCACGGACTCGCAAGGAACGCCTTCGGCGAAGTCCGAAAATCCGTAGCCGCTACGCCCCTTCGCTACCCGCTTTCCGTCCGGATCGTCTGTGGCAAAAGCCTGATCGGTCCGGACAGCCAGATAGCTGCGGGTCGCCGAAAGCAAAGGTCCACAGTGAGGTTAAGTCTTCTAGAATCAACACTTACAGAAAAGTCCACAAACGCTGATTCTAAAGCACTTACAGGAATCCTAAGTCATTTAGAATCAACACTTACGCAAAACAGGGGGGGGTGCCTTTTGACAATCTCCTATCGCTCTCCCTTTCCTGGAATCAGAGTTTGAGGAGCCGCATTCCAGCCATCCAGTTCGACGACGGGTTCCTCGCCTCCCACCGCAGTGCTTGAGAACTTTGCATGTACGGTCCGGCTTTCTCCAGGCAGTAGCGAAAAGTAATTGTCCTCCCAAAGAATTGGCGTCACGTCTTCCCCGCCCTTGCCCCGCGTGACGCGCAGATGAACCATGAACGCAATGGAATGGCTCGGGTTCGTCACCGTAACCGCAGTTTCGTTGCCGCCGGAATCGGCGTGTGCCGTCAAGTTCACCTGCGGGAGCGAAGCCAATCCCGTTAAATCGCCGAACTGCGCCTGCGGCGTGTAGACCGTATCCTTTCGCTTGGCCCAGTCGAGCGTGTCCGCTTTGGTCGATAGCCAGTAGAAATTTTCGCTGATGAGTTTGTCGTCGGCATCACGCAATTGCAGCCGCAGAAAATAGGTCGTGGAAAGATTGTCGGCCTTCGGAAGATCGAAGGCTCGTGTGCTGCTGTCCGCGGCAAGATCCAGCGTCGCACGCCGCGTGGCCACTTCTTTCGCGTCGATGTTGTAGACGTTGGCGATCACTTTCATCCCGGGGAGCGCTGCGTAGGTGCCGTTCACGACCCAGATGCCTTTGTCGTTGTAGCCGTACTGCACGTGCACCGGTTCGAGCGCCTTCTTCGTTCCGAAATAGCCGCCCGCGGGAACAAGATAGTAGTCGTAGAGATGCCAGATGAGCGACGGCCAGCCGTTGTCGAGCATCCACTGGATAACTCCCGTCGACGTGTATTTGTTCTGGCCGTAAGCCTCGAACATGGCGCGCTCGCCGTCGTAAGCCATCGCCTGCGCTTTGCGTTCATAGTCGTCGAGCGAAGTGGCCGCGCCATAGCGGCGCGTCAGCCCATCCGTGAAAACATTCACGGTAGTAAAGCGCTCGCCGCCCGCGTGGAAATTCCAAACGTCGTCGATCGGCCACAAATGATCCTTGGGAATAAATCGTTCGAGCGACTCGCGCGGAGGAATCGCCGGGCCCGGGCTCGTCTCCGTGTTGTAGCCGTAAGCGCCGCCCGCTTGCGTGTCCGCAAGCCAATACACCGGCGGAACGTATTCGTACGGCCCGGTCATCTTGACGCCCGATTTTCCGGTGATCGTCGTTTTTTCTTCCGAGGCGGAGGAGAGTGTGGGATTCGGCCAACCTAAATTTTTCTCGATGTCCAAATACATTCGCTCGACGTCGGCGGGAGGCGGGCCGTCGCTGCCATTGAGCCAAACGAACACGCTCGGATGATTGTGCAGGCGCGTGATTTGGCTGGTTAGAGAAGCGGACGCGACAGCGCGCTGGTCTCCTTTCCAATCTTTCCAACGTTCCCACGCGTCGCAGCACGACCAACCCGGCATGACCAAAATGCCGAGGCGATCGGTCTTCTCGAAAAATTCATCGCGGTCCAGATGGCCTTCGAGACGGATGGCGTTGAGTCCCATGTCGCGGACGTAAGATAGATCGGCATCGAGCCGCTCGGAAGACCAGCGAAGAAGCATGTCCTCCGCCCAAGCGCCGCCGCGAATCAGAAGATTGCGGCCGTTGATTTTGAACAGACGATGGCCCTCGTCCGTGAGCTCCGAAGTGACTTCACGAATTCCAAAGTTGAGAGAAGTGGAGTCGGAAATTTTCCCGTCGACGGCGAAGGAGAACTTTGCCTTGTAAAGATAGGGATCGCCCATTTGATAGGGCCACCATAGTTTCGGATGCGAGAGCCTGAGTTGCGGAAATTGTTCGGGCGTGAAGCGCACGGTTTTTGTTTCATTGGGTCCGAGCGTCACGGTTTGCGAAAGCGGCTCTTCGCCATCGCCGATAGACCCGGAGAAAATGCCCGTGACGGCGTGATCGGAATCGTTGTGCAGGCTGGCG
>JBAQJX010000087.1:0-43356 GCA_049641765.1 Candidatus Acidiferrum sp.
GCAATTCTCTTAAACGAAGCAAGAAAACATAAAGGCGTGCTGTCATTCGCATTTTTGGGAGTGATGCTGCTCACGGCGGCCCTCGGAACGTATGTCTATTTGCAGGGCAAGCGAACTGTGCCGAAAAGCGATCAGGCTTGGGAGCAATTGACGTTCTTTACGGATGCGGCGGTATACCCGGCCTTGTCGCCGGACGGTCGAATGTTGACGTTTATCCGAGGTGAGAACACGTTTATTGGACCGGGAGACGTGTACGTGAAGATGCTGCCATCCGGCGAGCCGATTCAGTTGACACACGACAAGTTGGTGAAGTTGAGTCCCGCATTTTCGCCCGACGGATCCCAGATTGCGTATGGAACGGTCGACCCGTGGAACACGTGGGAAGTGCCGGTTTTGGGAGGAGAGCCGCGCCTCATGTTGAGGAACGCGTCTTCGCTGACGTGGATTGATGGCGGGAAACGGCTTCTGTTTTCTGAGATCGAGGGTGGCGGGTTGCACATGGGAGTGGTGACGACGGATGCAGGGAGAGGTCAGAGCCGGATTATGTATTTGCCTCCCGGAGAGAGGAGCATGGCGCACCACTCGTATCTGTCGCCGGACGGGAAGTGGGTGTTGATAGTACAGATGGACGACAGAGGGGACCTGGTGCAATGCCGTGTGGCGCCGTCCGACGGGAGCGGCACGGAACAGTTGGTGGGACCTGCAGGCGCCGTGTGCAGGGCAGGAGCTTGGTCGCCGGATGGGAAGTGGGTGTACTTGAGCACGAACCAGGGAGGACGGTTTCACATCTGGAGACAGCGATTCCCTAAAGGAGAGCCGGAGCAGGTGACATCGGGGCCGACGGAGGAGGAAGGGATCGCGATGGAGCAAGATGGAAAGTCGTTTCTCACGTCGGTGGGAACAGAAGATCGGACGATCTGGATTCACGACCAAAAGGGAGAGCACCAGATGTCGTCCGAAGGAGACGCGTTCTCCACGACGTTTTCAGACGACGGCACGAAGTTGTTTTACCTGAAGAGGGCTGGGCAAAGCGACATAACGGAATTGTGGAGCACTGACCTGACGAGCGGGAGGAGCGAACCGGTCGTACCGGGATATGGGGTAGACACAAGTCTTGATAGCTATGCCGTGACTAAGGACGCCAGCCGGGTGGCGTTTGTGAAGAGCGACGAAAAGGGAATCTCGCATTTGTGGATTGCATCGACGGATCACCGGACTTCGCCTCAGCAACTAGCGTCAGCGGAGAACGAAGACGAACCGATGTTCCTGCCGAATGGGAATCTGATCTACCGGGCGAACGAGAGCGGAAAGAATTACGTGTACACCATGCAGCAGGACGGATCGGGGAGGAAAAAGTTGCTGGAGGAGGCGATTCTGGACCTGGTGGCGGTGTCGCCAGATGGGAGATGGATATTGGTGTTCCAGAAGGACAACCAGGATAAGAATCTTCCCTATCGAGTGTTGGCGTATCCGAGTGGCGGAGGGAAACCGGTGGTGGTTTGCGCGTCGTATTTTGCATCGTGGAGCGTGGATGGAAAGTATCTGGTGACGCAATTCGGGCCGGCAACTAACGCACTCTCACTAACGTACTTGCTGCCTGTGGTTGGCGAAAGCGGGCTGCCGGCGTTGCCACCAGAAGGACTGGGCGATCCTGAGGAATTGAAGAAGTCGGGAAGAGGGATAGAACTGCCAAGAGGAGTGGATTCGGTGCTTGGGCCGGAGAAATACTCGTACACGCTGAGGAACATTCGGAGAAATATATACCGCATCCCAATTTCTTAAGAGAAGTGAGAGAGGAGACAGAGGTCTCCTCGGAGTTGGTTTGGGATTTGGTTTTGGGAATTGGACTGACGGAAAAAGAAAGAGCCGGGCTAAAGCCCGGCACCTACAACTGCCACTCAAGATACATGCGCGGGCTCACGACCGGGCCGGGATGAATTCCGCGTGTGCCAGAAACAAAAAGAGCACAGCCAGGATTCATCGCGCACAGACCGCGCGATGGGAAAGCTTTGGCTGTGCCACAATTTCGGCCACTTCTATGAAAAGCGCGGTTACGGTGCAGCGGACGAAACATTGCTTTTGCAACGGGCGACTCGCTGGAGACGAAGCGGCAAGCGCTTATTCTTCGCGCAGCGCCCTTAGCGGGTCGAGCTGAGTCGACCTGCGGGCGGGCACGTAACAGGCGAGCAGCGCCACCGCGGCCAGCAGCAAGGGCGCGCCGACGAGCAGACGCGGATCGTTCGTGCCTACCCTGAGCGCGTCGACAAACATATTGGCGAGCGACGAAATTATTTTTGCCAGCGCGATGGCGCCCAAAAAGCCCAGAACCGTTCCGATGCTGACTAGCGCCGCGCCTTCGCGCAGCACCAGCCTAAGCACCTGCGCCCTGCTTGCGCCTAGCGCCGTGCGGATGGCAATCTCTTTGCGTCTTTGAGCGACCGCGTAAGCCGTGATGCCAGCGAGCCCGATGGCGGCCAATATCAAGCCAAACACTCCAATTGCACCGTACGTCTGGACAGAAAAGCGCAAAGCGGCCCGGGAACGATCCAGGTAAGCGCTGAGCGTTTGCATATTGAAGATGTTCAAATTGGGATCGATTGAAGCGATCTCGTTCCGAATCGAGCTCAGCGCATCGGTTTCCGCGGAGGGTCCCGCGTCCGACCGCACCAAAATGGTTATACCGCCGGCTGGCGGCCGAGCAAAATCACGCGACGTCAACGGCAGATAAATTATGGATTGGCTGAATCCCTCGACATCCTTCAAGTCGCGGACCACGCCGACCACCTCAAAGGACTGGTTGTCGTCCCTAACGCGCTTACCGATGGCGTTCGCGCTTCCGAAAAATCCGCGTGCGGCACTTTCGTTCAGCACGGCGGGCAAAGTGTTCGATCCGTTGGCGTGGCTAAGTTGATCCGGTTCCACGAACTCGCGGCCGGCCAGCATGGGCTCGTTGAGCGTCGCAAAATAGTCCGCGCCCACAATTTCTTCGACGACGGGCAGAAGTACTCGTGAAGAGCCCGGAGAGTCTTCGGCAGACAGTTGGCTGGGTTCCAGTTCGCCCGTAAAGGGCGCCTGCGCGGCCAAGGCGATGCTGCGCACTGGCCCGGCGTTCTTGAGCCGTTCGGGAAGTTTCTCGAATAGAGCTTGCGCTTTTTCGGGTGCGTAGCCGTCGCGCACGGGATCGAGAGACAAGATAACCATCGTATTCGGATTGAATTTAGTTTGGATGCCGCTCGATTTGCTAATTCCCATTACCAGGAAACCGGTCATCAGCAGCAGCACAAGCGACGCCGCAACCTGGGCGACCATCAGCAGGTTGCGCAGGCTAATGCGCCGGTAACCAAGCAACTGAAGCGCCGAGCCCTCTTTGAGCGCCGGCGTCAGGTCAGCTTTGGTTGCTTGCAGGGCGGGCGCGAGGCTGAATCCGATGCCGCACACAATCGCGAGGCCGAATGCGAAGACGCCTGCATGCCAATCCAGGTAGAAATTGGTTTCCTCCGGCACGGTTATGGGCGGCCTGAAGTGCGAGTTCAAGACGCCGAGACCATAGGCGAGCGCAAATCCAGCAATGCCGCCCAGCAGGGAGAGCAGAATGCCTTCGCTCATCATCTGACGGACCAAACGGAAACGGCTGGCCCCGACTGCCAAGCGAACGGCCAATTCCTTTCGGCGATTGGCGGCGCGCGCGATGAGCATGTTTGCCAGATTCATGCACGCAAGGGCGATGACCAGGCCCATCAGTGCGAGGAGGAATCCGATCAAGGCGGGCTTCAATTTCCGCGGAATCGGTATGCTGGTGCCCGCTGAAAGCAGCGTGATGCGCTTACCCTTGTCGGTGCGGACTTGCAAGGAAGGATCCCGTTCATCGAGGCGACGCGTGACGGCGTCAAGACCCACTTCCGCCGAATCTATTGAGACGCCCGGAGCCAGACATATAATGGCCAGAAACTCCCTGGCATTGCGTTGATGCAGGACGTCGTTGGCAAGTTCGGGAGCGAGCGCGGCAGGGACGGTGATCGGAACGAACAGCTCAGAGGGGTTGATGGCGAGGGCGCCGTTAAAATCCTTCGGCGTGATTCCCACGATGGTGGCGATTTGCCCATTCAGGTGAAGCGTTTGCCCCACTGCGTTCGAAGAGCCGTTGAGGCGATTGCGCCAGAAGCGATCGCTGATCACGACTACTGGCGCGTCACCCTGCTTGTCCAATGAGGCGCTAAGCACTCTTCCACGCTGGGGTTGCACGCCGAGCACGGAGAAATAGTCCGGTGACACAAGTTGCCCAAAGACGCGCTCGGGTTTGGCGTTTAGATCGCCCTGGAATGCGACATTGAAGGGGATGCCGGTTTCGAAGGCAGCGACCCCGGTGAACAAACTCTTTTGCTCGCGAAACTGATCGATGTAGTAATAAGAAACCGGGGCGAGATCATCGCCCGCCGACTGCTGAAGCATTACCAGGTCTTTGGCATTGGCCGCTGACGGCAGTTCACGGAAAATGAACTGCCATTTCGAGCTGTATATGTTTGTGGTCAGACCGATTCCGAGTCCCATCGAAATGATGCCGACCAACGCGAAGCCAGGCGATTTGATCAGCGCTCGCCAGGCATAGCGCATATCGCCGCGCATTTCGCTCAGGTACTCGAGCGGCACGCGGATGGCGATGTCCGCAATTAGCCGAATCAGGCCTGACGTTCCTTGCCTTTTGGCGATGTCCTCGACGACGTCCTTTCCCAGTTGCGTCACTTCCGTGCCGTAAGCCAATTTGAATTCGTGCGGAAAAGCTTTCGCCAGACGCTCGTAAATACGCCATGCAAGATTCATTGGGTCACCGTGCGCTGTTTCACGCGAATGGTGCGAACCAATTCCTGCAGGCGCTCACATTCCGCATCAAGCACGCGGCTGCCGAGAGTCGTCAGCCGGTAATAGCGGCGGCGCGCGTCGTCCAATTCCGGCGCGGGGCGTTCGTCGGATTCCTCAATCAGGTCCGCTTCTATTAGCCGCTTGATCGATCCATATAATGTGGCGGGCCACAAACGGACCTTTCCCGTTGTGCGATTCAGGACTTCCTGCATGATTCCGTAACCATGCTGCTCTCCACCGGCAAGCGAGAGCATGATGTGAAACCAATGGGACTTGAGGGGAATAAATTTTTGAGGATCGACTCTAGGCATGCCAATATCTATATCATTTTATATCTATATGCGTCAATAGGGATGGAACATTTTTTTGCTTCTTGCCCGACGCAACGGCGATTTGACGCGGTGTAGTAGACTCTTGCGCTATCGCTATGTTTTGTCCTGTTTGCAAGGCCGAGTATCGAGAAGGGTTTACGAGGTGCGTGGACTGCGACGTGAACCTCGTTGAGGAGTTGCCTTCCGCTGCCATCGTTGCCCACGAGGCGGTCGATCCTGGCGACTCTGACGAAGATCCTTTTTGCGCATTTTGGAGCGGCGACGATCCCCGGGTGCATGCCGAGCTTTGCGAGCTGTTGGACAAGGAAAGAATTCCGCACAGGACCGTTAGCCGGGCGGATCACCTTTTCCATATTTCAAAATATCCGGCGTTACAGCTGGGGATTCCTTTTTCGCAGTTCGAGAGAGCCGAAGCTCTGGTCAAGGAAGCATACGGTGGCGGCGAGCCGATTGAGCCAGCTTCGCGGCTGCTTCCCGTGGATTCCGGTCACATGCCAGGCGCGCGTTTTGGTCCGGGGGCGTTCGGACCCTGGGGGGAACCGGTTGAAGAGAGTTCGCA
Organism: Candidatus Acidiferrum sp.; assembly: GCA_049641765.1. GTDB lineage: Bacteria > Acidobacteriota > Terriglobia > Acidiferrales > UBA7541 > Acidiferrum. Next base: position 5,749 of record JBAQJX010000087.1, read on the forward strand.
AGGGTTCACGCTGCCATCGATCATCGAGCCGTCACCCGATCTGCATGAGCCCGATGAGTTGAGAGCCCGAGGCGCGGAGAGGAATATAGGAGAACGGGACGAGGAAGAAGCAACCACGGAAATCTGGTCCGGCGACGAGCCAGAGCTTGCTGATTTCATCGCGGCTTCGCTGCAAACCAACGAAATTCCTTTTCGCCGCGATCCGCGCGTTGGCAAATACGCGCTTTATGTACATGCGAAAGAGGAAGCGCGCGCGCGGGAGATCGTGCGGGAGGTGATCGAAGGCGTTCCACCGGAATGACGGAGGATGGATGGTGTAATGCAGAGAGAATCCTTGATCGAGGCGTGTTCGTGTTAGCGGCGCAGTTGGCCTGGGCAGTTTTGCTGCGGCGGGATTGGATGTATCCTTGGCGCTTGATCGTCGAGATGGAGTGTTTGTAACTCGAAGGGAGGTATTTATGGCATCCGGCACGGGACCGCAAGGGTCATTGGTTATGTTGTGGGCCGGAGAGGATCCGGTGCTGCACTCTTCGCTGCTTGAAGCATTGCAATCCGCGAACATTCCTTTTATCGATAGGGCCACAGGGGACGATGATGTCGCGCCGGCGGCCGATATTTTTCCAATCGATTGGAAAAGGCAGTTTGGATTTGAAGTGGCAGTGCCGTCGACGAGTTTGGTTGCGGCGGAAGAGATTCTGGAAAAGCTGCTGGATGAAGAGCCGGTGGACATGGAATTGCGCGCGGACGAAAGCGTCTCGCCGCCGGCAGTGGCCGAAGCGAAGCCAGCTGTGATTGGCCAGACGACTTGCGCGGTGTGGTCCGGGGCGGATGAGGAACAAGCGGGATTTTTGAGCCGTGCGTTAAAGGAGAACGAGATTCCGGTGCGCGTGGAGAAAAAGGGGAATGAAGGGACGCTGTATGTGCCGCCGGAAGAGGAGACTTTGGCGAGGGAAATTATTCGGGAAATTGTGGAAGGTGCACCGCCGGCGTGAGTCTGCCTTGTTCTCTTACCATTCGAGTCTTGTGAAGTGTTTCGTCGTTGCATCGCTTAGTTCCTTGGCTTGGATTGCCACTCTAAATTCATGTGAACGCGGAGGCTCGAACCTTGTCGATCGACACAATTAAGACCGTGGCGGTGTTAGGCGCGGGGACGATGGGGAACGGGATTGCGCACGTGTTTGCGCGGTCGGGATATCGCGTGATTTTGCGCGATGTGGAGCAGCGATTTTTGGAGCGAGGGTTGGAGACGATTGGGAAAAATCTGGATCGAGAGATCAAGAAGGGGAAGCTGGCGGAATCGGAAAAGGGAACTGTGCTGGGGCGGGTGCAGTGCGTGACGGAGATGGCGGCGATTGGGGAGGCGGATTTTGCTGTGGAGGCGGTGCCGGAAAAACTCGAGATCAAGAGGGCGGTGTTGACGGAGGCGGATGGGATTTTGCGGCCGGAGGCGATATTGGCGAGCAATACGTCTTCGATTGCGATGACTGCGTTGGCGGCGATGACGAAACGAGCGGATCGGTTTGTGGGGATGCACTTCATGAACCCGGTGCCGATGATGGTGCTGGTGGAAGTGATTCGGGCGCTGCAGACGAGCGATGCTACGTTTGCGGCGACGATGGAGTTGGCGAAGAAATTGGGGAAGACGCCGGTGGCGGTGAATGATGCGCCGGGGTTCGTCTCGAACCGCGTGCTGATGCCGTTGATCAATGAGGCGGCGTATTGCGTGATGGAGGGCGTGGCGACGCCGGAAGCGGTGGACGCGGTAATGAAACTGGGGATGAACCATCCGATGGGGCCGCTGGAACTGGCGGATTTTATTGGGCTGGATGTGTGCGTGGACATTATGCATGTGTTGCAGGAGGGGCTGGGTGATCCGAAGTATCGGGCGTGTCCGTTGTTGAAGAAATATGTGGCGGCGGGGTGGTTGGGGAGGAAGGCGGGCCGGGGGTTTTATACGTATGCAGCGTAGTGGGTGCGGGTGCGGCGGGGGAGGAGAAAAGCGGCAGCTGGGCTGCCGCACTCCATATACTCGCTGGGTGATATACTGCCCCTAATGGAGACGACCATCAATTACATGAATAGCGTCGTCGTCAAAAATCCGAATATTCTGAGTGGCACGCTCGTTTTTCGAGGGACGCGAGTTCCTGTGCAACTTCTCTTCGATTCCTTGGAACGAGGGCACACGCTCGAAGAGTTCCTCGAAGGATATCCCACCGTATCACGCGAGATGGCGATTGCCGCGCAACAAGAGGCTCAGCAGCTTCTGACTTGAGGGCTTTCAAAATGAAATCCTACGTCTTCAAAGTAGTTGTCGAGCCGGACAAGTTCGAGGACGGCCGCGACGCCTGGCACGCGTCCTGTCCCGCGCTCAAAGGTTGCCATACGTGGGGCCACACGTACGAAGAAGCGCTGACAAATATCCGCGAAGCTATCGATCTATACGTTCAGGATCTGCTTGAGGCCGGGGAAACAATTCCGGTGAACCAAGGAACATTGGAGCTGCCGGAACCCGCCGTAGTTGTTAACGTATGACACGAGTCCCGCGAGGTCTGCAGGCACGCCGGTTCATCCGGGCGTTGGAAGCTGACGGATTTGCTCTGCAGCGCGTGCAGGGCAGTCATCGTATTTACCGCCGCCCGGATGGGCGTGGGTCGTTGTTGCTTTTCATTCCTTGAGCGCCACCTTCCCTGTTGGCACGTTGCGAGCCATGATCAGAGACGCGGGCTGGCAGGACGATGATCTTCAGCGACTTGGGCTCACCGATTAGGTGCGGAGTCATTGGTGTATTGCGCGCACAAAGGCGAAGATAAGGCGAAAAAGAATGTTTGCTTTTTGTTCGCCTTGATGGTAGTTTGCGAGTCGCGGCTTTCAACAGGTGCGGGATGTGCTCGGCGACGAGGCTGGCGATAGGATGTCCGGAACATGCTAGGCTCGAAAGCGAGTTCATCGAGGCGCGCGATCGGATGCGGGGGCTGATACGGCTCCGGAACCTGTCGCCCGCCGAAGAGCGGCAACTGGCGGTACGGGTGGCGATGGCCATCACCCGCTTGAAGGAACACGTCGCGGAGCACGGTTGTAAGCGCCAGGGCTAACTTATTGAGCCCCGCCAAATGTTGAGTCGAGCGAGTTGTTGGGAAAAAGCGGCAGCGGGGCTGCCGCACTCCAAATTGCTCCCTCGAACTATTCTGCGGGACTGAGTGGGGTAAATGACCCTGAGATAAAAAAGGCATGGCGAAAAGATAATTGAAGTGTTACTATATAGCTTCCGCTATGTCCCAGGCCACGGCTTTACGTTGCAAATGAACTTCCCTAATTTCCTCGACCGAGGTGAGAAATGACAGAAGAGAAAGAGAAATTGCTGGCAGCGGCGATATCGCAGATTGAAAAGGATCACGGCAAAGGCGCGATCATGCGGCTGGGCAGCCGGGATGTGCTGGTGCCGGTGAGCGTGATTCCGACCGGATGCCTATCGATCGATGCGGCGCTGGGCGTCGGCGGATTCCCGCGTGGGCGGGTGATCGAGATTTACGGACCGGAGTCTGGCGGCAAGACGACGATGACGCTGCACGTGATCGCGGAGGCGCAGAAGCTTGGCGGGCAGGCGGCGTTCATCGACGCGGAGCATGCGCTCGATCCGGTGTACGCGCGGAAGCTGGGCGTGGACGTGGACAACTTGCTGGTGTCGCAGCCAGACAATGGCGAGCAGGCGCTGGAGATTGCGGAGACGCTGATTCGTTCGGGCGGCGTGGACATCGTCGTGGTGGACTCGGTCGCGGCGCTGGTGCCGAAGGCGGAACTCGAAGGCGACATGGGCGACCCGCAAATGGGCTTGCAGGCGCGGCTGATGTCGCAGGCGCTGCGGAAGCTGACGGCGATCGTTTCGAAGTCGCGGACGTGCTTGATTTTCATCAACCAGATTCGCGAGAAGATTGGCGTGATGTTCGGGAATCCGGAGACAACGACCGGCGGGCGGGCGCTGAAGTTTTATGCGTCGATGCGCATCGACATCCGGCGCATTCAGGCGATCAAGGAAGGCGACAAAGTGGTGGGGTCGCGAACACGCGCGAAGGTGGTGAAGAACAAGGTGGCAGCGCCATTCCGGGAGGCGGAGTTCGACATCGTCTACGGAGAAGGAATTTCGCGCGAGGGCGACTTGCTCGATCTCGGGGTGGATAAGGGGATTGTCGAGAAGAGCGGTACGTGGCTGAGCTTTGGCGGAGAGCGTATGGGCCAGGGCCGCGAGAATGCGCGCACTTTCCTGAAAGAGAACAAGGACGTTCGCGACAAGCTGGAAAACGCGTTGCGCAAGAAGCTGGAAATTGCCATACCCGGGCATTCGAACGGGGCAGCGCCGGGTCCTAACGGACATGCAGGAACGTCCGCACAGAGCGACAAACCGCCGATGAAGGCGGCAGCGGCAGTGGCAAGCGCGGGAGACTCAAGCAAGGCGCGGCCGGCGCGGTAACATTTCTTGTGCAGGCCGGAAGCGAATTCGAGCCGCCCCCGGCCTGTGCTAGAATTTTTTCGTGAGCCAACACAACGACGTCATTCGAGACTCGTTCACCACGCAGGCTGCGGCTTTTGCGGCGAATCCGTGGGTGACGGACGAGGAGCGCATCCAGCGCCTGGTGGCAGCGGCTCATCTCGGCGGCGACGAACGCGTGCTAGATATCGCGACGGGGCCGGGGTACATCGCGGAGGCCTTCGCGCGTGCGGCGCGAGAGGTGATCGGCGTCGACCTGACCGAGGCGATGCTGGCGATTGCCAAAGAGCGGACCAAAGAGCGCGGCATTGGCAATGTTTCGTTCCGCGCGGCGGATGCGCAGAACCTTCCTTTTGAAAATGAAACATTCGAAGTGGTGGTGTGCCGGCTGGCGCTGCACCATCTACAGAAGCCGCTGCAAGTCTTGCGCGAGATGACGCGAGTATGCCGAGCGGGAGGCACGGTAGTCGTGGAAGACATTTATGCCAGCGAGCATGCAGAGCGGTCCGCCTATCAGAATCGCTGGGAGATTATGCGCGATCCATCGCATGTGCGCGCGCTGCCGCTGAGCGAATTGCTGCAACTGCTTCGCGAAGCGGGGCTGGAGACGGATTCCGTTAGCACCGCAGATGATTTGACTCCAGAAGTGGAGCGGTGGCTGGCGACGACAAGGGTTCCATCGGAGCGGGCGAACGAGATTCGCCGATTATTGGAAGAGGACCGGCTGCGCGATCTAAGTGGCACACGGCCGTTTCAAGATGCGACGGGAAGACTTTTCTTTCACGCGCGAACTGTGATTCTAACTGGGCGCAAGGCCGGTTGAACCAGGGGGCTGGCCGTCGGGCCAGTCATTCAAAACAAAGCACATACCAGCGTACTGGTGCGCTTCGGCTATTGCGTACTATCCGGGGGAATGCCTAGAATATGTCTCATCCTGAGAGAAGATGTTTCTCTTGGGAACGCGATGAGCTTACGCGGCGCGGCTAAGTCGCATCAAATGAGTGAAGTAGTGATTTGGCGATTTAGATGCAACAACAAAGGATGCTTGTGTAACTGGGTGCGCCTCGCATTTTGCGGGAAAGAAAGCGGTTTGCGAAAGCGGGTTGACCACAGGGACAGTATGAGGTAAGTATTCGCCCTCGGGGAATTTCGAGGGAAGTCCAGGGCCAAAGGTGGAATTGTGAAGCAAGAGGCAAAAGCGGTTCTCGCAATTGTGATGGCGGCGATGTTCGCCGTTCCAGCTCCGGCAGCATCGGGTGCAGCAACGCCGGGAACGCGGACGCGCAGATCGCCTTCGCGGTATCGCGGTGTGCCAACTTTTGCCGATTCCACGAGTTCCGATGTCACTACATATGATGACCCGGTGGTACGCGAAGCGGCGGTCGAAGGCCTGGGCCGATATAACGGATCGGTGGTTGCGGTCGATCCGAACACGGGACGAATCCTGACAGTCGTCAACCAGAAGATCGCGTTTGGCGACGGATACATTCCGTGCTCGACGATCAAGCCGACGATCGCGATCGCGGCGCTGGAAGAGAACGTCATCACGCGCGACACGATGCTCAAGGTGAGCTATCACAAGTACATGAATTTGACGGATGCGATGGCGCATTCGAACAACGCGTTTTTTGAAGAGCTTGGGCGGCGCATGGGATTTGAGACAGTTTCGAAGTATGCGCGCCTGCTGGGATTGGGCGAGCTTGCCGGATATGATTTGCCTGAAGAGCACCCCGGAGCGTTTCCGAGCGCCCCGCCGGCGCTTGGCGGAGTTGCGAGGATGTCCAGCTTCGGCGAGGGGATTCAGATTACCCCGCTGCAACTGGCGGCGATTGCAACTGCGTTTGCAAACGGGGGCACCCTTTATTATTTGCAGTATCCCCGGACGCCAGAGGAAGTGAAGGACTTTGCGCCGCGAGTGAAACGCGAATTGAACATTAGCTCCATCCTGCCGGAGGTTCGCGAGGGAATGCTGGCGGCGGTTCTTTACGGCACCGGCAAATCCAGCTTCGACCGGGACGGAGACGAGACGCCGCTCGGCAAGACAGGAACCTGCGACGATCACACGACGCCGTCGCGCATCGGCTGGTTCGTGACGTATGCCGACGAAGTGCATCCGAAAATCGCGCTGGCCGTCCTGTTGCGCGGCAATACGCGGCGCGTAAAGGGCCCCATGGCCGCTGAAGTAGCTGGCCGGATTTATCGGAAACTCCGCGAACAAAATTATTTTGCGGAATCCACAGCGAAGACGACGCCGCTCACCCCACTGATTTCAGGCAAGTAAGCAGAAATATTTGATTGGGATTACGCCGCACGCATGGTGCGATACGTGTCGAGGCACTTTCGGGCGGTATCCAGCTCCGAAAAGCGGCTGCCTTCCTGCTCGATGAGATAGTATTCGACGCCGCCGACGGATTCAGCGGCTGAAAAGATGTCCTTCCACTTGGCGACACCTTCACCGAACAAAACCGTGTAGCCTTTCGCAGAGTCGGGCGACCAGTCCTTCAGATGAAGCGAGCGGATGCGACCGGGATTGGCGCGAATCCAGGCCACAGGGTCGGAGCCAGCTTCGATGCAGGTGCCGACGTCAAGCTGGAGCATGACGGACGGCTTGGTGTTTTTTGCCAGAATTTCGATCGGGCGGACGCCGTCTTCCGGCGTGAACTCGGCTTGATGATTGTGATAGCCCACTTTCAACCCCGACGGTTCGAGCTCGGCGGCGGCGGAATCCAGAATTTGCGCGACAGCCTTCCAGCCATCCGCGCCAGACTTTTCATGCGAACTAGCCATGACCATGTACTTGCAACCCAAAATGTGGTTTAGATCGCGGGCGTGAGAAAGCTTGTCCGCGGCGAAGTACGAGCTGTCGTTGTGGGTGGAATAGCAGTGGATACCGAGGTCGTCGAGGAGCTTCCTCATCTCTTTTGCCTGGGCATCCGTCCAATCAAAATAGGGAGCGTAGAATTCGACGCATTGATAGCCCATATGGGCGACGGCGCGAACGGTGCCGGTTGGGTCAGCCTTGAGCGAGTTGCGGACGGAATAGAGTTCCAGGCCGACGGGAATGTCCGAAGCTGGCCGGGCGGAAAGGGCCCACGGGAGCATGGCGGACATGGCAAGAAAAGAACGACGGGATAAAGCGCTTGGAGGCATGGGTGCATCCTAATCGAGAACGAGAGGAATTTCATCAAGAGGTTGGGCGATTGGACTCAAGCGGCAGTATTCTTGTTTGACTCGAAGAGACGTTTGATAGAAGAGTGTTCGTGTTACGGTGCGTGTTTGGATGCCGGCCGAGTTTGTGTGCAGCGAGTCTCTAAGCGCGAAAAGTTTGTGATTTGACGAGTGGCAGGGGGAACGAGTGAATCGTCGTTTTGCGATGGTGCTGGTTGTTGTGCTGTGCTTCGGCGCGGGAGTGCTGGGATACGTTTTCCGGCTGAGGCTGGCGGCGTCGGACGAGTTTCAGAAGCAGGTGAAACTGGGCCAGGATGAAGCGGCGTGGATACGCGAGCACGTGATCGTGCCGACGGAAAAACGAGTGCTTGCGCGAGACAACTTCACGTCCGCACTGGAAAAGTTCGGATTGAGCCATCAGGACGCGGCGAATGCTTCGGCGGCGGCGCAGAGAGCGTTCAATTTGAGGCAGGTCCGCGCGGGCAATACGATCACGGTGGGACGAACGGTCGAGGGTGGGCTTCGCGAGATCGACTACAAGATCGACCCGGACCGGATGCTGAGGATCGTGCCAGCGGAGAGCGGATTTGCCGCCGAGGTGCACGAAATACCTTCGAAGGTGGTGGTGACGGCAGTTTCCGGGCATCTCGACGATTCGTTGTTTAATGCGATTCAGCAGGCCGGCGAATCGCCGGAGATCGCGATGCGGCTCGCGCAAATCTTCGGATATGACCTGGACTTTTACACCGATCCGCGCAAAGGCGATACGTTCCGCATCCTGCTGGAGAAGAAGGTTTATGCCAACGGGCAAACCGCCGGCTACGGACAGATTTTTGCCGCCGAATACGACAACGGGGGAAAGAAGTACCAAGCGCTGCTTTTCCACGACGAGTTCGGGCGGCCCGCGTACTACACGCCGGACGGCAAATCGCTGCAAAAGGCTTTCTTGCGATCACCGCTTAAATTTGCCGCGCCGGTCACCTCGCATTTCAACACGGCACGGTTCCATCCGATTTTGAAGGTGGTGCGGCCGCACATGGGAACGGATTATGGCGCGCCGGTGGGAACGCCGGTGCAGACGATCGGCAGCGGGCGAGTGCTATTCGCGGGGCGAAGGGGCGGGGAAGGAAATATGGTGCACATCGCTCATTCGAACGGCTACGAAACAATGTATTTGCACCTTTCGCGGATGTTCGTTCACACGGGCGAACACGTTGATATTGGAAAGACCATCGGACTGGTGGGTAGTACGGGACTCTCAACGGGCCCGCATCTTGATTTTCGGATTTTGCAGAAAGGACAGTTCAAGAATTTCGAAAAGCTGGGCTTGCCGCCATCCGATCCGGTTTCGAAGAAACATCTGCCGGAATTCGCAGAGGTTCGAGAGAAGTGGCTGCCTGCGTTGAAGAACCCGGAATTGTTGCAGGCGGCTATTCCAACCGCTGTGCATTAAAGGACCTGGTCGCCGGCTAATTACGGTCCGATCTTCAATAAATGACGGGGAGCTTTGTGTAGTCGGCGCCGTTTTCGCCCGTTACGCGGAGAACCAGCAAGGTGCGGTCGTCGTGGGGATTGGTGCCGGGGCCGCTGTGATCATCGGTTGCGGCAATAATTCGCTCGGAGAGTTCGTTCGCGGAATCCGCCCGCCCCGCGTCAGCCAAGAGGGCATGCAGGCGCTGGGAGCCAAACTCCTCTTGCGTGGCATTTTCCGATTCCAAAATTCCATCGGAAGCGAATAGCACCACGTCGCCGGGCTGGAGATCGACGGTGGTTTCTTCGTAGTCGTTTTCAGGAAAAAGTCCCAGGGGGACGCCCTCGATGCGAATCTCCTGTGCGGTGCCACCGCGAACCAACAAAGGATAAGGCCCGCCGGCATTGGCGAGCGTAAGGCGGCGCGTTGCGGCATCGTAGACCGCGAAGAGCATGGCAATGAAGCGCGCATCCAGGCGAGCGCCATGCATGCGGTGATTCAGCATCTGGAGCATGCACGCCGGGTTGCAGGTGCTACTGACGACGAGCTCACGAAGCGTGCCGATGGCCAACGAACCGAATAAGGCTGCCGCGGTTCCTTTGCCGGAGACGTCGCCCAGGGCTAACGCGAGTTTTCCCTGGCCGTAGGGAAGAAAGTCGTAGAAGTCGCCACCGAGTTCTCGCGCGGGAACATACGCGGCAGCGAGATCGAGCCCCGGAATACCGTTTGCGCCATGCGGAAGGAGCTGGCGCTGAATTTCGCGAGCGGTGTTGAGATCGTCCTGTAGGCGCAGCTGATTCTCGCGCGCCTCTTCGTAGAGCCGCGCATTTTCGAGAGCGACGGCGATGTAGGAGCCGAGCGTGGCAAGCATGCGCTCGTTTTCGGAGTTGAAAGCATGCGGCTTGGTGCTTTCGAGGTCAAGGACGCCAATCAGACGGTCTTGCAGAAGCAGAGGGATTACGAGCTCGGAGCGGGCGTCCAGGCCGGTTTCGCAGCGAATGTAGCGCGCATCGGTGAGCACATCATCGACGCGGACTGGGCGACGCTCAGCAGCGGCGGTTCCCGTAAGGCCAAGGCGAAGCGGCAAGCGCAGGAACGTGGGGATGGAGTCCTCGTAGCGCATCCCAAAAACGCTTTCGAGAAGCTGGGTGGATTCATTCCAGAGCATGACGCTGAAGACATCGTAGTTGACGATGCGCTTCACGCGCTGCGCCACGCGGCGCAGCAATTCTTCGCGGTCGAGAATCGAAGTCAGCTCGCGGCTGACGTCGTAGAGGAGCGCCAAGGTTTTTGCCTGCTCAGGGAACGCGCTCAGAAGGCTCTGCGGAACGGGGTCGGCATCGCCAAGAACGGCGAAAGAAGCTAGTTTGGAGAGATCTTCCATTTTCCGATCGACCTGGATGATATTCCAATTAGATGTGGCAAGAACGAATTGGTTTCAGAAGCCGGTACGGTTTTGCAGATTATCTGCCTACATATTTACCTTCCGTCGCGGATTCTCTTGACGGAGATAGACGGCAAACTTAGGCTATTTGTGACGGAGGATTGGAGCATGTATGAGTGCCCCTTCAGGGCAGACAGCGGTCACGCGTCCGTGCGCCTTCTGCGGCAAGCCAGTGCCGGTGCGGATGAACCACTGTCCGTATTGTCGAGAGGCGGTTCCCCAAGTTCACCTGACAGCCCGGGCCAGCCGGGATGGCGGACGAGAAGTTCGGCGCGGATTGATGTACATGCTTCTGGGGTCGGTCATTTACTATTTTTCGGGTGGCTATAGCGCGCTGAAGCTTCCTTATCCGCTGAATCCCCTAGTTACGACCTATCTGGCGCCTCTCGTGTTTCTGGGCGGGCTCGGCATGTGCTTCTACGGGCTCTATTTGAAGATGAAATCGTAACAAGTGAACGTATTCCCAGCGCATTTCCGCGTTTGAAGACGGCGCGTAGCTTCTGGTTTGTCTGGGCGAATTCCTTCCGGCAGAAGTTCCACGTAATTCCATCGATAGAAAAGTGCGAATTGATGCAGCGAGCGATTTGGCGGTGGTGCGGGCCTGTACGGAAGGACAGCGTATCGGATTGGGGGAGTACCGTCTCTAGAGCGCTGTCTACCGAGCGAGCCGGGTGGCCTACTGATGGTTAAGACTCCTCTGGGTCTCGCCAGTTGGGCCTGAAGGAAGAATCGGAGGACAAATGAAAAAGTTAGTCCTGGTTATGGCAGTGGCGATTTTTGGCGCAACGTATGGGGCAAGCGGTGCTGCCGCGCAAGGTCCGCAAGGAGCCGGCGCGGAATCGGCGGCTTCGAGCAGCTCGGGAATTACGCATTCGTTGAATCCGATCAAGTGGGTGAGAAAGGACCCAAAGTCGGCGAGCGATCAGCTCGATACGAAGGACGATCAAGACAAGAAGCTCACGGCCAATCTGCAGGCGCAAGGCGTGCTGGCAGCGGACACGGACGCAAAGAGCGCATGCGAGAACTTCAAGGCGCTGGACGATTGCGTGGCCGCACTTCATGCACGCAAGAATTTGGGATTGGACTTTAACTGCCTGAAATCAAATCTAACGGGCGTGCAAACCGGCGCGGACATGTCGGGATGCCAGGGATCGGCCGGCGACAAGGCCATGACGCTGAGCAAGGCGATCCATGCCATGAAGCCAGACGCGGACGCGAAGTCCGAAGCGAAGAACGCCGAAAAGCAAGCGAAGGACGACCTGAAAGCTTCGAAGGGATAGTCAAGAAGTTCGGCAAGACGGCAACGATTTCTCGACCAGAGCACGAGAGAAACCGAAGGGCGGGCAGGCCAGATGGTATGGCGCCCGCCCTTCTTTTTGGGGTCTGGCGAGCAAGCCAGAGTCAATGCTAGTTGGCAGCGGTATTGTTGGGTTTTGTCAGCGCTTCCTGCACTTGAGGTGGGAGCGATCCGATCCGTTTGATGAACGCGGCGACGGTCCAAAGCTTTTGGTCCGCGTCCCACTTTCCGTTGGCAAACATACCTGTTCTGCGAATGCCGTGCTTGGCGACCCAAAAAATCTGCGCCTCGGTGTACTCGGTCCCGACTTTGGCGAATTGCGGAATCGGAGGAAACAACGTGTCAGCCGCCTGGCCGGGTCGCGCAAAATTGCCGTGGCAGCCTGAACACTCATTCAAATACATCTTTCCGCCAGCGATGAGGTTTTCGTCGGTAGGAGAGACAGGGTTGGGAATTTCAGGAGCATTCCGACGCACGGAAGCATGCACCGCGCGATACATGATGTAGTTTTCCAAACTCGATGGAGGCAGATCTCCGCGAACCTCGACAAGACCTAATCTGAGGTATAAGAAGCCCCCGATAGCGAGAATGGCGAGTGTGACGAGTGCCCCCAGGAAGAAACCCTTCATGGATCCTCCTTGTGCTTTGCCGCGTGCCCTTAGCCCATCTCAATAGACGTAGAATTGCGGCAGCCTGTTTTCATGGAAGTGAAGGTATTCCATCGGCGGGGAATCTAAGGGGGAAACATGCCCGCATTCGCCAAGATATTGGAGGGGCTCGAGAAACTGTACGGGAAGCAGCGGCCCACCGGCCCGGGCGATCCCTACGAGATGATTCTATTCGTGAATTGCGGATATCCGGCGACGGACGCTTCCTGCACAAAGGGCTACGAAGCATTGAAGCGCGAGGTGGGGACGAGTCCGGAAAAGATACTGGCCACGCCAAAGGCGAAACTGGCAGCGGCGACAAAGGCAGGGGGAATGGCGCCGGAGCTTCGCGCGGACCGGCTGAAGGCGATTGCCGAGATGGTAGGTGAAGAGTTCGGAGGCGATTTGAAATGGTCGCTGCGAAGACTTTTGGAAGGAGACAGGCGGCATGCGGAGGAGGGGATTCGACTTGCAAAGAAAGCATTGAAAGAGTTTCCGGTGATCGGAGAACCTGGCGCGGACAAAATCCTTTTGTTTGCGGGACTAGCGCCTGTGGCGGCGGTGCCTTCGGCGTGTCCCGGCGTGCCGCAGCGCATTTTCTTTGGCGAGGAGAACAAGAACTATGCCGCCGGATATCGCGCCGCGCGGGAAGCCATGGAGTCGGAGTTGCCGGAAGAATTCGGCGCGAGGCAGAGGGCCTATCTCCTGCTGAAACGACATGGACAAGAAATTTGCAAGAGAACAAAGCCCAAATGCGAACTATGCCCGGTGAGCAAGATGTGCGCTTACTTTCGAGGATTGCGCGAGACAAAGCAGATCTGAACGCCGGCGAGCGCGACGCAGGAATTTGGAGTGGTCAAACGCGCGGTTACTTCACTTCCCAGGTGTCGCCGGCACGGAGGAGCTTCGTAAGATCGCCGGGGCCGCGCTTGGCGATGACGTCTTTGATTTGCTCGTTCATGACGTCTTCGTAACGCGGGACGTCATCCCAGGCGCGAAGCACGCCGATGGGCGTGGGGAAGCCGGGACGATGCTCCATGTGAGAGAGCAGAAAAGCGTAGGCCGGCCGCGGATGGTGCGCATCGTGAACGACGAGATCCGCCTCCGTGACGCCGTTTCCGAGCTGGACCACCTCGATATCCCCTTCATTATTGCGGCGGATGCCCTTGTCGCGATTCTTGCCGAAGACAAGAGGCTTGCCATGTTCGAGCTGGAGAATATGCTCGCTGCGCGCGTCGCGTTCCGTCAAGTTGAACCAGGCGCCATCGTTGAAGATGTTGCAGTTCTGCAGAATCTCGATAAACGCAGAGCCTTTGTGAGCGGCCGCGTGTTTCAGCGTTTCCTTGAGGTGTTGCTGGAAGACGTCAACGGAGCGCGCGACAAAGGTGGCTTCCGCTCCAATCGCGAGAGAAATAGGATTGAAAGGACGGTCGACGGAGCCGAAGGGAGTGGACTTCGCTTTTTTGCCAATTTCGGAGGTCGGCGAATATTGGCCTTTGGTCAGGCCGTAAATGCGATTGTTGAAGAGGAGAACTTTCAGGCCGACGTTGCGCCGGAGCATGTGAATCAAATGGTTGCCGCCAATGGATAGCGCATCGCCGTCACCGGTGGCGACCCAAACTTCCAAGTCCGGCCGAATCGCCTTGACACCTGTGGCGACAGCGGGCGCGCGGCCGTGAATGGTGTGAAAGCCGAACGTATTCATGTAATACGGAAAGCGGCTGGAGCAACCAATGCCGGAGATCACGACGAAATTTTCGCGCTTAATCCCGAGCTCCGGAAAAACAGACTGGACCGCGGAAAGAATTGCGTAGTCGCCGCAGCCGGGGCACCAGCGAACTTCCTGGTCAGTCTGGAAGTCTTTCTTTGTGAGTGGCGTGATGGGCGGAAGCGTTGCAGTGCTCATTGGGATCTCTCCCCAAGAATCTCTTCGATCTTTTGTTCAACTTCGGCCTGTTTGAATGGCCGGCCCTGGATTTTGTTGAGCCCGATAGCGTCCACCAGGTACTTGGCGCGCAAAACCCAGAGCAACTGGCCCATGTTCAATTCCGGTACGAGAACGGTCTTATATCGCTGAATGACTTCGCCGAGGTTGGCAGGCAGCGGATTGAGATGGCGCAGGTGCACGTGGCCGATTTTGCGGCCCTGGGCGCGCTGGGCCTTCAACGCCGCGGTGATCGCGCCGTGAGTCGAACCCCAGGCAACGATCAGAAGATCCCCCTCGGGATCGCCAACGGGCACGGCGTCAGGAATGTCTTGCACGATGGCCGCAACTTTGGCCGCGCGGATGCGGACCATGTTTTCGTGGTTCAGCGGTTCGTAATTGATGTTGCCGGTGACGTCCTGCTTCTCAAGGCCGCCGATGCGATGCTCTAGGCCAGGCGTACCTGGAACGGCCCAGGGACGAGCGAGCGTATCGGGATCGCGCTTGTAGGGCAAATAGCCATTCGGCCCGTTTGGCTTGGTCGCGAAGGTTACGGGGAAAGCAGGGATTTCGTCGACGTTGGGAATCCGCCACGGCTCAGCGCCATTCGCGAGGTAGCCGTCGGAAAGGATAATGACTGGAACCATGTATTTGATCGCGATGCGGCTGGCTTCGAGCGCGGCCCAAAAACAGTCGCTCGGCGTCGCCGCGGCAACGATGGGAATCGGCGCTTCCGAGTTGCGGCCGAAGAGCGCTTGCAAGAGATCGGCTTGCTCGGTCTTCGTCGGAAGGCCGGTCGAAGGACCGCCGCGCTGAATGTCGCAGATCACTAGGGGAATTTCTACGGCGACAGCAAGGCCCATCGCTTCCGTCTTGAGCGCCATGCCAGGGCCCGAGGTCGTGGTGATAGCCAAAGCTCCAGCGTAGGCGGCGCCAATCGCACTGGTAATGGCGGCGATTTCGTCTTCCGCCTGAAACGTCATCACGCCGAAATCTTTGTACTGCGAGAGCTCGTGAAGGATGTCCGACGCGGGCGTGATGGGATAGCTGCCTTGAAAGAGGCGGAGGCCAGACTTTTGCGAAGCGGTCACGAAACCGAGCGCAAGGGCCTGATTCCCGCTGAGGTTGCGGTAAAAGCCCGGCGCGAGCTGCGCTGGCGGAATTTCGTAGCTGATCTGAAACGCTTCGGTGGCTTCGCAGTACGAATAGCCCGCCTTCATGGCGAGCTTATTGGCTTCGACCAGCAACGGCTTGTTCTTGAATTTGGTTTCGATCCAACGCCCGGTGGGGTCCATCGAGCGGTTGTAAAGCCAGTAGCACATGCCCAACGCAAAAAAGTTTTTGCAGCGGCTGATGGATTTGGCGTCCAGACCGAGATCATCCAGCGCTGTCTTGGTAAGGCGTTCCAACCCAACGGAGAACAAGCGGTACTTGTCGAGGGAATGGTCCTCCAGCGGATTGGACTCGACTTTTGCCTTGCGCAAATCGTTTTCCGCGAAGGCGTCGGAATTGACGATCAGGATTCCGTTGGCCTTCAGGTCGCCGACGTTCATCTTGAGCGCGGCGGGGTTCATGGCGATCAGGACGTCCACGGCATCGCCGGGCGTATATACGTCGCTTGAGGAAAAATGAAGCTGGTAACCGCTGACGCCCGGAAGTGTTCCGGCAGGGGCGCGGATTTCCGCCGGGAAGTCAGGGAATGTGGCGATGTCGTTGCCGTAGAGCGCGACTGTGTTGGTGAATTGGCTTCCCGTGATCTGCATGCCGTCGCCGGAATCGCCGGCAAAACGAATGACGGCGCGGTCGATTACTTCGCGTTTGTGCTTGACCGGAGGCGTCTCAATCAGGGTTGACATAATGGCCAGGGCTCCGCTGTTTCTAAACTCCCGAACGAAATCCCCAAGGGAGTGTGGCTCGATTTGTTAGAGGGACGGAGCGAAAGCCAGGTTGGATACCGCGTCCTGCCGCCCGGAGCCGACGTGAGAAGAATACCACACCGGCTTGTGCCCGGGGCAGCGAGAGGCCGAGCCGATATCAGGTTCTTGCGGCAGAAGCGGCCGCGAGGAATCGGGAGCGCTGCCAGAGCAGTATGGCCAGCAGGACCGCAACAAAAAGCGTTGACAGGACCATGATGGCGCGAAAATAGCTGACCGACATCATCGGGCTGCCCGCTGCAAAGGCGGGGTTCTGGGAACTCATTTTCTCCAGTGCCTGATGCATCGCCGGCAAATAGTCTGGGGAAAGAAAGGTGACGGCACAGTTCAAAAGGCCGAACAACTGTATTCCGATCGCGGCGTGCAACGCCCAGGGCTTCAGCTTGAGAACACCCACTCCAGCAATGCCACCGAGCAGCCCGAAGAGGACCAAGAAAAGTTTCACGTTCGCGCCGGCGAATGCATGTCCAAAAAAGAAGAAAGGGATGCCTGCAGGAAAGGGGAAGAACAAGAAAATCAACGAGCACACGCCTCCAAAGATCATGAAGCCTGCTACCACGGCGAGCGGCACTGGACAGGAGAAGCTTTTTGACACGCGCGCCGGCTGACCACCCGCAAGTTGCGGAAAACCAGAAGCGTCCATCTCAGGAGCGAAGTGCAAGGGATTTGTAAAGGCAGCGGCAACGCGCGGGCGGGTAAACAGAATCAGCCACCAGATTCCGATCGCTCCAGGAATTCCGTAAATGATGGCGACGAAGATATTCACGAAATGCATAATTTGGCGTGTGTCAGCGCCGCTCGCATTCGGAAGTTGAACGGAGGACACATGGCCAAATGTCATGAGCACGACAACTATGACCATGAGGCACACAAAGGTCATAAACCCGCCCCAAACCAAAATCGTAATGCGCGCCCAATTCTTGCGGCGGAAGATGCCGACACCAACAAAGATTCCGAACACCGACAAGGCCATCAAGAAAATCATGACCGCTACGCTCATTGCCCGGATTTGTGGAAACATGGCTGAACCAGCGCTCACTTTTTGAATTTCCGGCATGACCAGGAACGAAACAGCCATGAGCGCGCTGGACATCAATCCGAACAACGCCAAGAGGATAGCCACCACGCCGGCGGCGATGACCGAAGGGAGGGATTCTTTTTGAGGAGCTGAATTCATGTTCAGACCACCTTCGGAGCGAGCCGCAAAACTGGATGATGCACCTGTGTATATCATTTCCAGAAGTGCCGCGATAGAGAGGTGAAAGTAACGCGAAAGCAAGATTGCGCTTGACGTTCGCTTTCTATTCGCCGTAGAATACGGGCAGTTTACTTGCTCACGTGGAGGCGAATGATGGCCCTGACCAAACGACAGAAGGAAGTCCTGGATTATCTGGTTTCGTTTGAGACGAAACACGGATACGCCCCCAGCTTTGAAGAGATTGGCAAAGGCATGAAGTTGACTTCGCTTGCCACGGTTCATAAGCACATCACCACGCTCGAGAAAAAAGGCTTCATTCGGCGCGGTTACAATCAGAGCCGGTCGATCGAGATATTGCAGCTTCCGAAACCGGTCAAGGAGCAGATCAGCGATCGAAGAGTACAAGAGCTGCCATTGGTCGGCCGCATCGCGGCGGGCAGGCCATTGGAGGCTGTGGAAGAGCGCGAAACGCTATCGCTCGGAGATTTTGCGCGCGGCGGAAATTCGTTTGTGCTGCAGGTCAAGGGCAGTTCCATGATCGAAGATCACATCATGGATGGCGATTATGTGGTGTGCGAGCAGACGCAGGTGGCGAATGCGGGCGATATCGTGGTGGCGTTGATCGGCGGAGAAGAGGCAACGCTCAAGCGGTTCTATCGTGAAGGTGCCGGGAAGATTCGCCTGCAGCCGGCCAATTCCGAAATGGCACCCATCATGGTCGCCGCGAACGACCTGAAGATCCAGGGTCGAGTCATCGGAGTGCTGAGGAAATACTAGGAGTTTGCCGGCCCCGTGCTGTGACGCCTCGCGTTCTCCGACAACGGTACTCTATCCGGCGGCTACCCATTCAGATTGTTCTTGCCACTTTACTTGGCACATGCGGCAGTTTTTCCGCCCGATAATGTGCATCCCGCCCCATTTCAAGAATTACGGTTACTATAGAAACTAAATGTGACCGGCGGGAAACGCCGCGCGTCAAAGCTACGGGCGTGGCTCGCTTCCATGGCTGGCGCCAAGGAAAACGCAAAACTTGTCTCCCAAGCGCGAAAACATTCTGATTGTTGAACCTGACGAGGCCCGGCGCCAACAGCTCGAGGCTGCGCTGCGTCCCGCAGGATACGATGTTACTTCTGCTCCTTCGCAAGAAGAGGGATTCCGTCTCGTACAGACCGGTGTTGTGGACGTGTTCCTGCTTTCGGCCGATCTTGCGGACATCCTGTGTTGCAATTCCCTGGCCGAGATCAAAGGGCTGGGATCTACCTCGAATACGCGGGTGATTCTTTTCGCACGCGGAGGCGCTGCCGAACGTGCGCGGGGTTTAGACCTGGGCGCGAACGATGTTCTGACGCCGGAGTGGGATTCCGCTGAGCTGTTGGCGCGTGTGCGAGCGCAGTTGCGCGAGAAACATGCCTTGGAAGAATTACAAGAGAAATCCCGGCTCGCGGAAGAGGGTCAAGAAATAGCGCACACCGCGTTTCAAGCTATCGCGGTCACCGAAAAGATGACGCGCGACGCGTTCTCTCTCGATCGCGCCTTGAAAATCGGGGTTGGCGCGCTGCTCGGCGTTGCAGTCCTGATTTCGATCATTTTCTTGCTGTACTCGCGCCGCGCCGAAAAAGAAACGCGCCGCGCCTATTCTGTGATCGCGCAACTCGAACACGGCGTGCATACGGAAGAAGCGCTCGTCGCGGAGGCCAACCAGGCGCGCTCGCAACTCCAGCAATCCGACTTGACCGCGGAAAAACAGATGCTGCAACAGCAGACGGACGACTTACGCCAGAAACTTTCCGCGGCGGATGCGAGCGAGGTCGATGGCCTTCGCAAACAATTGGAAGAGACGTCGGGCCGGCTCAAGCGCGTTGAGAATCAGGCGCACGCAGCGGAAGGGGTCATTCGGGCGAACGCGCCCAGCGTCTGTCTGATCCATGTCTCGGTTTCCTTTCTCGACCAAAGTTCGCGGCGGCCGTTGCGCTACGTGGCCATCAATCCCGATGGCCAGCCGCTGAAGGACAGCGAGGGAAATGTGGCGTACAGCCTGGACGGCCGCGCGCCGGAAGTGCGCGAGGATTTTTTCGGCACGGGATTTATCGTCGGACAGAACCAGATTCTGACGAATCATCACGTTGCCCAGCCGTGGTGGAAGAATGATGAGCTCAGCGCCGCCACGCAACAGGGCCTTCAGCCAACCATCGCCGAAATGACCGCGTATTTCCCGGAAGCTACTGCCGGCATTCCGATGAACATTTCGCAGATTTCCGATGAGGCCGACCTGGCTGTGCTGCGCGGCGATCTCTCCATTCTGAAACGTCCGGTTCTGAAAATGGATGGACGGAAGGAGGCCGCCGTGAGCGGCCAGCCTCTCATCTCGCTGGGGTACGCCACGGGACTAAGCGCAATCCTCGCGCGCGCCGGGGAAGACACCGTGAAAGACATCGTCAAGATCAGTGGTGGCGACCCCAAGAAGATTGTGGAAGAGCTTCAAAAACGCCAGCTGATCCGGCCGCTTGTAACGCAAGGCCATATCGGCGACGTCCTTGCCGATAAAATTGTCTATGACGCGCAGACCACCTCCGGCGGGTCTGGCGGTCCGTTGATTAACCGTGATGGGGAGGTGATTGGCGTGACGTTCGCCGTGGTCCGCGGTTTTGGTGGATCGAACTTCGGAGTTCCCATTCGCTTTGCACAACCCCTGCTCCAACCCTAGTCTGGTTTGTCGCTTCCCCGCGTGCATGCAAAGTGTTTGTCCAGTGAATTCAAAAAAGTGATCCAGCACTGCCACGCATGCGTGAAAGAATATAAGGTTTTCCGTAAGGTTCTCACGGTTCAGGAATGAAGAAGAACAAACCCATTCGGAAATTGCTGGCTGCCAATCGCAGCGAAATCGCGATCCGGATTTTCCGCGCCGCGAACGAGCTTGGCTTGCGCACTGTAGGAATCTATTCGCACGAGGACCGGCTCGCGCTTCATCGATTCAAGGCTGATGAAGCCTATCAGGTCGGCGCGGGAAAGGGGCCGGTTGAGGCATACCTCGATATCTCGGGAATTGTCGCGCTGGCCAAGGAAAGAGGTGTTGACGCGATTCATCCCGGGTATGGCTTTTTGGCGGAGAATCCCGCATTCGCGCGTGCTTGCGAGAAAGCCGGAATCATCTTCGTCGGACCAACGCCCGAGCTGCTCGAACTATTGGGCGACAAAACGGCCGCAAGGAGGTTAGCGGCTTCCGCGAACGTGCCAGTGCTTCCTGGAACGGAGGAACCGGTGAGGTCGCCGAGCGAAGCGCGCAAGTTTGCCGCCGATATCGGCTATCCGGTCATGGTGAAGGCCGCGATGGGCGGCGGCGGGCGCGGAATGCGCGTCGTGCGCGACGTTGCGGAACTGGAAGCGCGTCTCGAGGAGGCTCAGGGCGAGGCGAAGTCGGCATTTGGCGATGCGAGCGTTTTTCTAGAAAAATATCTGCCGCGCGCGCGCCATCTGGAAGTCCAGATTCTCAGCGACAACCATGGCAATTTGCTGCACCTCTATGAGCGCGATTGCTCGGTGCAGCGGCGCCATCAGAAAGTTGTGGAGGTCGCGCCGGCATCAAATCTTTCGTCGAGCATTCGCGTGGAATTGTGCGATGCCGCGGTGCGGCTCGCGCGAAAAGCCGGTTATCGCAACGCTGGCACGGTCGAGTTTCTCTACGATGTCGACACGAATCATTGGTACTTCATCGAAGTGAACCCGCGCATTCAGGTTGAGCACACGGTGACCGAGATGGTGACGGGCATTGATCTGGTGCGCTCGCAAATTCTCGTAGCGCAGGGCCACAGTATGCACGACGAGCCGCTGGCCTTGCCGCAGCAGGAGAGCGTGCCTCTCTATGGCGCGGCGCTTCAATGCCGTGTCACTACGGAAGACCCAGGAAATAATTTTGCACCAGACTATGGAAAACTCACCACCTACCGCTCGCCCGCAGGATTCGGAATCCGGCTCGACGGCGGCACGGCCTATGCGGGAGCAGTGTTGGCGGCGTACTACGATTCGCTGCTCGTCAAGGTGACGGCTTGGGGAACCAAGCTTCCCGAGGCTTGCCAGCGTATGGATCGGGCGCTTCGCGAATTTCGTATTCGCGGCGTGAAGACCAATATTCCTTTCCTCGAAAATGTGGTTAATCACCCCCGCTTTCGCGCGGGCGGCGTGACCACCTCGTTTCTCAACGATTTTCCCGAGCTGTTCAGCCTGCACAGCCGCGGCGATCGCGCAACAAAGCTGCTTTCCTATCTCGGCGACGTGATTCTGAATGGGAATCCGGAAGTAAAAGGCAAGCCAGTTCCGAAGGCGCTGGAAAAAACTGTGCTGCCTTTTGTACCCGCCATCGAGCCGCCCGCTGGAACGCGGCAGATGTTGAAAAAACTGGGACCGAAGAAATTTGCGTCGTGGGCGAGAAAAGAGAAACGGCTCTTGATCACGGACACGACGCTTCGCGATGCGCATCAGTCCCTGATGGCAACACGCGTACGGACCTACGATCTTTTAGCTACTGCGGGCGCCGTCGCCCGGCGTCTTCCAAATCTCTTCAGCCTCGAGATGTGGGGCGGGGCGACATTTGATACATCGATGCGTTTTCTGCACGAGGATCCCTGGCAACGCCTCCGTGAACTGCGCGAGCGCATTCCCAACATCTGTTTTCAGATGCTCTTGCGCGGCGCAAATGCGGTGGGTTATACGTCTTATCCTGACAACGTGATCGTGGAATTCGTTCGCGAGGCTCACGCGCAAGGCATCGACATCTTCCGCGTTTTCGATTCGCTCAACTCCATCGAAAATATGCGCGTATCGATGGACGCCGTGCTGGAGACCGGAGCCGTCTGCGAGCCGGCGATCTGTTACACGGGAGATATTTTCGATAAAGCGAGGCCGAAGTATTCGCTGAAGTATTTCGTCACGATGGCCAAGCAGCTCGAAAAACTTGGGGCGCATTTCCTGGGTATCAAAGACATGGCTGGACTCTGCAAGCCCTATGCAGCTTACGAGCTTGTGAGGACGCTGCGCGAAGAAATCGGCATTCCCGTGCATTTTCACACGCACGATACCAGCGGAATCAATTCTGCTTCCGTCCTAAAAGCTGCGGACGCGGGTGCGGACGTCGTTGATACAGCCGTGGCTGCGATGAGCGGTGGCACGAGCCAACCCAATCTCAATTCGATCGCCGAAGCACTTCGCCACACGGCGCGCGACACGCAGCTCGACATCGAGGCGCTCAACGAATGCTCCGATTATTGGGAAACCATTCGCACCTACTACGCGCCCTTCGACTCCGGTCCTAAGGCCGGTTCCGCGCGGCTTTATCAACACGAGATTCCCGGTGGCCAGTACACAAATCTGCGCGAGCAAGCCGCTGCCATGGGGATGGGAAACCGCTGGCGAGAGGTCGAAAGAATGTACGCCGAGGTGAACCAACTCTTTGGCGACATCGTGAAAGTCACGCCTTCCAGCAAAGTTGTAGGCGATATGACGCTGTTCCTCATGGCCAACGAAATGCAGCCGGGCGATCTGCTGAAGCTAGACGAGAAGCACGATCTTTCTCTGCCAAACTCCGTCGTTGAAATGTTCTCCGGCGTTCTGGGAGTTCCTCCAGGCGGTTGGCCGCGCAAGTTGCAAAAGATCGTTTTGCGCGGAGCCGCGCCGCTCAAAGGCCGCCCCGGTGTGAGTCTCGATGCCGTTGATTTTGGCGAAGCTTCGGGCGCATTAGAGAAAAAAGTAGGCCACAGCGTTCGCCGGGATGCCCTCTTGAGCTACCTCCTCTATCCCGACGTCTTCGTAAAGTACGACAAGTTCCATCAGACCTATTCCAATGTCGGTGTACTTCCAACCCCCGCGTTTTACTATGGCTTGGCTTCCGGCGAGGAGATCACCGTTGAAATCGAGCCGGGGAAGACGCTTATCATTAAGTTTCTGACGGCGAGCGATCCGCATCCGGACGGCACGCGAACTTTATTTTTTGAATTGAACGGGCAACCGCGTGAAGTAAATGTGCGCGACCGCGCGCTGCGAGTCGTCGAGCGCACGCATCCCAAGGCCGATCCCGCCGATCCCGGACAAGTGGCCGCTCCGACCGCAGGTTTAATCAGCGGGATTGCCGTGCAACTCAATCATCCCGTGGAACGTGGGGCCAAGCTCCTGACGCTTGAGGCCATGAAGATGCAGTCCAACATCTATGCGCCCATCGCCGGGCGTGTTATAAAACTTCTGGTGGCGCCTGGGCAGCACGTCGAGGCAAGAGATCTGCTGGTGACGATCGCACCGTGAGCGGTCCGAATCTCCGCAAACATCAAGGGTTCCGCTCGCGCTTCATGAGAAACGCGCGTGACCTGATCGTTTATTTGCCTCCCGGTTACGATGAGCAACCCTCGCGCCGCTTTCCTGTCTTGTACCTTCACGACGGCCAGAATCTCTTCGACGGCGCTACTTCCTTCATTCCGGGCATGGACTGGCATGTCGGCCAAACCGCGGACCAGTCCATCGTCGGGGGCGCCGTCGAGCCGCTCCTCATCGTCGGAATCTACAACACTGGCAAGCAGCGCATTCGCGAATACACTCCCACTCGCGTTCCCAAACTTGGTGGCGGCCGCGCAGACCGTTACGCAAAATTCCTGATCGAGGAACTAAAACCGTTCATCGAACGCGAATACCACACGCTGTCCAGCCCGCAGGACACAGGCATAGGCGGCTCGTCCCTTGGCGGGCTCGTTTCCCTCTACTTGGGCCTCAAACTTCCAAATATTTTCGGAAAACTTGCCGCCCTCTCCCCGTCCGTCTGGTGGAACCAGCATGTCATGCACCGCTTCGCGCAAGCCGCGCGCGTAGAGCCTCGTCCGCGCATTTGGCTCGACATCGGCACGCGCGAGGGCACGCGTATTGTTCAGGACGTCGAGCAGTTTCGCGACGTGCTTCTTCAAAAAGGATGGCAACTCGACCGCGACCTCCACTTTGAGAGGATCGAAGGCGCGGAGCACAACGAAGCGGCGTGGTCGCAGCGCGTCGGCCCGTTTCTGCGATTTTTGTTTCCGGCGGGTTCGAGCGAAGTATAATCCGCACCTGTTGTGCGATTGAAAATGGCTCGTTTGCGCGCCGGCCCAACCGCAACTGCCAAAGGACATCGAATGCCGGAGAACCGCCCAATAACCATCCTATGCGTCACTTCCTACGAAAAAGGGCACGAGTTTCTTCGCACTTGTAAAGCCATCGGCTGCCGCGTGCTCCTCTTGACGGTAGAAAAACTTCGCGACGCCGATTGGCCGCGTGAGGCCATCGACGAAATGTTTTTCATGCCCGAAGAATTGCCCACGCAAGATTTGATCAACGCGGTGAGTTTTGCCGCTCGTTCACAGCCCATCGACCGCATCGTCGCGCTCGACGAGTTCGACATGGAAAACGTGTCTGCCCTTCGCGAGCACATGCGCATCCCCGGCATGGGCCTGACAACCGTGAGGTACTTCCGCGACAAGCTCGCCATGCGTGCGCGCGCCAAAGAGGCCGGCATCCTCGTGCCGGAATTCGTCCACGTTCTGAATTACGACAATTTGCGTGAATTCATGGCACGCGTACCCGGGCCCTTGCTGCTGAAGCCGCGCTCGCAAGCCTCAGGCATCGGCATGAAGAAGATCACCGACCCAGCTGAACTTTGGCCATGGCTCGATCAGCTTGGCGACAGGCAATCCAACTATCTTCTTGAACAATTCATTCCCGGCAGCGTGTTTCATGTCGACAGCGTGGCATCGGAGCGCGAAGTCGTGCTTGCCGAAGCGCATGCCTATGGAACTCCTCCGTTGGACACTTCGCATCACGGCGGCGTTTTCACCACACGCACACTCGCGCGCGACTCCGCGGATGCAAACGCTCTCCTCAACATCAATCGCGAAGTCCTCAAGGAACTTGGCTTTTTGCGCGGCGTCACTCACGCGGAATTCTTGAAGGCGCACTCCGATGGCAGACTCTATTTTCTTGAAGTGGCCGCCCGCGTTGGCGGCGCGTATATCTCAAACGTCGTCGAAGCCGCCACCGGAATCAACCTTTGGCGAGAGTGGGCGCGTCTCGAAGTCGGAGCGGGCAAGCAGCCCTACCAATTGCCGCAAGCGCGTCAGGATTACGCGGGAGCCATCGTTTCGCTCGCGCGGCAGGAGCGGCCGGACACGTCCGCTTACGACGATCCCGAGATCGTTTACCGTGTCACGAAATATCATCACGCTGGATTCGTGTTGAAATCTTCTTCGCCTAGGCGCGTCGAAGAGCTCTTGGATTCTTACTCAAAAAGATTTCAAAGCGACTTTCTTGCCACTCAGCCCGTTCCCGAAAAACCTAGCAACTGAAACCTCCTTGCGCTACACTCCTCTCGCCCCCCTACAACGTCTTGAGAGTTTCATTGAAAATTGAACTTTGACCGACGACGGCCACTGGCCAAAGGTCTAGTTACTTTCAGGAACGGACACGCAAGACTGCATTTGCCGTGTGCCATACCGAGGACTACAGTTTGCTATACCCCGAGCAAATATCCGCCAGGGGTGGTGCTATCCCTTTGGGAGGGCCGATGTGGGGCAATAAGAAGCCGGATACGCCGCAAGCTGCGCCTCCGGAACAAAAAAATTTTCCAACGAATCAGCCGCCGAAGTCCGCTCCGGCGACTTGGGAGGGAACTACCGCAATGAGTACAGATGCCATGCGTCCACTGGGTGCAACCGCGGACCGCGCAACCGCGCGGCTCGGGGCCAGCCTGCACGTGAAAGGCGAGATCTCCGGCAACGAGGATCTGCTGATCGACGGTTCGGTCGAAGGACTGATCCAGCTTGATGAGCGGAAGCTGACCGTCGGGACCACCGCAAAAGTCACTGCCGATATCATCGCCCGCGAGGTCGTGGTTTACGGCACCGTGAAGGGAAACCTTCGCGCCAAGGACAGGATCGAAATTAAAAAGGACGGCTCCGTCAACGGCGATCTCACGACCGCCCGCATCATGATCGAAGACGGCGCGTACTTCAAAGGCTCCATCGAAATCGATAAGAGCTCGGAGAAGGAATCCAGCCACAACGCTTTCGCGAAGAGCTCGGGTGCAACTGTCGGTGCGCAGGCCACGAAAACTATTTAATTCGACGCCATTTTCTCCGATTTTTCCTCAAAGGCGGCGCGGACATCCGGTCCTCGCCGCCTTTCGATTTTTTCAGTCAGCCGCCGCTTTCTCCAAAATATTTCTTAACTTGACAACTGACGTAGTTGCTTTATAGTTTGCGCCTGTAACCCGTTTGGGTTTGCGCTGCCCGGCGCGCACCGCTTCCTACGCGCGCAAGCTGGCTTCCGCCTGGCATCCGCAAAGAACGTGGGGTCGTTCGATGGCACGGCTGAGACACAGCGCCCCGGGGCTGTTACTTGCCATATTTCTTTTGCCCTCTTGTGGATGTGGTGGCGGATCGGCCGGCATAGCGCCTCCACCTCCACCACCCCAGCCTGATTTCTCCATCGGCTTCTCTCAGAATTCCGTCAGTGTGCAGCAGGGTGCGACGAGTTCAGCGGTCAACGTGTCCGTCGGCGCTCTGAATGGTTTCTCCGGCACGGTCCAAGTCTCGCTCTCTGGTTTGCCCGCTGGAATCGTCTCGAATCCAGCCGGCTCTTTCGGCGTCGCCGCGGGCGCCAGCGCGCCAGTACTTTTCTCCGCCGCCTCCAACGCCGGCACGGGAAGCTTCACCGTCACGGCCACAGGCGTCAGCGGTTCCATTTCACATCCCGCCAGCCTTGGTTTGTCGGTCCAAAGTGGCGTTGTCGCCAATCTTCCCCGAAGCACATTTGCAAGGACCGACTCCACACCTGCGATGGACGATCCCTCGGGTGAGTTCCATCACCGGCATGTCGTTTATGACCCCGCGCATCAGCTCATCTTCGTCGCCAACCGCGCGATGAATTGCGTCGACGTTTTCTCTTCGTCGTCCGCGGCGCGTGTCGCGGAAGTCAGTGTGCCGGGCGCGAGCAGCGCCGATCTTTCTCCAGACAATTCGACCGTTTGGATTGGCACGGTCACGGAGCAACCGGTCGCAATCGACACAACTTCGCTTCAAATCAAGGCACGCTACGAACTATCCGGTCTCCAACCTCTCCCTAATACGTTGTTCGATCGCCCCGAGGAACTGCTCGCACTCGCCGGTGGCAATCTGATAATGCGCCTTCGTCAATCGCAGTCCAGCGAGTCCTTGCTTGCCCTCTGGACGCCTTCGTCGAACACCCTCACGAATCTGACCTCCACGGAGCCTCAGCTCTTTCAAAACGGCCTCGGGGCCATGGCGCGCACGAGCGATCAAACAAAAGTGCTCGTGGCTGCCAGCGATTCGAGCGGCGAACTTGCCATCTACGACGCCAACGGCAACGTCTTCGCCGGCCCTCACGGTTTGGGCAGCGGTACGATTCCGCTCGTCGCAGCCAATGCCGACGGTTCGAGATTTGCCGTCGATTTCGTCGCCAATGGAGTCTCGCAGGTGATGCTGTTGGATGGATCCTTTAATCAGACGGGTTCCTACACCTCGTCCGCCATAAACGGCATGGTGTTTTCTCGCGATGGTCAGTTTTTGTACGTGAGCGAAAACACGGGCTCGCCTCCTGTCATCACCGCGCTTGATGGCCACTCCCTCGGCGTGATTGGCCAAGTCCCTGACCTGTGGATCGGCAGCAAACGCACGGAGATTGAAGATGTCGATTCGACGAAACTTTTGTTTGGCATCGCCAATCGCGGCTTGGCGCTCGTCGATGCGGCGAATCCAGCCACATTGCCTGCGACCGTTCCCAGTTTCCTTTTGCCGCCTAGCGTACAGCCGTCCGATGGACCCAACACGGGTGGCACCGCTGCCATGCTGTCCGGGCAAAATTTTCCCTCGTCCGCGCTGGTGAATTTTGGTGCCGAATCGGCAAGCGGCGTCACCGTATCCAGCAGCAGCCAAATCACGGCAACTTCGCCCGCCAACGCCGCAAGCGGTGCCGTGAATATAACGGCATATTTTCCCAATGGCTGGCTTGCGCTCACCCCCGATGCATTTAGTTATGGTCTGCAAATCCTGCAAGTCCTGCCGAATGCCGGAGCGCAAATTGGAAGCGATTCCGTGCAAATCTATGGTTATGGGTTTGGCAGCGACCCAACCAAGATCGCGGTCACCATTGGCGGAGCGACCGCTGCAGTGCATAAATTGGAAAACATCACGACCATTGCACCCTCTCTCGGGCTGGATGCGGCTTATCCATTTCCTCTTCAGCGCCTGACGATCCAAACGCCGGCTGGTAACGCAGGAAAAGCCGATATCGCCGTCACATCGCCTGCCGGTTCCATCACTGCCGCAAAATCGTTTCAGTATCTCCAAAGCGAAATCTTCTATGCCAAGTCCTCCTTCGATAAGTTCGTCTTATACGACCAGTCGCGCCAATGGCTCTATCTCAGTGACATTGATCACCTGGACGTTTTCGATTTGACCGCTGGCGCGTTTCATTCCTCGGGCCTCGAACCTCCCGGCGGCCCTCCGCCTACCGCCGCGCTTCGCGGTCTTGCACTGACCCCCGACAGCTCTCAGCTTGTCGTGGCCGACTTCGGAGCACAGAACGTTTACCTCGTGGACCCGGATAACGACTCGGGCACGAGCGTACCTGTGGGCGGAGTGCCTGGTTTCACAAGTTCTGGTCCCTCTCGCGTCGCGGCGACGAGTACACAGAACGTTTTTGTCGGTCTCAGCGCCGAGTCTGGTTCTTCCGGTGGATGCACATCCTGCTTGGGGCAGCTCAGCCTAACGTCAAACCCCCCGGTCATCGAGCCGGCTGCTCAACCAGAAATCTCAAGTCTTACGGGCACTCCTCTTCTGCAATCCAGCGGTGCTGGCCAACAGGTGTTTGTAGCATTTGCTTCCGCGCCGGGCGGTCCGCTTGCTCTTTGGAACGCGTCCGCTCCCAACCAATTCTCCACATTTACCGCCAATGATTCGGCCGTCGATATAGGAGCAGCTTCTGGTGGCGCGATGTTCGCTCTCCTAGTCAATGGCACCACGGAGATTCGCGGCGCCGATCTTTCCCTTTCGTCGGTCCCGGCAAATCCGGAATTGCTGCAAATTCCCGGCCGTATTCAAGTGCCTGGTGTCACGCTTCATCCCAGCGGCGCGCTCTTGTACCAGCCATTTCTTACTGGCCCCGCGGGAAACGCTGGCGTCGCGGGTGGCGTCGACATTCTCGATGCGCACACGGGATCTCTCCGCCTGCGCATTCTGCTGCCCCAGCAATTCATGACCGACGTCGATGGATTGCATGGAAGCTTTCTGGCGGTCGACGAAAATGGGCAACGATTGTTCTGCATCACCTCGACGGACGGCACGGCTCGGAACGCAGGCATCACAGTCGTAACCCTTGCCGAAGTTCCGCTCGGAATCGGAACGCTCTCTCCGGCGAATGGCTCTGCCGCTGGCGGGACTCAAATTATAATTACGGGCAGCGGCTTTCAGAGTGGTACTTCCGTTACGATCGGCGGAAAGACAGCCACGGCCACCTACAAAGACATGAACACTCTTACGGTTGTAACGCCTGCTCTGGCTGCGGGCAGTCAGCGTGTCACCATTACAAATCCCGATGGCGAGACGGTCTCCTTGGACGCCGCTTTTATGACGAATTAGCTGCGCCATTCCTTTTTCCTAAGTGGTTCTCATACTTTTCCTAACCAACTTCACTTTCTTTTCATCCCATGAAATGTAGAATTCAATGTCAATACGAATCCGGAACACAGCATGCTGCTCAATTTCGCCAGGAGAACACATGGAAACCCGTAAGCTCGGCAATTCCGATTTGCGAATCACCTCCGTTGGTTTCGGCGCTTGGGCCATCGGCGGAAGCGGATGGGATTTTGCCTGGGGGCATCAGGTTGACGAGGACTCCATCGCGGCGATTCACCGCTCTCTGGAACTGGGAGTAAATTGGATTGATACTGCTGCGGTCTACGGCATCGGACATTCCGAAGAAGTCGTCGCGCAAGCTTTGCGGACCTGGAACGGTCCTCGCCCATTCGTCTTCACAAAATGCGTTCTTCTTTGGGACGACAAGGGCCACGTCACCCAGAACCACACTGCCAAGTCCATCCGCCGCGAGTGCGAACAGAGTCTCCGCCGCTTGCAATCCGAAGTCATCGACCTCTATCAAATGCATTGGCCGCCTTCAGACAATGGTCCAGGCCTCGAAGAAGCGTGGCAAACCATGCTCGCTTTGCAGAAAGAAGGGAAAGTCCGGTGGATCGGCGCCTCCAATTTCAATGTGCCTCAGATTAAGCGCGCCGAAGCGCTCGCCCCGGTTATGTCTCTGCAGCCGCCCTATTCGTTGATTCGCCGTGGCGTGGAAAAAGAGATTCTTCCCTATTGCAAGCAGCAGGGGATAGGCGTGATTTCCTACGCACCGATGGCTTCCGGTCTTCTGACAGGAGCCATGACTCGCGAACGTGCTGCCGCCCTCCCGCCCGACGATTTTCGCAGCCGGAATCCGGAATTTCGCGAGCCGCGTATTTCGAAGAACATCGATCTGGTCGAGCGCCTCCGTAAAGTTGGCGCTTGCCACGGACGCAATCCCGGCGAGGTCGCCATCGCTTGGGTCCTCAGCAATGCGGCCGTGACCGGTGCCATCGTCGGCGCTAGAAATGCGAAGCAAATCGATGGCGTTATGCGCGCGGGCGAGCTCAAACTAACCTCCGAAGAAATCGCCGAAATTGAGGGGGCCGCCGCCGCTGCAGCCGGTTGAAGCTTGTTAAACGCAAAGTCTTATGCTTCGCCGCTATCTTTCAGCCGCAATAAAGTGCGGATTGCGATGGGCCGTGTGACGAAGCTTGTGGACGCCAAACAGGAAGATCCATCTTTCGAGAAATTAGACCTGTAAACGCGAAACCTTTCGCAGTCCGCGTGGCCACAAGGATCGTTGCCTAGGCACGCGCAAAATCCGGCCGCCACGTCTTGACCATCTGTTTGATCGCTTTGCGGTTGTTCAGTTTTTCGTCCAGCACTTTTCTTGCAAGCTCCGGCAATTCCGCATCGCTTGCAAAGCGAAGCGCCACAAACTGTTCGATTGTGAATTCTCCAATGCGTGGCCGTAGATCGGCGGGAAGCACTCGGTCGAACCTCAGCCGCTCTTCGAGCCGGATGACGCGATCTTGTACCTTCAGCGCCATCACGCGCGCCAGCAAAATTCCCAGAAACATTGCAAAGGCAACGAGCAGGGACAGCACGCTATTGAACGTAAATTCTGCTTTCACGCACCAATATACCGCAAACCCCACATTGATGGCCAGCACCGGCATCACAAAAAAATGAAATCCAGGCACCCACTTCGTGTGACTCTTGAAGCTCTGTTCCGCCATTTCCACTCTCCAGGTTGCGTCTCGATTCTAGCAGAACCTTCTGGCTGCCATCCCGCCGCGCTAATGTTTCAACGTCCTCGCGGCGGCGCTCGTCGCGCAAGTTCTTAGTTGAACCGTTTTCGCGCTACGCGCATCCAACCGACAGCAGGATTTTTTCGATCTCTCATGGCGTCAACCGCCGAGCGCAAGGAGCAAGCAAAATGGCAAGAGCCATCTGGGGTGGTAAGGTCATCGCGGAGAGCGACGACACTGTCGTCGTGGAAGGGAATCAGTATTTCCCTCCCGACTCGGTGAGCAAATCCTTTCTCAAGTCCAGTGCGCACACTTCGATTTGCCCCTGGAAAGGTACCGCTCACTATTTTCATGTCGAGGTCGACGGCTTGAAAAACGAAAACGCCGCCTGGTACTATCCCGAACCAAGCCCTGCGGCCCAGCAAATCAAAGGACGGATTGCCTTTTGGAAAGGCGTGCGCGTCGAAGCCGGCAACAGCTAAGATCGCGCCGCCAGCAAGAAGCTGAATCTGTTGCTCCGACGCATTCAGCCGCATCGAAGCCGCTCGTCAACGCAACCCTCTGATGCACCAACGCATTCACTCGATAGACCCTAGCACTCGATGGCTTCCACGCGCTTTCCCGATCTCTTCAACCGGTTATTCTTTGCAAACAGTACTTTCGCGAGTTCTATTGTCAGAATGCGATTCGATGCCTTGAAATAGGTGTGTGAGAGGCGCAGTTGTTCCCGTTTCTCTTCTACCCATGAATCGAAAACGGCAATTCCTTGTTCTGCTCTGCCTCTTTGCGCCTGCATTCTCCAGCGCTCAGCAACTCGGCGAAGTTTCTTGCACGCGCCCCGGCGATTACGTCTACCTCTACAATTCCATGACGACCTTCGAAGTTCGCTCGACGCTGCAGTGCGGCCAGGAAGTAGTGATCACCGGCCGTTACGACACCTACTTCGCCGTTCGTACAGATAAAGGCGAGACCGGCTATGTCCCGCTGGCCTCGATTGCTCTCCTGAAGACGACCCCCGGCGAAAAAATTGTCCTTCCGCCCTCGGCGGCTCCCAATCGTGAGAAAACTCCTTACGACGAATCCTTTAAACCTGTCGAACCCGCTTCGGCCGCGGCCTCGGCTCGCGTTCTCATTTTGCTCGATAGCACGGCCATCCGCATGAAGCTTAGCCAAGCGCTTTCATCCTCGACCGCTAAGGTGGGAGACGACGTGTCTCTCGAAGTCTCCGAAGATGTCGTTGTCGATGGTTTTCTCGTAATCCCGAAGGGCGCTATTGCTCTCGGCGTCGTCAACGAAGCGGAGCCAAGAAAGGCCCTGGGCCGCGGCGGAAAACTAGGCGTCCTTATTCGAAGTGTCCGTCTCGCAGACAATGAACAGGCAGTCTTGCGTTCCGGAAGTGATGCGAAAGGCGAAAGCTCGACTGCCGGCATGGTGATTCCCGTCATGCACGGAAAAGACATCGCCTTCCCGAAAGGGATGAATTTTGTCGGTTACGTCAACGGCGACACCCGCCTCGACCGCGGCAATTTCCGCCCCGCTTCGGAAACGCCTGACGCTCCTCCCACCGGCACCGTCTCGAATATCGCTCACCCTCACCGCTAGCGTCGTGCACTACTGCGGCGCACTTCCATTTCGAGATGATCTACAAGGTTGGAATTTGCTGCCGTGAAAACGCATGCTTCCCGTTGAAACATCTGCAAAACAATTCAGCCCAAACTAGCCCGCACTACGCCGTCGCCGAGTGCGGCGTCGGAGCCGCGTCCGTATCGGTCCCGGCGTGCGCTCCCGCCGCCCGGTATCGCACGATCAGCAGCGTCAGGTCGTCCGCCTGGCTGGCTCCCCGCGCAAAATTCTCCACGGATTCGAGCACGCACTTCTGGATCTGATCCAGCGGGCACTCTGTTTGCCCCATCAGCACTTCTCTCAGCCGCGGCACACCAAACAATTGTTCATCGGGGTCCATCGCCTCCGTCACGCCGTCGCTGAACAGCACCATCGTGTCTCCCGCTTCGAGCTTCAGTCGCGAAACGTTGTACTCAGCTTCCGGCACCAGTCCGATCGGATAGGACCCTTCGCTGAATGGTTCTTCCGCCACCCCATGCCGAATCAGAAACGGCGAAGGATGCCCCGCGTTGATAAACTCAAGGTGCCCGTCGTCATCCAATATCCCGAAAAACATTGTCGCGTATCGCCCGACTTCCGCGTGATCGCAAAGGAACCGGTTGACGTGATTCAGCACGCGCGCCGGATCCGTCCCCAGGGTCATCGCGGAAAGCGCGCCTTGCAGCATCGTCGTCAGCAGCGCCGCACCCAGTCCTTTTCCAGAGACGTCCGCGATCAGGAACGCCGTTCGCCGGTCTCCCAGCGGAAAAACGTCAAAGTAATCTCCTCCCACAGAGAGGCACGGATAATTCCAGCCTGCGACCGCCAAATGCGGATGATCCGGAAAATTTTTTGGAAGGAGAGCCTGCTGAATATCTCGCGCGATGTTGATCTGCTCTTCCATGCGTTGCCGTTCGCGTTCGCGCATCACCAGCCGCGCATTGTCCAGCGTGCTCGCCGCGTCCCCCGCAAGCGCATCCAGAATCTGCCGGTCCAGCTTCGAAAAAGCCGCCGGCCTCCGCGAATCCAGGTACAGCACTCCTAGCGAATGTCCAAACGCCGGCGACACGCCGGAATCCGGCGAGCTCGGCCGGTGCATCGCAAACAGCGGAATCACCACCACCGCCCGCAACCGCTGCGCGATGATGCTTTGCGCCGATTGCAGATCCACGTCGGCCCGTTCGATATCTTCCGTCACCACCGGCGAATTTTGGCGCAGCGCCAGTTGGATCGCCGTCTGGCTCGGCGCCAGCGACTCCGTCGACAACCGCGTCCCGCCCGTCCGCCGCGCCAGCCGCACCTTCAGCGCGCCGTTCGCATCCGGCTCGAGCAGCATTCCTCGGTCCGCGTCCGTTACGGAAACTGCGTGGTCCAGCATCAGCGCCAGCGCTTCATCCAGCGGCCTCTGCGAGTGCAGCAGCGTCGTCGCTTCCAGCAGCAGGTTGAGCTTCCGTAACCCGCCGCCCATCGGTTCCGAACTTGTGATGTGCTCGATTCGCGTCAGCAGGTGGGGAAGCGATTCTTCGCCGCTCGAAGTCGACGCGCGAAACACGATCTCGTACGAATCTTCCAAACCGAACGAGATCGAATCCCCGTCGTCCAGCGCGCGGCTTTCGACTTTCTCCCCGTTTACGAATAGCCCGCGCCTCTGCCCGCGATCCTCGATGTACAGCCGTCCTGCTTCCTGGATGATTGCCGCGCAGTTCCGCGAAATCCGCCGGTCGGAAAGCTGCAGATGGTTTCCGGTCTCCGCGCCGCGGCCAACAAGAAAAGGCGTCTGCGTAACGCGCACGTACCGGTGGGCGCCGTCGGGAGAAATTACCTCAAGCACTGCGCCGCTTATAGTGATGGTTGCTGTGTCGGGCATGGGGTGTTCGGGACGGGATTGTAACACGCGCCCCTGGAAAAGGCCGCTTCTAGCCTCTCAACTCCGGCCTTCCAGCGTTACCACGCCGCCTTCCTGTCCATTTGTGGTAAGTTTTCGATTCGCAGTGACTAACTCCTGGAGGAAAGACATGCACGAAATCCCAGCCTCACGCTTTGCGACAGCCGCGGCAAATCACCTCCGCCCCAGCGGCAGGCTCCGCTCACTGCGCACCGTTTTTCTTCTCGGCTTGCTCGCAGCGTTTGCCTCAACTTCCACGCTAGCCGCTCCCCCGCAGAAACATCCTTTCACCATTGACGATTATTCCGCCCTCCACAGCGCGCGTGCCCGCGCCATCTCGCCCGACGGCAAGACCATCCTCTACGATGTTTCCACCGACGGTAAGAAGGGCCCCGCAAAACACGAGTGGCATCTCATCGATGTGAGCGGCGAGAATGCCCGCCAGCTCGACCTGCCGGAGAAATTTCAGCCGTTTGGCTTCACGAAAGACGGCTCTGTCTATGGGGCGCTCCCCGTGAACGATGCCGGCCAGTTGGCCATCGTTCCGCTTTCCGGCGCCAAGCCCACCGTCATCATCGCGCTCCCGAACGGCATGAACGCCGCCGAGATTTCCCCCGACGGCTCGCATTTTGCTCTCCTCGCCGATCCGCGCCCCAAGGATCCCCTCGAAGGTGTCCACACCGTCGTCGAAAATGACGAAACCAGTTTGTACGTCGTTGCGGCCGACAGTTCCGGTGGCGGCTGGTGGTGTCCCGATTTGAAATTCATAACCGATATCGCCTGGTCCAGCGACTCCTCGCAAATCGCCGTCATGACCCAGACTCCGAAAATCGGCCATCACGAACTGCATTCCTACGTCAACGTTTGCGGCGCTTCCGGCTCTCGTCAGCTCGCGGAAATCCCCAATGGCACCGCCGGCATTGCTTGGTCCTCCGACGGCAAGGAAATTGTCTTCGCCTCCACCTCGACTCCCACGCTCACTCCCGAACATGTCTGGACTATCCCCGCCGCCGGTGGCGCGCCCGCTGATCGCACTCCGCAACTCGATGCCACCGCCGCTTCCGTGAAGTCCGATGCGCACGGAACCGTCTGGGTCGAGGTGCACAAAGGCGTTGTCACCGAGATCGATAAATTCCGCGACGGCAAACTAGAGACTGCTCTGCGCTGGCCGGCTGGCGTTGTAGAGGGGATCCCGGTAACGACTGAATTTTCTAGCTCTCCGGATGTACTTGCCGCTACCGTTGGCGATCCGGCTCACGTTTCCAATATCGCCGTGTTCTCCGGTGGTGAACTCCGCAAAATCACGAACGAGGGCGAAGACACGCTTGCGAACGTCTCGCTTGGCGAAACCAGAACCATCCATTGGGCTTCAAAAGAGGGAATCAAGCTCGAAGGCATCGCCACATTTCCTCCGGGCTATGTCGCCGGGAAAAAATATAAATTC
The DNA here is from genome assembly GCA_049641765.1 of Candidatus Acidiferrum sp. Classification (GTDB taxonomy): domain Bacteria; phylum Acidobacteriota; class Terriglobia; order Acidiferrales; family UBA7541; genus Acidiferrum. Next base: position 42,638 of record JBAQJX010000087.1, read on the forward strand.
CTGGTCATGCCGCATGGCGGGCCCGAGGCGAATGACCAGCTGCAACTCGACACCATCGTCCAAATCATTGCCGGCATGGACTATGTCGTCATTCAGCCGGAATATCGCGGCTCAACCGGCTATGGCGCCGATTTTCTCTCCGCGATCTATCAACATTTTGGCGACCGCGCTTATCGCGACGTCGACAGCGCCACCGATTTCGCCATCGCCCAGGGTTGGGCTGATCCCGAGCGTCTCGCCATTTTCGGTTGGAGCGCCGGTGGCTTCATGACTTCCTGGACCGTCACGCAAACTCACCGCTACAAGGCTGCCATCGAGGGGGCCGGCATCACCGATTGGCTCAGCTTCATTCCCACCAGCGATATCTGGCAGGTCGATTATGACGCTCGCCTCCAGGAAAAAGATCCCTCTCCCATGCTCAAATTTTCCGCCGTCATGTTCGCCGATCAGGTCACGACGCCGCTCCTCATCTTGCACGGCGCCGCGGACCTTCGCGTTCCCACGTTTCAAGGCCGCGAATATTTCATCCTTTTGAAAGAGCGCGGCAAAACCGCTCGCATGGTCACCTATCCTGGCTCGCCGCATTTTCCGCGGCTAGCCGAACAGCGCCGCGACGTCTTCCGCGAGCTCACAGATTGGTTAGTGAAGTACAACCCCTGAAGTTTTTCCGTAAGTGTTCCAAGTCTCGAACTTTTTGCGCTTCTCCGCGCCTGAAGAAG
>JBAQJX010000058.1:0-9167 GCA_049641765.1 Candidatus Acidiferrum sp.
GTCCAAACGCGGCGTCCGTTTCCAACACACCCCTCGCCTCCGCCGCATCAGGTTCGACCCCGAAACCCGCCAAGTCCGCAACTTCGCCGAGTCTCCGCTCCTCGGCGAAGAGACTCCCATCTGGGGCAGCGTTTCCACCCGCTTCCGCGATCCCGACGGCAACACTTTCTCCCTGGTTAGCTTCGACGAAATCACTCACGCCCTGGAAGCCCAGCGCCGCGCCACCGCCGCCAAACTCGAACTCGAACGCCGCGCCGCCCAGGAACTCGAAATCGCCAACGAAGTCCAATGCCGTTTTTTTCCGCAAGTCCGGCCGCCGATTCAAGCGCTCGACTATTCCGGTCACTGTTATCCCGCGCGCGCCGTAGGCGGCGATTATTATGATTTCCTCGAGCTCGGCCCCGATCGCTTTGGCCTCGTCATCGGCGACGTTTCCGGCAAAGGCATCGCGGCGGCTCTTCTGATGGCCAATCTGCAAGCCAATGTCCGCAACCAGTGCGCGATCTCGCTGGATCAGCCAGAGCGTCTGCTTCAGGCCGTCAATCACCTTTTCTGCCAAAACACTCCGGATGGCGCGTTTGCCACTCTCTTTTACGCCGATTACAACGTCTCGAGCGGCCATCTCCGCTACGTCAATTGCGGCCATCTGCCCGCACTCATTCTGCGCAGCGACGATTCCATCGACCGCCTCGATCCCACGGCCACCGTGCTCGGCATTTTCAAAAAATGGGAGTGCGAAACCGGCGAACGTACCATCCGCCCCGGGGACACGCTTGCTCTCTACACCGATGGCATCACCGAAGCTTTCGACGAGGACCGCGACGAATTCGGCGAAGCCCGCTTGATCGCGTCCCTCCGCCGCCATCGCTCACAACCTTGCCAGTCCCTCCTCGAAAACGTCGTTGCCGATGTACGCCAATTCTCGTCGCGCGAACAGCACGACGACATCACTCTGATCGTCGCCAAATCCTCGCCTTCGTTCTAGGCGCTGCGCCTTGTCTCGCGCTTGGCTCTTCCTGCTACTGGAAAGCTCTTCGCCGCCTGGTTACCGGAATCGATACGACCTCCTTTGTTTTTAACATTCAAATTATCCACTACGGAGGTACACTCTCTCCCAGAGAAGTTCGCGTGGGAGCCGGCCCATTCAGCGCCGGCCCATTTCACGACGGCACGACCGGCGTCGGCTCAGAGTGGAGAACGAAAATGCATGGACTTGTTTTTACCGAACTAAAGAAGTATGCGGAGACGAAACATGGCGCAGGCACATGGAAAGCGCTGCTTGCCAAGGCCGGGCTCGAAGGCAAAGAGTACAATCCTCTGTCCCACTATCCCGATCAGGAAGTCGTCGCGCTGGTTTCGGCCGCCAGTTCGGCCACTCGCATGGCTCCGTCTCTGGTGCTAGAAGATTTTGGCGAATTCATCGCTCCTTCGTTGCTGAGCATGTATGCCAATCTGATTCTCCCCCGTTGGAAGACGATTAACTTGATTGATGAGACAGAAGGGACCATTCACGCCGTCGTTCGTCAGCGGGTCAAGGATGCCGCGCCTCCGAAGCTAGGCACGCGCCGCGTCAGCCCCGACGAAGTCATCCTGACGTACGACTCGCCACGCCAAATGTGTTCTCTCGCCAAAGGCATCGCCCGCGGGCTCGCCAAGCATTTCAAGGAAACCATTTCCATCGACGAAAAACAGTGCATGCACCACGGGGCGCCTTCCTGCATTATTCATTTTCGCAAAACTGCGTAGTTCGCTGCCCGACACGGTTTGTTGCCTTTCGTAGGGCCGGGCTTCTGCCCGGCACCTTGACCCGGCGCAAATCAAACGCCAACAAGACGGGCATCCCGCGCTTATGGCGATCCATGGAAGGAGCGGCGCTTCTCCGGCCGCTGAACGGTGCCAGATGGAGAAAGGCTTGGAATCTTCAGCCGGCTTAAGACAAGGCTCGACGGAAGAAGAAGGAGGAAGGAAATCTAGCGCCAGCGGAATAATTTCAGTGCGAGTACGAAGCAAATCACCAGCCACGCGGTTAGCACGCCCATCTGTGGCCACAGTTGCATTAGGTTTGTACCTTGCAACATGTTCGCACGCAGCGCATCGATGGCCGCCGTCAGCGGCAGGGCTTTAATCAGAGGCTGCACGACGTCCGGGAATCGCTGGGCAGAGAAAAACACGCCGGAGGCAATCCACATCGGCAGCATCACGGCGTTCATCAAGCCGGAAGCTGCTTCAATCGTCTTCGCGCGGGACGCCAGCAGCAATCCCATCGCGCTGAAAGAGAGCGACCCTAGAAGACACATAACGCCTAGATCGAAAAGCGAGCCGCGCATCGGCACGTGAAAGATCCACACGCCGAAACCGAGCACGATGCCCACTTCGAGCACCAGCATCAAAATCCGCGAGAACAAGTAAGACAGCAGGAAGTATTGCTTCGGCATGGGCGTGGCAACCAGGCGCTTCAGAAGCTTCTTGCGCCGAGCGTCGACGACCGTGAACCCCATGCCCCAAATTGCGCTCCCCATCAAGTTCATGCCGATCAGGCCGGGAATGAGAAAATCGATGTAGCGCGAGCCGGGTTCGCGTAAAAGAGTATCGCTCGTAACGATGGGATCGACGCGGCCGGCGGATTCCTGCACCGCGCGGTTGGCGAGCATTCGCGCCGTGCGGCCCTCGGGATTCGTATCATCGTAATGGTAGATAACCGACCCGTTCGCATTCGGCACCGCGAGCAGCGCCACTTTGCCCGTGCGCAATTCGTTTTCCCCCGTTTGTGCGTCGACCTCCTGCACCGAGAGAAGCTTTTCCCTCGAGAACGACTTCGTCAATTCGGTGGAAACCGCGGCGATCTTTAATACCTCCGCTGGACGATTGCGGAACGCGATGCCCAGTCCAGCGGCAAGGAGAATGGGAAACACGAAGATCCAGAAGAGCGCTTCAGGCTCGCGCATCGTTTCGCGGAAGCGCACCAGCGTCAATTGCACCAGGGCGTGATCGGCAAACGATTTGCCGCGCGGCGCTTTGCGCTCCGCTTCTCGTGCGCGAACATCCGGGATGGCTGTCGTTTCACTCATGCAAATCGCTCGCTCGATCTATTCATCACGGAGATGGCGTCCCGTCAAGGAGACGAACACATCCTCCAAAGTCGCCGAGTGCGTGCTCAGCTCGGTGAGAGGAATATTCTGGCGCGTCAACTCCGCGAGCAAAGCCGGAACGGCGAGATGCAGTTCCGTGACTTGCAGTTCGACGGTTCCGTTTTCCGTGCGCACGTCGCGCACGCCGTCAATGTGGCGCAGCGCGGGCAGATCGAGCGCTTTGGATTTGGCGCCGGCGGAAAACGCGACCAGATGCTCCGCGCAGATCGAGGCAATCAGCTCGCGCGGCGTTCCGAGCGCGATTTGCTTGCCGTTGTCCATGATGGCGACGCGCTCGCAAAGCCGCTCCGCCTCGTCCATGTAGTGCGTGGTGAGCAGAATGGTCCGGCCGGACTGTTTGAACTGCTCGATCAAATCCCAAAGCTGGCGGCGCGCCTGGGGGTCGAGGCCGGTGGTGGGCTCATCGAGAAAAAGAAAATCCGGATCGCCCACGAGCGCACAAGCAAGAGCGAGGCGCTGCTTTTGTCCGCCGGAAAGATTGCCGACACGTGAATTCTTTTTTTCTTCAAGCTGTACCAGAGCAAGCGCTTCGGCCGCGCCCGGTCCCTGATTGAAGAAGCTGCGAAACAGACGGAGCGTCTCGAAAACGGTCAGTTTCTCGGAGAGTTGCGTGTCTTGGAGTTGAATCCCGAGCCGCTGGCGAAGCTGTTCGGCATCGGATTTCCAGCGCATGCCGAGAAGTTCGACGTCGCCGGCGTCTGGCGCGGTCAGTCCCTCGCAGATTTCGACTGTGGTCGTTTTGCCCGCGCCATTGGGGCCGAGCAAGCCGAAACATTCGCCTGCGCGCACCTCGAGATCGAGACCGTTCACGGCCACCACGTCCTGGTAGGCCTTGCGGAGACCAGTGACACGAAGAGCCGCAGTTGTAGCGGAGGCAGGCATGAAACCAGTATCGCGTTGAGTGGCGTGTTGTTCAAGGATTGATTGGAACAACGGGCTGGGCCCGGCTTGGTGCGGGAGACGATAGGCTGGCGCAGCATTTCTTGACCGGATCGTTTTGGGTTGACATTTGACCCGAGGCATGGATACTTGGGTGACATGTCTACCCAAGAAGAAAAGGAACGATTGGAACTATTGCAGGGAACCTTGGATCTGCTGATCCTGCGGACACTCATTTTCGGTGCGCAACACGGGCAGGGCATTGCGCGGGCGATTCAACAAACATCGGAAGAAGAGTTGTTGGTGGAGCATGGTGCGTTGTACCCGGCGCTGCAAAGGCTGGAGGAGCGCGGTTGGATTTCCGCGAAGTGGGGCGTGTCGTCAAATAACCGGAAGGCGCGTTTTTACTCGCTGACCTCGGCGGGGCGCAAGCAACTGGTGAGGGAGACGACGCGGTGGAAACGGCTGACGGCGGCAATCGGGCGGGTTCTCGGGTCCGAGGCAGAGGGGAGCTGACGTCATGTTTGGAAGAAGGCGGAAGGGGAGCGACTTCAACGAAGAGATTGAGGCGCACATCCAGAATGAGAGCGATCGGCTGCGCGAGCTGGGATGGAGCGAGGAAGAGGCGCGGGCGGCGGCGCGAAGAGCGTTTGGAAACGTGATGCACGCGAACGAGAGATTCTACGAGTCCGTGCGGTGGACCTGGATGGACCAATTCTGGAAGGACATGCTGCTGGGTTTGCGGCTGTTGCGAAATAATCCGGGGTTTGCGTTCATTGCTATCCTGACGCTGGCACTGGGGATCGGAGCGAATACGGCTATTTTTTCGGCGGTGAATGCGGTGCTTTTCCGGCCGCTGCCGTTTCGCGATCCAGGGAAACTTGTGGACATGTGGAGAACAAATCTCGAGCGAGGCATTCCGCAGGAAGAGATGAGCAATCCGGATTTTCTGGACGTGCGAAGCCAATCCAACGTGTTCGACGGCATGGCCGCGTACCGCGAGGGCCACAACGTTGTCTCCCTCGGCACGAGCGAGCCGGAACGCGTTCGCGGCGTCATTGCTTCGACAAATTTGATGGACCTGCTGGGCGCGAGTCCGGCGATGGGGCGGACGTTTCGTTCCGATGAGGATGAGCCGGGCAAGGGAAACGTGGCCATTTTGAGCTACGAATTTTGGCAAACGCGTTTTCATTCCGGCAGTGATGTTGTGGGACGGCAGATGGTTGTGGATGGCGCCAGCTATGCCGTCGTAGGAGTAATGCCAAAGGGATTTCTGTTTCCGATTTCCGCAGAGCCGGCGGAAATGTGGCTGACAACGGCAGCCGACGGGGAGATGGCGAAAGAGCGCGGCCTCTCGATGTACAACGTGATCGGGCGAATGAAAAAAGGTGTCAGCGTTGCGCAAGCCACCGTGGAAATGAGCGGGATTTATGAACGCATAGCGAAACAATATCCGAATGTCCACACGCCGGGCTGGCACTTGCAAGCCGCGTTTGCACTGTCCGATTTAGTTCGCGACAGCCGAGACGCGTTGCTGGTGTTGTTCGCGACGGTTGGAATGGTGCTGCTGATTGCGTGCGTGAATGTGGCCAACCTGATTCTGGCGCGAGGCGCAAACCGGCGCCGGGAGATGGCGCTGCGGACCGCGCTGGGCGCATCGCGGCTTCGTGTGGTGCGGCAATTGTTGGCGGAAAGCATGGTGCTTGCCGTGCTGGGCGGCGGATTGGGAATTTTCATGGGGTACTTGGCGATTCAAGTTTTGATTCGAGTCGGACCGAGGGACATTCCGCGGCTGACGAGCGTCAGCATTGACGGCCAAGTGCTAGTTTTCGCTTTGTGTGTTTCGATGCTCACGAGTTTATTGTTCGGGCTGGTGCCGGCGTTGCGCGTCTCGAACCTGGAACTCGGCGACGCGTTGAAGGAGCGCGGCGAGGGAGGAAGCGCGAAAACAGGGAAGAGCCGGTTCCGAGACGGGTTGATTGTAGCCGAAGTGGCGCTATCGCTGCTGACGGTGCTCGGCGCGGGCCTCTTGATGGAAACGCTTTGGCATCTGGAAAGAACGAACCCGGGTTTCGACCCAAACCACATGCTTACATTTAGCGTGGAAATGCCGGATGCGTTCAGCGATGCGCGCCGAGTGCAGTTTCTGCGAGCAATGCTTGGGAGACTACGGACGCTGCCCGGGGTGGATTCGGCGAGCGCGGTGTATCCGCTGCCGTTTCTGAGCGGGTCAGGAATCACAACGCGCTTCGAGCTGGAAGGAAGCGGCCACGATGAGAATCAGTGGCTGCGCGCGGATATTGCCGCGGTGGACGAGGAATATTTTCGCGCGATGCGGATCCGGCTGGTCAAGGGGCAGGACTTCGCCGAAGCGAAAGCAGGGCCCGATCACGCGGTCGCAATCATCAACGAGGAATTTGCGAGGCGTTACTTTGCGAATGAAAACCCGATTGGAAGGAGGCTGAAGCCGGATGTCGATACGTTCCACACGGCGGCGCAGATGGCGGAGATTATCGGAATCGTGGGCGACATCAAGACGCATAGCCTTCGCGCGGAGGCGTCGCCACTCGTATATATCCCGGTGACACAACTTCCAATCAATGCCATGCGCGTGGTGGTGCGGTCGAATGACGAGGCGGGACAGTTGATGGCGGCGGTGCGGGAGGAAGTGAAAACACTGGATGCCGGGGTGCTGGTGTTCAGCGGGCAAACGCTCGAGCAGGAAATTGGAATAACTCTGGGACAGCCGCGATTCAACGCGCTGCTGCTGGGAGTGTTCGCGGGATTAGCGCTAGTGCTGACAGTGGTGGGATTGTACGGAGCGATTTCGTATGCGGTGAGCCAGCGAACGCGTGAGATCGGGATCCGGATGGCCCTGGGCGCAGCGCCCTCGCTGGTGGCAAAACTGGTCCTGGGAAGCGGTTTGCGGCTCGCGCTGTTTGGCACGGTGTTGGGATTGGCCGCCGCGGCTGGGTTGGCGCGCCTAATGAAGACGCTGCTGTTTGGCGTGAGCGCGACGGATCCGTTCACGTTTGCCGCGGTGGCGATCGTGCTGATGATTGTGGCTGCAGCCGCGTGCTATATGCCGGCACGGCGAGCGATGCGCGTCGACCCGATGGTGGCACTGCGGCACGAATAGACGCGAGAAGAATCGAAACTAGTCCGTCCAACCTGGGAGTTCAGAAAATATTCACGAAAAACACGGGCATTGGGTGATAATCGCGCTGCCTTTTTTCAGGGAGGGCAGAGACGCGATGAAAAAGTCCATGGGACGGATGCTGCTGGCGATGGCGGTCGTGTCGGCCACGACGATTGGGGCGCTGAAGGCGCAACAGGGAGCGCTGACCAACGAGCAGAGAGATCAGCGATGGCAGACCGAGAACGAACTGGAAGCGATCGCCGTGATCGACCGCAAAGTAATGGTACCGATGCGGGACGGCGTGCGGCTGGCGACGGATATTTATAGGCCGAAGAATGCCAGCGGGCCGGTGCCGATCATTTTTGTGCGGACGCCCTATAACTTCAATTACTGGGATGTGCGCAACGGAGTGCCGGGAAATTTGACGGCGGCGCTGACGGCGGTGAAGCGCGGATACGCGTACGTGGTGCAAAATGAGCGCGGGCATTTTTTCTCGGAAGGGAACTACGACATTCTCGGGCCGCCGCGGACGGACGGATACGACATGCTTTCGTGGATGGCGTCGCAGCCGTGGACAAATGGGAAAGTCGGAACGACGGGGTGTTCGTCGACGGCGGAATACCAGATGGGAATCGCAGCGATGGGAAATCCCGCATACGCGGCGATGAATGTGCAGAGCTTTGGCGCCGGCGTGGGGCGCGTGGGGCCGTACTACGAACAGGGAAACTGGTATCGCGGCGGCGCGGTGCAGATGCTGTTCATCACGTGGCTGTATGGAGAGCAAAACCAAGTGAGGCCGATGTTTCCGGCGAACACCTCGCAGGAGGATTTGGTCCGCGTGTCAAAGGAGTTTGACCTGGCGCAGCAGCTTCCGCCGGTGGACTGGTCGAAAGCACTGTGGCATTTGCCCGAGCAGGACATTCTGAAGGCGGTGGATGGGCCGCACGGAATTTTTGCGGATGCGATGCCGGTGCCGACGGGCGGAAGGATGATTCAGCGCGCGCCGAATGATCCAGCGTGGTACAAGGGCGGGCTGTATCACGACGATATGCCGCTGAATGTGCCCGGGCTGTGGTTCATGACGTGGTACGACGTTTCGATCGGGCCGAACCTCGAGCTTTACAATCACGTGAGAAAAATGGCGAAGGGAGAGATTGCGAACGAGCAGTGGGCCATCATCGCGCCGGTGGCGCATTGCCAGTACACGCGGGCGACGGAGGATACGATCGTCGGCGAACGGAGCATGGGCGACGCGCGGCTGGACTACCAGGAAATTACGTACGGCTTTTTCGACCTGTTCTTGAAGGGCGAAAAGAGCGCGAAGCTGGATGCGATGCCGAAGGTGACGTACTTCACCATGGGAATGAACAAATGGCAGAGCGCGGACACGTGGCCGCCGGCAGGAGCGGAGCCCGTGACATTTTATTTGTCGAGCGCGGGCAAGGCGAATTCCTTGACGGGCGACGGGACGCTGACAACATCGGCGCCCGCGACGGACAAGCCGGATGCGTTTACGTACGACCCGATGAATCCCGTGCCTTCGTATGGAGGAAACGTCTGCTGCACGGGAGCGGCGGTGCAGGCCGGAGCGTTCGATCAGCGAAAAATGGAGGCGCGCAACGACATCCTCGTGTACACGTCGGAACCGTTCAAGGAAGGCACGGAAGTGAGCGGGCCGATTGTGCCGACGCTGTATGTTTCATCGGACGCGAAGGACACGGACTTTACTGTGAAAGTGCTGGATGTTTATCCGGACGGAACCGCGTACAACCTGGATGAATCGATCCAGCGGCTGCGGTACCGCGATGGATACGACAAGCCGCTGGTGTGGATGGAACAGGGCAAGGTGTACAAGGTGACGCTGCAGCCGTTGAATACGAGCAATTATTTCGAAGCCGGACACCAGTTGCGAATCGAGGTCTCGAGCAGCAATTTTCCGCGATTCGACCGCAACCTGAATACGGGCGGAAATAATTATGACGAGGACAAAGGCGTCGTGG
>JBAQJX010000059.1:0-11979 GCA_049641765.1 Candidatus Acidiferrum sp.
GAGACATACGTCTACGATCCGAGCGATGCGGCGCCGACGATTGGCGGGCCGCTTTGTTGCGGAGCGCTGCCCACAGGAATCGGGCCGGAGGATCAGCGTCCAGCGGAAGCCAGGGACGACGTGCTGGTGTTCACGACGCCGGCGTTCGCGAAAGATTTTGAAGTGACCGGACCGGTCACGCTGGATTTGTACGTTAGCAGCTCGGCGGTGGACACGGATTTTACGGGAATGCTCGTGGACGTGTGGCCGAACGGGTTCGCGCAAAATCTGACGAGCGGCATTCTGCGGATGCGTTATCGGAATTCGCAGGAAAAACCAGAACTCGAAAATCCGGGCGAGATGTATCACATCACCGTGGACATGTGGGCGACGAGCAACGTATTCCTGGCCGGCCACAGGCTGCGGCTGGAAGTTTCGAGCAGCAATTTTCCGAGGTTCGACCGCAACATGAACACCGGCGAAGAGCAGGCTCGCGCAACCCGCATGATAAAAGCCACGAACATGATTTATCACGACAAAGCGCACCCTTCGGCGCTGATTCTGCCGGTCGTGCCATAAGCCGGCAAGCGAGCGACGGCGAGTTCCCATCCGGGAACCGAAAGATTCTTTCCTCGCAGTCTTGAAAAAACTGAATTGAATCCTGACTCGCGATGGACGGGCATTCCGCGCTGCGAGCGATGAGCGTTGAATGCGTCCGCAAATTCCATTATCGTAGAGGTTTCTTTTCGCGTGAAAATGCGCGTTGTGTGACGCTCGGTGAGAGCGGATGGGGGAGATCGTGAAGAAGAAGATTCGAGTGATCCAGTATGGCGTGGGGCCGATCGGAGCATCGATCGCGAAGTTGATGCGGGAGAAGCAGGCCATCGAAATTATCGGCGCGATCGATACGGATCCGGCAAAAGTGGGCCGCGACCTAGGCGAAGTGACCGGCGCGAGCGACGCACCATGGGGCGTAACCGTTTCGGCGGACGCAAAGGAGGTGCTGGAGCAGGCCGCGGACGTGGTGATCCATTCGACATCGTCCGCACTGCCGAAAGTGATGGACCAACTGCTGGCGTGCCTTGAAGCGGAATCCTGCATCGTTTCGACCTGCGAGGAACTCTCGTATCCATTGCGGACTTATCCAGAACTTTCAGCGCAACTGGACAAGGCGGCGAAAGATTGGGGAGTCGCACTCGTGGGAACGGGCGTGAATCCCGGATTCGTGATGGACAAGCTGGTGATTACGCTGGCGGCCGTTTCGCAGCGGATTGAACATGCGAAAGCGGTTCGCATCGTGGACGGCGGAAAGCGCCGCCTGCCGCTGCAGAAAAAAATCGGCGCGGGCATGACCGAAGAAGAGTTTCGCGCGCAAGTGAAAGCCGGCGTGATTAAGCATGTGGGATTGCCGGAGTCCGTGGCGATGGTCGCCGACAGCTTGAACTTGCCCGTGGACGAAATTACGGAAACGATCGAGCCTAAAATCGCAACGGAACGAGTGCAGACGGAATACTTGACCGTCGAAGCGGGGCAAGCGGCCGGCGTGCATCAGATTGCGCGAGGCCTGGGCGGCGGAAAAGAGCTGGTGTATCTCGAACTGCAAATGTATGTCGGCGCGAAAGACCCCTCGGATACCGTTTCGTTGAAAGGGCATCCGAACATCAGCCTGGTGATCCCCGGCGGAACGCACGGTGACGTGGCGACCGCGTCGGTGGTGGTGAACTCGATTCCGGTGATTTTGGATGCGCCAGCCGGACTGCGAACAGCAAGGGATCTGCCCATTGGATTTTTCTCTCCGAACGCGAAGCCATGAGGAGTGGTGGCCAGTGATCGGAGACCGGTGGACGGTAAGCAGTGGCAAGTGACCAGTGATCAGTGAAGAGCAGAGACTGAAGCTTGTGCCACGTTTTGTCGCGTGGATTGGAGGATGGCGATTCGTGGCCGCGCCTGCGATTCCGTAAGCCTGCCGGGAAATTGCTCGTCAACCCGTTTCTTAGCAATATACATGGCTTCCGCAGCGCTGCGCTCCTTCCCTCTAGCACCTGCCATTTTCGTAGTGTCAGATATCCCCCGGCCTATTTTGTCAGCCATTCACCCGGTCCGTACCCAAGACAGGAGACCCCCACCCCTGGGGTGTCCGCTAGTTATGAAGTAAACGATTGACAGAGCAAGGGTTGCGGGCTTTCCTGCGTGTTACACATGCCGCAGCAACCGCGCCGGGCTGATTCATCAAGGGTGTGCCTGGTCTGCTTCTTGGGCGCTATCCCTTCCCCCTTTTTCTTGTAAGTGTTGCATCTAAAGAACTTAGACATTCGCTAAGTCGTTTAGAATCGTTCAATTACCGACTGTTCTGCAAGTGTTGATTCGACGAGACTTACGGGCACGCCGTGGGCGAGACGGAGTCGCTCTTCTCAAACCGCATGAGATGCGAGTCAAACTGCAGGAGAGACGGGCTTCGCGGATGGGCGCCCCCAGAAAGCAAAAAACGCCAACTGGAGGCTGGCGCTGATTAAGTGAAACCGCAGTGATATATAGGAGCTACTGTATGCCAAAAGTAACCATTTGGCAAGGAAAAAAGGGGTGGAATTTCAGGGCCAGCTGGAGGCGTATAATGCGCGGGCGTATTGGGAGCAGGACAGCGGCGGCAGACCGGGGGAAACGATGGGACGGACGAAATTAACGCGACGGACGGGGTCAATGGGATGGACGAGATCCGTGCGGTCGACGAACGAGATACGGCGGAAAAGATGGACGCTGATTGCTGCGATTTTGCCTGTGATTCTTTTGGTTTCGTGCGGGCGGGCGCAGATGCTCCCGGCGGATACAGCCGCGCAGGTGGACAAGGTGTTTGCGAAGTGGGACAAGCCGAATTCGCCAGGGTGCGCGCTGGGCGTTTATCAGGATGGGCGAATCGTCTACAAACACGGCTACGGCATGGCAAATTTGAACGACGACGTGCGCATCACGCCGGAGACGGTGTTTCACGTGGCATCGATGTCGAAGCAGTTCACGGCAGCGTCGATCGTGCTGCTGGCGCAGCAGGGGAAACTTTCGTTGGACGATGACGTGCACAAATACATTCCGGAGCTTCCGGACTTCGGCGAGAAGATCACGATCCAACACCTGATTCACCATACAAGCGGATTGCGCGATCAATGGGATCTGCTGGAACTGGCGGGATGGCGCTATTCGCAGGATTTGATCACGAACGACGACGTGATGTCCGTCATCACGAGGCAGAAGGATTTGAATTTCAAGCCGGGAGATAAGCACGTCTATTGCAACACGGGATACACGCTGCTGGGGCTGATCGTAAAGCGGGTGAGCGGCATGTCGCTGCGAGAGTTCACGACGAAAAATATTTTCGAGCCGCTGGGAATGACGCACACGCACTTCCGAGACGACCACGAAGAGATCATCAAGCACGACGCGCTGGGTTACGAGCAGGCGGGCAAGGATCAGCCTTTCCGAATGAGCCTGACGAACTTCGACACCGTGGGTGCGACGAGTCTGCACACGACGGTGGAGGACCTGGAACTGTGGGACGAGAATTTCTATCACCCGCGCGTGGGCGGAGAAGCGCTCGTAAAGCAGATGCTCGAACGCGGCCGGCTCAACAACGGCGAGCAGCTCGACTACGCGTTTGGCCTGGTAGTTGGCAAGTACAGAGGATTGCCGACGGTGGATCACGGTGGAGCGGATGCCGGGTATCGTTCGGACTTGACGCGATTTCCGGAGCAACATTTTTCCGCAGCGGTGCTTTGCAATTCCGCGGAAACGGATCCGAGCGGACTAGTCCGCCAGGTAGCGGACATCGTGCTGGCAAAGGACTTCCCCGTTGCGCCAGCGGCTCCTGCGAAGGAGGCGACGAACATGAACGCGTCGCCGCTCACACCGGAGCAGATGGCGGCGATCGCGGGCCTATATTGGAACCACGACGGCGACGACTTTGAGAAAGTGCAAGTGAAAGAGGGAAAGCTGGAAATCAATCTCGGCGGCGATTTTCACCCGTTGAAACCGGCAGCAGAGGCGAGCTTTCATGTCGCGGGCGTTCCGTGGGGCGATCGAATGATGCTGAAATTCGACCCGGCCTCCACGGAAAAGCCGCGCCGGATGGAACAAAGCTTCGACGGAGCAAAGCCGGACACGCTGGACTGGGTCGCGGAAGTTTCGCCGACAGAGGCTGAGCTCGCCGAGTACGCGGGCGCATACGGCAGCGAAGAGATCGATCCGGTGTACCACATCGAACTGCAGGCCGGAAAGTTGACGCTGACGAGGCTCAAGCACAAGGCGGACACGCTAAAGCCGACGGTGCGCGATGTCTTTACCGGAGACATTGGGACAGTGCGTTTCACGCGCGACGCAAGCCAGCGGATCAACGGATTCATTCTGAACGCGGGGCGCATTCAGAACTTCCGTTTCTCGAAGAAGAGCAGCTAAGCTGCAAGCCAGACAATTCGAAGAGGTTCACCTAGCGACGGGTGCGTGCCGGTAGCGCTTGGCGTCGAGAAGCGCTGCGTCCGCCTTTTGCAACAGAGCGGGCATATCGAGCGACGCGCGGCCTTCCGAAACGGCGATACCGAAACTGGCGATCATGGGAATGGCAACGCCGTCCAACGAGAACTTGCTCTCGACGAGCTTCTGCCGAAAACGTTCCGTGACAATGTGAATGTTGTCTTTTTCCACGTGAGAAAGAATCAGGATGAATTGTTCGCCGCCGAAGTGGCCGCACATATCGGAGACGCGCGTGTATTTCCGAAGAATTTCGGCAAACGCTCGAAGCATGGCATCGCCTGCCGTGTGGCCAAACTGATCGCAGACGGGCCGGTAGGAATCGAGATCGACGAGCATCATCCAGAGGGGAAAGTTGTGGCGCGCGGAAGCAGCGAGTTGCTTGACGGCCCACTCCTCGATGGCACGGCGATTGGGTAAGCCGGTGAGAGGATCGGTGCGCGCTTCGACGGCCAGCCGCTTCGTTTTGGCTTCGATTTCGCGGTGCAGCTCGATGACTCGGCGGCCAACAGCGACGCGAGCGCATAGCTCTTCGCGATCGAAAGGCTTGGTCAGGTAATCGTCGGCTCCAGAGGAGAGTCCTTCAGAGAGGCTTTTCTTGTCGGTGTTGCTGGTGAGCAATAGAAGATAGGTGTAGGTGGACGCGAACTCAGTGCGGATGTTGCGGCAGAGTTCAGGGCCGGAAGTATCGGGCAGCTCCCAATCCGTGATGACGAGATCCGGCATTCGACGCTTGATGAGATCGAGCGCCTCGCGGCCGTCTTTGGCGAAGGCCAATTTGTAAGGCGAATCGGGAAGCGCGTACTCCAGGAGTTTGCGCGAGATCGGCGAATCGTCAACAGCAAGTACACGAATTTCGTTGGACAGACGTTCCATCTTGCTCTCACAGGAAGATTTGCAGGTGGGAAGCGCCGCTTTCGCGGACGCTGGGGAACCTTGCGATTAGGGTATCACGGAGAGGATGGATTGCATGGAAACGGTGTGTCCAGTTGCGCAAGCGTACCGGGACGAGACTGAAGCTAGACCGTGGTGAGGAAACCGCCGCCGGGAGCGACATAGCCGTAAGCCATACGCGGCGTGTTGAAAGCAAAACCGGGGTTGCCCGCCGCATCCAGAAGAATGAGGCCCCCGGTGGCGTGGGTGCGTTGAGCGAGAAGATGAATGGCTTCGCGCGCAGCGAGCATCGCGGCGTCCTCGGCTCCAGAATGCGAATTCTGGTCCGACGGATCACGCGAGGAATCGGAAACACAAAAGGAAGCGGTGCAAGCGCGAAGCAGATCGACGGCGGATTTGGCCATGACAATTTTCATGATGGCTTCGCCATAGCCCGTGCAGGAAACGCCACCGATGGAAGAGTCGGCATAGCAACCGCAGCCGATGAGTGGGGAATCGCCGACACGGCCTGGCAGCTTGCAGCAAGTGCCGCCGGTGGAAGTGGCCGCGAAAAGTTTACCCTGGGAATCGAGCGCGACGGCGCCAACGGTGCCCTGCTCGTGGCCGCGATGATGGGCTGCGGCGTGCTTATCGCGGCTGCAAAGCCGCCAGGCTTCGCGCTCGGCGTCGCTGACGAGATCTTCTGGATTGCAAAGAGGAACGCTGTGCTCTTTGGCAAATCGTTCCGCGCCGCCTGCGACCAGCATCATGTGCGGACAGTGCTCGAGGACGGCGCGCGCGAGACGGATGGGATTGCGGACGTGTTGCAAAGAGGCAACGGCGCCGGAGCGGAGCGTGCCTCCGTTCATGACGATGGCGTCGCATTCGACGCGGCCATCCAGATTAAGATGCGAGCCAAAACCGGCGTCGAAGACGGGATCGTCTTCAAGAACGAGGATGGAGGCTTCGACGGCGTCGAGCGCGGAACCGCCGTGCGAAAGAATGGACCAGCCCGCGGCGAGAGCGCCGCGGCAACCGGAATTGCAGGCGTGGACAGCTTCATCGGGAATGTCCCAGGCGCCGCCGTGAACGATGAGGGCAGGTTTCATCCCGAGGAGAATGGCAAAGGGAAGAGCGATTGTCCAGAACGCGGAGGAGCGAGTGTGTTCAACCGCTAGATAAAGAAATCGAGAAAGAAAAGAGCGGCGCCGAGAAAAAGCAGGATGATCGCGGGATTGATGTGGCGGCGAGGAAACCGGCTGAGCGAACTGATGAATTGCGACGGAACGGCTTTGAGCCGAGACTCCGGGCGGAGGCCGTAAAAGGGGCCGATGACGGTGTAGCGGGAAAGACTGCGGCGGAAGGCGCCGAATTCGTCATGAGCCCAGATGGAGAAATCATCGCGATTGCGCCAGACAAGAGCTGCGCCGATCGCGAAAATGATGTAGCCGATTACGGTCAGAAGCCCGAGGGCCGGTCCAGCTCCCCAATACATGATTCCTCACAGACGACCCACTCACACGGGTGGGACGTCAAAAAATCCGAATGGTTACTCGTCTTCGTGAATGGTGACGAGCTTTACGATTTCAAATTCTTTCTTGCCGGCCGGAGTGGCGACTTGCACTTCATCGCCGACTCTGCGGTTCAGCAACGCCTTTCCGATGGGCGAAGTGGTCGAGATGAGCCCCTTTTCGGCGTCGGCTTCCTCGGTGGTGACCAGCTTGTATTCGATTTTCACTTCGCGCTGTGTATCGAGGACGAGTATGCGCGAGCCGTAGCCGGATCGGTCTTTCGGAATATTGCTGAGATTGAGCATGCCGAGATCGCCCATGCGCTTTTTGAGCTGGCCGATGCGGGCGTTGACGTAGCCCTGGCGCTCCTTCGCGTACTTGTACTCGGCATTTTCGGAGAGGTCGCCGTGCGCGCGGGCCTTGGCGATCTCCTTGGGTAGATCGATGTTCAGCTCGTGTTCGAGCTGGTCAATTTCTCCCTGTAAGCGCTGCTTGATCTTCGCGAGCGGGTCAAACATGGTCCACGGTCACCAGGAATGCGGCTGCCAAAAAAATGTTCGCGGAGTCCGGTGACACAGGATGGTTCGCCGGACCCCGCGCGAGAAAGCATTATAGATGCGGGGCAATTGCCGCCACAAGGGGCAGTCGAAGTTAGTTGGGGCGACGTGAGAGGGCCGAGGAAAGTGCTCTTGGCGGGGATCAGCGGACCTCAATGTCGGCGGTAGCGGACTTCGTTTTGCCGGCAGCGTCGCCGATCGTTAGCGTGTAAGTGGTTGTTTTTGTTGGAGATACGTTAACGCAGCGGGCGACGGAGGGCCACACAGGCTGCGACTGCGGCTCAAGCTTGACGGTCTTTGCGTTCGAAACGCCGTAACAGAGCTGGGCCGATTCGCTGCGGCGGATGACTTTCGGGCTGGCGTAGAAGTCGAGAATGGAGAACTCATTGCCGCCCATTTGGTCCACGGTGGCGCGGTCCTGTTCGCGCTGTTTTTCCGCGCGCTGCTGCGCGTCGCGGTGTTCGATGCTGCGCGCGTCCAGCCAACGGGAAAACATCGTGATGACAACAAAGAGAAGAACGATGGCAACGAAAATGGAGGAATACAGAAGCGGATTTTTCAGGATGGACTTCTTCTCGGGAACCGGTTCGGTCAGCATAAAGATGCTCCGCGGATTCAGTGGCTGAGACAACCAAAATAACTTGATTGACGGCGCGGGGGAAGAGCTGATTGGAGATTGGACGCGCTGGCGGAAGACAAATCATGGGGGAAGCATTTCATTTCGCGGCGCGGGCCAATTGGCCCCAGGTGACGAGCTTGATGTTTTGCTCGCCGATCAACGCGCGGAATTGGGCGCTGGTGAAAAAATCAAAATCGCGCTGCCGCCAAGCCGCGCCCCAGGTGCTGCGTTCGCGCGTTGCCGCGCGCATCTCTTCGTCGTCGTAAGCCAGGTGAATGATGAAGACGGTCACGCCAGGTTGAAGATTTTTCAGCGCCGCGGTGTAAAAGGCTGCCCATTTTTCGGGAGGCACTGACGGGTCGATGGTGACGGTATGGTCCACGATGAGATCATCGGGGGATAAGGAGGTTTCAAGATAAGGTTTGTCGGCGAACCAATCGCGCACGACGAAAAGAGGCAGTTTGTAGTCGTGAGCCACGCGCACGGCCGCCTGGAACATCTCCATTCCGTTTTCGAAGAGGCGGTATTGGTGCGAGTCGACGTGGGTTGGGCGAACGCCCATGGCGATGGCCCTTTCGATTTGCGCGCGAAGCTCAAGCTCGACCTCGGCAGGATCGATGCGCGTCGCGGGCGTCCAATCGAGATGGAAATATCCGTTGGCATCCACGAGGCTTGGGACTTTGTCGCGCGGAGCAACGGGACCCCAGCGGTAAAAAACTCGTTCGCTCGTTAGCGTCAAGTGGATTCCGAAATCGGTCTCCGGATGGGCTTTGGCATAGGCGGCGATTTCGGGAAACCACGGCGTAGGAGGCATCATGCTGGCGGAGGTGATGTGCCCCGATTCGAGGCCCTTGATCGAAGCCGCGTTCACCGAGTGGGTCATACCCAAGTCGTCGGCGTGAATGATCACGAGCTTCGCATCGCGCGCGTAGCCGAGGCGTTCGGCGAGGGATTTGGGAGCGGTTTGCGCGCAGACCGGTGTAAACGACGCGCTGGCCAGGAGCAAAAGGAGCGGGCCACAGATTTTGTGCGTCATGGCGCGCATTCTGGCGGCAACTTGCGCCGCACGCAACAAGAATTTCGCGAGTTGGACGAAGCGCGTCAGGCGTCGTCATAGTCCTCGGTCAGCGAGGCCAGAAAGGCGGCCAACGCATTAACGTCTTCTTCGCTGAGCGACATTCCCTGAAATTCGGCCGGTGCATTGCGCAGAAGCCCTTGCCGAGCGAGCTGAGAGCTATTGATGTAGAACTCCACGACGTCCGTGAAGAGCGGCTTGCTCCCATTGTGGAAGTAAGGAGCGGAGTCCTCGAGATCGCGTAACGTCGGAGTTCTGAACTGCGCGATGGTCGTGGCTAGGCCTTGATCGACGGCGCAATTCTGAACCACGGCGCAGACCACCATGCTCAAATTCGATTGCGGATTCGGAATGTCTGGATTGAGATAGACGTTCCAAAGCCCGAGATCTGCATAGATGGGATTGCCTTGAACTGCAGGATGCCGGAATCTTTCCGAAGCATTCGGATGGTTCGCGGAAGCGGGCATGTACCCGTCGAAATTGGCGATGCGTTGCGTCTGCGTCGGAATCGGGAGCGATGAGAACGCACCGGCGCCGTTGGCGGCGTCATATTCTTCCTGAGAGACGCCGGTATTGTGGAACTTATAATCCGTGAAGTCCGGTGGCAAATGGCACGCGGCGCAATTTCCCGCGTGTTGCGAACCGTCGACGGCGTTCACGGCAACCTTCAGAAAAATCTTCAGTCCCGCAAGCTCGGTCGCTCCAAATGCAAACGGCTGGGCGTGGTACTTGAAGCTGCCGTAAGTGCCATCGACAAAAATCGGGTTGTTCAAGTTTTGAAGCAAGCCCAGCAGACGCTGATTGTATTGGGGCAGAGTTTCGCCGGCGATGGGCTGAACCGGGAGATGATTGATACGCAGAAAAACGTCGTACGGCGAGCCGATATAACGGCCGTTTTCGTCCTGCTGAAAAAGCAAGCCGTCCAGGTACTGGCCGAGCATCTGGGCCATGTCCTCGACAATCGCCTCATCGCTGGCGGTCGTCACGTCAAGGCGATACTGAGCAGGAAGCTTACAGTCCGTCGGAATGGTTGGATCCGTGGCCAACAGAATCTTGGCATAGGAAAGACCGCAGCCGTAGGTGGCGGCCGGCGTATTGTTGCCGTTGTCGTTGCGAATGACGTTCCCGATATGGGCGATGGCCTGCGCGTATTGATCGGGAGCCCAGCCGAAATTTCGGCCGGTCAGCGTGGACTTGGCGAGATCGGCGGGATCCGTGAATTCGCCGTCAAAATGCAGAAACGCCGGGCCGGCGTGCGGCTGCATCGAGCCGACCATGTGCATCGAATTTCTGGGCGTTTTCGTGAAGCCGTTGATCAGGCGGGGAATTGGGCTGTGATCCGTAAAGTCGGCATAGGTACGATTGCCCGCGCCCGGGACGCCTTGAAACTCCACGACGAAATGGCAGGAACGGCAGTTGATGGATTGTCCAGCAAACGGCCCAGGAAGCGGACCGTTCGGGGTTTGCACCGTTGCCACAACGGGATCTCCCACCGCAAGGGGAGCATTCACATCGGTCATGTTTTCGGCAAAATATTCCGCGAAGCGCGCATCGACAAAGATGCGTTCTCCGATGTTCTGTTCGGCAGGCGTCACGTCCTGATCCGTTTCGAATTTAGGCGCTTGCCCAGAACCGCATCCAACCGGCCAAGCCAAGAACAGCGCACCGATACCGCAAAACAAAATCGCCAAACTCGTACGTTGCATGTTCGCTCTCATCTCCCATTCCTCGCGGCAGGTGTGCCGGCATAACTGAAAAGTCCGCTCTTTCCCAAGCTCTTCACGTAGGCGATGACTTGCCACCGGACGTCCTCGGGCAACTTGTTCCAGGTGGGCATGCCTTTGGCGAGATTCCCGTTCTTCAGTAGCCAGAAGATTTCGCCGTCGGTCGCGTCCTGTACCCGAGCGCTCCGCAGGCTTGGCTTTTTGCCACGGCCCTGGGCGTCGGCTCCATGGCATTTGGCGCAGTGGTCTTCAAAGACTCTTCCGCCCGCGGCGATAGCATCCATCTGCCCCGCATAGGGGTTTTTCATACCGCGATCCGCATCGGGAACGTGTTTGAGCCAGGAACCGTCCGCCGCAGCGAAAGCCACTACGGCGAAGAGAAAGGTAAGTAAGGTAGGTAGGGACGCCTGAAGAGTTCGGCGGAGCGCGGCTGATTTCGCGTTCATCAGTTCGCTCCCTTGTGGAGGCGACTGAAAATCTGCTGAATTTCGTACGAAACTTTGAAACGATAGAGAACGCCGACGCTATTGGCGTTCAGCCCGAAACTCGGAGAAAACGTAATGGTGGGACCTTTCGGCACATCGAAGCTCACCGTGGGCCCCAAATATTGGGAGGTTTGCCTCCAGCCGAAACTGTAGCGGTCGCCCAAGCCGCCGTACATCTCCGCGCCGGCGGCAAAATTTTCGCGGCAAAAAAAGCAGGGCCGAGGACTGGCTTTCGTGGCCAAAGGCCTGCTGGTTCCCAGCGCGTAACCAAATTCCCAGGGCTCATTGCTGAGGTTTTTTTCCGCGATGAAATTCTCGGAGATGTTCCAGCCTTTCACGGTGCTGGAAAGAATCATTTTGAGTTCGAGAGAGCGCTCGACTTTGCTGCGTCCTTGCGCGTTGGTCAGCAGCAAATCGGAAATACTGTGATGGCCGGTGATTTCCAGAAAGCTGCGATCCGCGCCGTTGACGTCCTCGTATTCCATGTACAGCAATGGGTTAATGAAATGCTGGCGCAACAGAGGACGGACGCGATTCTCCCAGCGAAAACCGGTGAAGACCGTGCTGTCATTCTGGGTGGTCTGGCCGGAAAGATAGACCTCTGTCGTCCACCAACCCTTGGCCCCATATTCCAACTCCAAAGT
>JBAQJX010000105.1:0-93388 GCA_049641765.1 Candidatus Acidiferrum sp.
GTGTATGCATACCCATGGGCCCAACGATTCACCGTGATGCCTTCGATGTCGCGCGCCGGTTCGAATCCGGCGCCGCCCAGCATCTTCCCCAACTGGTCGCGCACCTTGCGCTCGAAATCCTCAAACGAAGTGATCATCAACTCCATGCGTCCCGCGCGAAATTGATCGCGCATCGGCAGCCCCGGCCGGCACGGCGTGCGCAACATAAAAAGCACCATCGGCTCTTCCGGCTTGCTCGGAAATGCATAGCTCCCGATGCTCACCGGAAAATCCAGCGCCGTATACGTGTGATATCCGCCGGGCGCCACGATTTGGTGCACGCCCAGTTTCGCGAACGAGCTCCAATTTCGCAGCGCCACGTGAGTATAAACAAGCGGCGTTTTCACCAGATACGCCAGCGCTTCCTTTTGTTTCTCCGGCAACTCAGGGCAAAGGTACGGAATCATCATGTTGTAGCAAGCCAGCACGCAACGGCTGGCCTTCACCGACTGCAGCTTCTTCCCGCGCATGTACGCGATGTTCACCGTTTTCGCTGCGGCGTCCGTGCCGCTGTGCTGCACATGCATCACGGTCGTGTTCAGCCGAATGCGCACAGGCGCGCCTTCCACGTCCAGCTTGCTGTAGTCCGCTCGCGACGTCACGACGTCTTCCATCGTGCTTCCCGGCATCGCTGCCGGAATCAGCGCTCGAACCAGCAGCCGCGCAATCGACGCGTTCCCGTCAGGAAAATGGAAAATATACGGCTCTTCTTTCTCGTGTTCGCCAATCCCTAGCCCGTCGAAGCCCGGATAGGTGAACGAATTGTAGTCGTCTCCCGATTCGAAGCAGCCTAACGCAGGCACCGCGTCGATACCCACACCATAAAGATCGTGCGGAAATGTCTGGAAGAACTTCAGCGCATCGGCATGCACACCGCAGATTTTCGTCAAGTAATCCGCGTAGCTGACCTTCTCGAGCTTTGCGCGTTTCTCTTCGCCGGTCAGCCCAGCGAAGTAATCGACTTTCTCCGTATACACGCGCGCAATGTCTCGCTTGGCAACGTCGGATAGCGGAGCCTTCGACAAAAACTCCGGCCACGGCGTCGTGTTCATCCCGGTGAGCAGCCGGTCCTCGCCAAAAGTCTCCTTGTCGAAAAAAGCCGCGGTGCCCAACTTGGCGTAAAGCGTCTGGTCGTAGTCTTTATAAAATCGCTCGACTTCGACGCCAATTTCTTGAATCAGGCCCTTCGCCACTTCGCTGTATTTTCCCGGGCTCTCGATCGACTGCGTGCCGCCATAGCTAAGAACCATGCGGTTTCCCGCGCGAAACTCGTTGCGCTTGGCGTGGCCCCCAAAGTCGTCGTGATTATCGAGAATCAGAATCCGCGCGTCCTTGCCCGCGATCTTGCGATAAAAATAGGCTGCCGCAAGCCCGCTGATCCCGCCGCCTACCACAACCAGATCGTAGCTCTCACCCGTGTCTGCGGGCGCGCCGTCCGCATTCCACTTCTCGCCGTCGCGCAACTTGTGCGCGTACGTGTACGTTCCCTCGTGATTCCCGCGAAGTCCCAACAATGCCGGTGGATAGTAGTTCGGCGATTTTTCTGGGGAGTCGTCGTCAAGAATACCGGCGGCGAGCGATGTTTCCGGTGCGATCACACCGCCAGCGAGTGTGGCACCTGCGGTAATCGCAACTCCGTTAAGGAAATCCCGTCGAGTAATCGACCGGTCCATTCCGAGGTCTTTGTATTTCTTGTCGTCACTCATGTGGCCATCAGCGACGAGATTGTAGCTCAAGTGCGCGGCGCAGAGACTGCCAACAATAGAGAGTGGGAAAGTTGCCGTGTTCTCCGGCTGGTGCCGCACGGCTTGTAGAACTTCGATTAAAGTTCGCGCAAAGCCGTGGCAACGGGCAAACGGGCCGCCCGAATCGCCGGGAAGATGCCCCCAATTACTCCCATCACCAGCGCGAACACAATTCCCATCACCATCAAATCCGGCGTAATCTTGAAGGCAAACGCCAAATTAGAAAACGTCTGAAAATTGATCGTGCTGGTCGTCAACCCATTCAAATTGAGCACCGCGAGGCAGCCCAAAGCGCCGCCGATAAATGAAATCAGCAGCGCCTCCAGCAGGAAGGAAAAAACAACCGAAGGCCCTCCGAAACCCAGCGCCCGCATTGTAGCGATTTCGCGGCCGCGATCGGCCACCGCCGAATACATTGTATTTAGCGCCCCGAAAACCGCGCCGATCGCCATGATCATCGCCACGAAGCCGCCGAGCCGCGTAATTAGCGTGGTCATCGCCGTGGATTGCTTCGCGTAGTAATCAATCTCGCGCGTCACATCCACGTTCAGCCGCGGGTCCGCCGTTACCGCGTCCTTCAGCTGAGTTAACGCCTCCGGCGAAGTCAGATGCACTGTGACTGACTGAAAAAAAGTATCGGGCCGGTTATAAGCTCCATCAAGCAGATGCGCGTCTCCCCAGACTTCCGAATCGAACGCGCTCCCGCCGGCGTCAAAAATCCCCACGACTTGAAAGCGCACGCTGCCCAACGTGATCGATTTCCCAACTGTCAAGCCCGAGTATGTCTTGCTCGCGTTTTTCCCTACCACCACTTCAGCGAGGCCTGGCTTGAACATGCGGCCTTCCACGATCTTGACCTGTTTGCGTACTTGCAGCACATTCGGCGAAACGCCGCGCAGCTCTACGTTGGCGTCCGTTCCTGTGGAAAGAAGCGGGATCGGCGCCATCAGCACGGCTTCTGGAGTCACCAGCGGACCGTCGGCTGCGTGCGCAATTCCTGGCGCATCCTGAATGACCTTGACTTCATCGAGCCCTACGCCACTCGTCATCTCCGAAGTAGCGCCCGCGCGCACGATCAGCGCGTTATCCGGCGAGCCCGAAGCCACCAGTGTTGCGCGAAACCCGCGCGCCAGCGAGAGCATGGCTACAAAGACTCCAACCGTCCCGGCAATCCCCAGAACCGCCACGATCGCCGAAGTCCAACGCGCTCTTACGCTGCGAATGTTATAGACAATCGGTATTGCCACGTCAGACTCTCCTCAGCGCATTGACCACGCGCATGCGCATCGCGCCAACGCCCGGAAGAAGCCCGCTGGCGACGCCTACCAGAACCGCGAACACCAGTCCCAGCGAAAGCATCGACTTCGACAACAGGAGAGGCGGCAACAAGCCGGTTAACGCCACGCTGATCACAGGAATTGCCGCCCACGCCAACAGCAGCCCTAACAGCCCTCCGAAGAGCGCGATCACACAAGATTCTGCCAGCACGAGGAAAAGGATGCGGCGATCCGTCACTCCGATGGCCTTCAGAACTGCCAACTCGCCCGTCCGCTCGCGCACGGAAATCGCCATCGTGTTGCCCGTCACCAGCAGCAATGTAAAGAACACCACGCTTCCGATCGTCAGGATCAGGAATTCGATATTTCCAAATTGCTTCGCAAAACCAGCCGCAAACGCCGACTCCGTTTCCGTTTTCGTCTCGAAAGAGGAGTTCCGGAACTTTGTGTCAATGGCGTTCGCCACGCGCACAGCATCGTCCGGGCTGTCGAGCTTCAGGATGTACCATCCGGCCGTGCTCTTGACCGCATCGGGAACGTTTTCGTCAAAATCCTTGTACTGAAACCAGAACTGGCTTTGGTCGCCGTCCGCTTTTTCGGTGTGATAGATGCCATCCAGGTTGAATTCCCACGTTTTTGTCGGGCCGTAAATCGAGTTCTTGATCGGAATGCGATCCCCAACTTTCCACCCAAACCGTTTCGCCGTGGTGGCCCCAGCGATCGCGCCCTGCTGGTCTTTTACGAAGGTATTCCACTGGGCGTCGGGCACAATAAATTCCGGATACACCTTACGGTGATTTTCCGGATCGATCGAAAACTGCGGAAAGAAATTCTTTTCGTCCTGGTAAACGCCACCAAACCAGTGGTCCTGCGTTACGTACTTCACGCCCGGAATCGCCCTGATCTGGTCGTCGTACGCAATCGGCAATGTCTCAATCAATCCGATGCGATTGGCCACCACGAGCCTGTCCGCGCCTGCGATATCCACGCCCCGGTTGAACGCGCTATTCACCACCGCAAGAAACGTAAATAGGACCAGCGCAATCGCGAAAGATCCCACTGTCAAAATCAGACGAACCTTCTTCCGGAACAAATTGGCGAAAATCAGCCCGCGGAACTTCATGCCACGCCCCCCGCAAGAACGCTTTGCCCCGCCTTCGCCCCTTCCACCAACACGCCTTTCTCAAGGTGCAAAGTAGTGTGCGCTCGCGCCGCCACCACCGGATCGTGCGTCACCATCAGCACCGTTTTCCCATGTTTCCCGACGAGTTCTTCGATCAACGCCATAATTTCGTCCGCGCTTTTGCGGTCCAGGTCGCCGGTGGGCTCGTCGCAAAGCAGGAACGTCGGGTCCGAGACAATCGCTCGCGCGATCGTCACGCGCTGCTCTTGTCCGCCGGAAAGCTGCCGCGGATAGTGACTCATGCGGTCTGTCAAGCCCACCATCGACAATGCGGCTTCCACGTGCTTGCGCCGCTCTGCTTTGGAAAGCTTTGTGAGCAGCAGAGGCAGCTCGACGTTTTGAAACGCCGTCAGCACCGGGATCAGGTTGTACATTTGAAAGATGAATCCCACGTGCCGCGCACGCCACTGCGTCAGCTTGCTCCCGGACATATGCGTGATCTCGTCGCCCGCGACCGTAATGCTGCCATGTGTCGGCACGTCCAGCCCGCCGAGCAGATTGAGCAGCGTAGTTTTTCCGGAGCCGCTCGGGCCCATGAAGCCCACAAAGTCGCCCTTGTCCACGTCCAGATTGAGCCGCTGCAGAACCTGGATCTCTTCTCCGCCGCGGCGGTAAGTCTTCGAAAGCCCGCGCACCTGAATCAGGCTGTTTCCGCTTCCTTGGCCATCGACTCGAATCATCGTCCGTGCTCCTATTTCTTGATCTGCACAGCCTGGCCGTCTTGCAGATTGGCAGGCCCTTTCACGACCACTTCATCTCCGGCCACCAGCCCGGACAAAATCTCCGTTTGACCGCTTTCGGTGTTTCCTACCGCCACCGCGCGCCGCTCCAGCTTGTCGTTCTTCACCAGAAACACGATCTTCTTTCCGTTTTCATCGTGCAGCGCATCGCTCGGAAGCAACGCAGCCACGGCCGGCGGCGGCGGTGCGCCCTTTTTCGCCGTCGGCTGATCGCTCAAGAACGTCACCTTGATTCCCATGTCCGGCAAAATGCGCGGATCCAATTTGTCGAAGGAAATGCGCACCTTTACGGTGGCTTTCTGCCGGTCCGCCGTCGGGATCACCGTCCGCACGTGGCTTGGAATCTGCCAGTTTGGATACGCATCCAGAACCGCCATCACTTTCTGTCCGTCTTTCACGCGCGCGATGTAGGCCTCGTTCACGTCGACCTCGATCTCGTTCGAGTTCATGTCCACGATCGTCGCGATGCCTGTCCGCGTGAACCCGCCGCCCGCGGATACCGGCGAGACCATTTCGCCCACCTGCGCGTCCTTCGAGACCACGATTCCGTCGTACGGCGCGGTAATCACGCAGTTGTCCACTACTTGCTGCGCCTCGCGAATGCGCGCATCGGAGGCCAATACTTGTTCCTTGGCCAGCTCAATCTTGGCTTTCAGGCTGTCCGCGGCGGAGTTGGAAGTGTCCAACTGCTCTTGCGACTGCACACCCGCTTGGCGAAGTTCTTGCGCGCGTTTCAGCTCGAGTTCGGCTAAGTGCAGCTGCACTTGCAGGTCCGCGATGGCCGCCTGGGATGCATCACGGTCCGCTTTGGCCGAATCCAGCGCTCGCTTGGCGTCCGATTCATCCAGCGTGGCCAACAACTGGCCTTGATGTACGTGTGTGCCCTCGTCGAAGAAAACGCCCGTGACACGCCCAGTAATCTTGGCCGCAATGGTGGCTCTCCGCCGCGGTGTGACGTAGCCGGATGCGTTCAGAATGGCCTCGCGGCCGCCATCCGTGGGTTTTTGTGCCTCGACGACTTCCACGACCGGAGTCTGGTTGCGAAACGCAAATGCCAGCCCCCCGATAATGACGATCAGCCCGAGCACGGCCGACGCGTAGCCGAAAAATTTCCCCGTGCGGCCTCCCGAACGGTGGCTCTCCTGGATTCTCAGCGAATCGAGGTCTGGTCTTGCGTGAATTTCTGTTGCTGCCATCAAAGTTCTCTTCTCCGCGCAACTCGGCCCACACAAGCAGTTACGCAGGTGCAAGGGGAAAGATTACAGGCCAAGCGGCTTTTTCTGTTTTTCATTCTACCCTGCTTCGCCGTTCCGCGTCCTTACAGACGAAGACGCGCTGGATGCTTGCCGTGGATTCCGCTGCTCGTTGCCGGATCCGCTCTGGGGGAGTTTGCGGCGTCCCGGTGCTCGGCTAAACTCTTTCCGTCGCTAAATATCTTAGTTTGTGAGATACTTAGGTGTCAAGATAAAATGAGCCTCTCTGCCCCGCTGCGCAAGCGCAAGAAGCTGGTTCAAAGGGTCGCCATGGACCTCGGCCGCGAACTGGGCACTGTCTCCGTTTTTTTTCACCAGGCGATTGCCAACAAGCTAGGATTGAATGTCACTGATACAAGATGCTTCGAACTCATGTCCCGTTATGCGCAGGATGACCTCACCGCCGGTCAGCTCGCCCGCGCCACCGGCTTCACCACCGGCGCCGTCACGGGAATCCTGGACCGCCTCGAGAAAGCCGGCCTCGTCGAACGGATTCGCGATCTTGCCGACCGCCGCAAAGTCTTTGTCCGGCCCCGCCCCGACGCCCTCAACCGCGTCGGCCGCCTCTACGAAGGACTTGCCGAAGGTATGATGAACCTGGCCTCCACCTACTCCACCTCTGAGCTCGCTCTCATCGACGATTATATGGAGCGAACGCTCAGGGTCTTCCGTGAACAATCCGCCAAGTTTGCCCAATCCCGCAAATCCCCCAAGCGCTGACCTGCCATTCATGTAACGAATGGACCGCTCCGTTATTGACCGAGTGCTGCGTGTTTAACTTATCGGTTGAATGCGCGCGCCCCCACAAGGGTCGTCGTTAACTCCTTTGTTCGCAAACGATTGTCCGTTAGCGAGACCGAAATTCCCATTATCGGACAGACGCGGCCTCAATAACGGAGTCGAGCGCAACATAAAGTTCAAGGCATCAATAGTTTGCACATGCAATAGAAGCGGCAATCGAGATGCGTCATACTTCCGATCAGCAAGTTGGAGGGACGCGGATGCTAAATCTTTGGAGAGACGTCCAATACGCCTTTCGCACCCTCACCAAGAATCCCGGCTTCGCCATCATTGGCATCGTGACGCTTGCCTTGGGCATGGCCGTTAACACCACTCTTTTCAGCGTGATCAACGGTTTTCTCCTTCGTCCCCTTCCCGTCCCACATCCTGAAGAGATTACGGTTCTTGCCTTGCATCAAGCCGCGGTTCCCGGCACTTCCCGATTTTCTTATCCTGATTACGAGGACCTGCGCGATCAGACTGATTCCTTCAGCGATCTCTTTGCGTACCGCGTCACTCTTGCCTCCGTTTCTGTCGATAAGAGCGCCGATCACTGCATCATCAGCCGGGTTTCCAGTAACTATTTCTCAGCCCTCGGCATCAAGCCAGCCTACGGACGTCTGATTCTTCCCTCCGAGGGCCGCACACCCGGCGCCGACCCCATCATAGTTTTGGGCTATTCCTACTGGCGCAAGAAATTTGATGGAGACCCAAATGTTGTCGGCAAAAAAGTGCAGCTGAACGAATTGCCATTCACCGTTGTCGGCGTGGTACCTCAAGACTTTCACGGCACGTATTCGGTCCTTGATATGGACGCCTACATTCCCTTCAGCGCCGAGCCGAACGAGGACCCCGACGCTCCGATTCAAAAGATTTGGACCAGCCGCGGCTCTCGTACTCTGACCCTCATGGGCAGACTCAAGCCGGGTGTGAGCCTGAGACAGGCCCAATCTACCCTCAATGTCGTCGCTCAACGCATCGCCGAGCAGCATCCAGACTCGGAGAAAGGCATTTCCGTCCAACTTTATCCCGAGAAATTGGCCAGGCCTGATCCCGACCCGGAGAATCCGGTGCCACTGGCGGCGGTTGCGTTCATGGCAATGGCAGGATTGGTTTTGCTGGTTGCGTGCTTCAACATCGCAAACGTTTTGCTGGTGCGCGCAACCGTGCGCCAGAGAGAGATGGCCATTCGCGCCGCGCTCGGCGCCGGGCAGGGGCGGCTCGTTCGCCAATACCTAACGGAAAGTTTGCTGCTTGCATTTCTCGGCGGCGGCGCCGGCTTGTTCCTTGGCTCCTGGGCCGCGGGAATTCTCGGTTCCTTGCGGCTTGGCACCGATTTGCCGATCCAGTTCGATTTCCGGCCGGACACCACGGTCTATCTGTTTGCTCTTGCGACGGTCCTTGTGACAGGACTAATCGTCGGCATCATGCCAGCGCTGCGCGCGGCGCGAACCAACGTCATCTTGGTTTTGCATGAGGGCGGGCGCGGATCGTCCTCAGGGCCGCGTCGGCAATTTGCGAGAAACTCGCTGGTGGTGGCGCAAGTGGCGGGATCGTTTGTGCTTTTGATTGTGGCCGGCCTCTTTATGCGCAGCCTTGGCAAAGCCGAAAAAATCAACCTGGGCTTCAATCCCGATCATGTCCTTAATCTTTCCGTGGACGTGGAACAGGTCGGCTACCAGGAAATACGCGGGCGAGAATTTTTCCGCGACGTGAATACTCGCATCAAAGCGCTCCCGGGGGTGGAATCCGTCGCGCAAGCTTTTACGACTCCGCTGGGCTATATCAGCTCAGACGACCGGATCTGGATCGAAAGCCATCCTGTGGAACCGGGCCAGCAGCCTTCCGAAGTCGGCTATGACATGGTGACGCCGGGCTACATCGAGACGCTGCAGATTCCTCTGCTACGCGGCCGGAGATTTGCCGAAACCGACGGAGAGAAAGCGCCCCCAGTAGCCATCATCAACCAGTTCATGGCGCAAAAATTCTGGCCGGGCGAAGACGTTCTCGGAAAGCGGTTCAGCATCAAGGGCGCTACCGGACCTTTCATCGGCGTTGTGGGAATCGTTCAGGACGGAAAGTATCAGAGCGTATCGGAAGATCCGCGGCCATTTTTCTATTTGCCGTTCGACCAAAGCTATATGACGCTGCGAACGATTCACGTGCGCACCTCGGTGCCCCCAGAAACGATGGCGTTGCAAATTGAATCGCAAATCCGCGACCTGGCTCCCGATCTTCCCATCACGCAAGTGCAAACGATGACGCAGTCGCTGCAAGGCGCGAATGGCTTCTTCTTTTTCCGTTTTGGGGCGCAGCTGACCGCCGTGATGGGATTGCTGGGCTTGATTCTCGCCGTGGTTGGAATCTATAGCGTGATTTCCTATGCCGCGGTACAACGAACGCAGGAGATCGGGATTCGCATGGCGATGGGCGCTTCGCCGCGCGATATTTTGCGCATGGTTCTGCGGCAAGGACTTGGCGTTGTAGGCACCGGGCTAGGGTTGGGATTCGTCGCGGCGCTCGCCGGGACGCGCGTGATGGGCAGCCTGTTTCTCGGCATCAAGCCAACCGATCCGATTACGTTTGCGATTGTGATTCTTATACTCACGGCGATTGCACTGTTCGCATGCTGGATTCCGGCGTATCGCGCGACACGTATCGATCCGCTCGTCGCTCTCCGGCACGAGTGATCCGGCGAAGCAACTTCGTCTCTTCACCTCACCTGAGAGTTGTTAGTTCCACACCACGAATGAAACGCGAGTTTCACGCGATTCAGCCAAGGATGCGGCGCGTCTCGGAGGCGATTTCTTCGGCAGCGGCAGCGCCGGTGGCCTCGCCGAGAGCGCGGTAGCTTTCGAAGCGATTCTCGTCGAACCACTGATCCGCGGTGGTGTCGTGCGGGAAAGATTTGTCGTTCTGAACGTACGCGAGAACATCTTGGGGGTCGCCCCCGACGAGTGCGGGCTTGAGATAGATGATCGTGCCGTCTTCTTCCGGAAAGTTGGGGTTGTAGCGAATTTTTCCCACGGCGAAATGCGCTCCCGATCTGACCGTGCCCGGGTCCGAGGAGCTGGGCTTGGGCATAAGTTCCTGGAGGCCATCGACCGTGATCTCCACGCCGAAATCGGTTCGACAACGTTCGATAGCGTTGTGCAGATCGCCGAAGGCGTAGGCCGAATCGCAAGACGCGTCGCCGGCGATGATGAGCTTGCAGCGGCGGCGTACGAGCTCGTAGATGGCGAGATTTTCGAAATGGCCGCCGTCGGAGAGGTAGACGTACTTACTCTCGTCACTCGCGGTGCCGAGAAGTTCTTGCAATAAGCAAAGGAATCCGACGCTCGGACTTCCCTTCTCCCAGCCATCGCGCAGTGGATTGCCGACCCACCAGCCCAGACGAACGTCGAAAAGTGTCATGAGAAAAGCCAGACCGGGTTCCGAATAAAAACCCATGTTCGGGCTGGCCGCAGCGCCGGAAATGGCTACGGCGGTGCCCAGCGTCGCACCATCCTTAAAACCAGGCAGCTTGCAGGCGAGCTTTTCGGTCGGGCCATACGCGGCATCCCAATCGCGGCTGGAGGGAGGCACGCGGGTAAATCCGCTATACGTCGGTGTCAACGCGAACGAGCGCGCCTTTCGCGCTTGCAGGGCCAACTCCTCGCCGCGAACCACATTCAGGCTGGTGTTGAGTATCGGCAGAGGACGGCCGTCTTTTGGATCGGTCGAGCCCGCGGGAATCTTCAGCTTGCCGAGGGCGAGATTGTCCTCTTCCGAGAATCCGGTGAACGGCTGAGCATTTCTGCCGGGGACGGAAGCGCCCAAATAGCACCGGACAAGACGATTGCGATAGAGATAGTGAATCGAGAACTCGTTGATATCGACCCGCCAGGAAACGAACAACGCGGCGGCGAAAAAGATCAGACAGAGGAGCGGGACGCGAGCGTCGTAAGCGAACGGACTCGGCGCCGCAAAGGGAGACGGAGTGAGGTGCTTGAGCCAACTCGCAAGGTAGGCATCGAAAAGAGAGAGTCCGAGAAGAACTCCTAGAATGAAAATGTATGGTGAAAGCTTCGCCGCGAGAGCCATAAGTTTCTTGGTGAATGGGGCGTCGGGATCCCACTTGCTGGTTTTTCCGCTCTTGCCAAAGAAAACTCCATAGGCCGTGGAGAGGATCCATACGGCGACCCCGGACGCGGTGACCGGATGCCCGGTTCGGTGGGCCTCCCAATGGAGAAGGCGCTCGAGCTCCGGCGGAAAGTAGATGGAGATCAGAAAGAGAGAGAGCCACAGAAAGGCGGCGAGCATCAGCCATCCGCCGAGCCTGCCCCACCATTCGCGGTGGGGGTCTCCCATGGAGCGCCCCATGAAACCGATGTGAATCACGCCGGCAAGCAACATTAGGCCGATGGCCACAGGCGCACCGAAGGTCATGACGTGCCAATTCGAATAGGGCTTATCTCCCTCGGGCAGATTGGGAATGAGGATGTGGGCGTAGGGAACGAAGAGGTAGCCAATCAGCAAACCCGTAGCCGCGGCCGTCAAGAGTATCCAGCCAATGGCGGGACCGCCTGTCCCGCTATGCCGTCTGGCGAGGCGGAAGAAGAAACGCACGGCACACGCGATCGCCCACATACCGAAATAGAGCACGAATCCCAGGAATGGGGCGTAAAACGCGGGGTGGTCGATAATGCCCCATTGCATAAAAAGCTGGCTGAATGCGTAGGCGATGAACGCCGAAGAAAAAATCAACGGAACGATGATCAAAGCGTGGACCGCCGCGGGATAGGCAAACCAAAAGTTTCTTTTCCCTTTGCGCGGATCGACCGTTTCTAGATTCAAGCCGATGAAGATGATGGCGACGAGGCCGAAGAAAAAACCACACGCAAGCGCAAAATACTGCGATTGCATGAAGGGCTGGAGCGTGCAGGAAACGGTCCCCTGAAGATTTTGTTCACAGTCTTCGAGAAGGTGAAGCAAGTAAAGAATGGATCGAGGGACGAGGAGCAGAGAAAGAAGCGCCAGCACAAGAATAATTTGGTTCAGGAAGGTATTGCGCAGATAGCTGGCGAGAAACGCCAAGAAGTCGCCGCCAAACAGGCCTTTGCGCGGAGTGAGATAGTTGCTGTAATCGCGGAGGAAGTGGATTTCGGGCAGGTCGCCGGCCTGCC
This sequence comes from Candidatus Acidiferrum sp., assembly GCA_049641765.1. Lineage (GTDB taxonomy): Bacteria > Acidobacteriota > Terriglobia > Acidiferrales > UBA7541 > Acidiferrum. The sequence continues at coordinate 12,183 of JBAQJX010000105.1, forward strand.
CCGGCATCGACGGCGGCGTTGAGAGGCGGCTTTCAATGTCGCGTATGCCGAGTTCTTGATGGTGCATCCAACCCATCAACCAGCCGCCGATGTAGCCCCCACCGGAAACGGTGGAGACGTAGTCGATGGAGCGGAGAAGATTTCTCTTCGCAAGGGCTTGCAGAACGCCCAAGTTGAAGGTGGCGCTGCGGATGCCCCCACCCGAAAATGCAAGGCCGATAAGGCTCTTTTGCGCGGCGGGGCGCTGCGGACCTGGATCCAGGCGCAGCTTACGGGACGTTTTGATCTGCTGGAGCTCCTCGTCGAGCACCGCAGCGATCGAAGGTGGCAGCGGAGGCTTCTGAGGTTCGGGCACTTTTGAGGCGCCGATGTCGTCTGGCATAGCTTTTAGGAAACCCCAAGGTTAGTGAACTTCAGTAGCGATACGTTACACCCTTTTTGACGTTGTTTCGCGGTCATACCTCAATTTTTACCCGATCGGGTGATGCCAGAGGATTTGCGGGCAGTTGGTTGCGCCGGTGGAACCACAGGTGCAAATTCTGGGGTGGGCCGCCAAGCTTCCGGTTAACCTTGGTTTTAGTTAGTGCTTCCCTCTAAGAGTGTAGAACGTGTCTTACGAGCATCTGCGCCGAAGTAGCCGTATTCCGAAGGAACTCGCTGTCCTTTTGACCGGAAGCGACATGGACGGCAAGGGTTTTTCGGAAATGACGAAGACCGTCCTCCTGAGCCGCCATGGCGCGGGCATTCTCTCTACCTATAAGCTTTCCGCCGAGCAAGAGATCATCCTTCGCTATCTGGATACGAACAAGGAAGCCGTGGTGCGCGTTGTCGGCCGGATCGGTTCCGAAGGAGAAATCTATACTTACGGCGTGGCGTTTGTGGACCCCTCCAACATCGACTTCTGGGGAATCGATTTCTCCCCGGTTTCCGAGAAAGAGAAGCAGGCGCGAACCGTGCTCCTGGAATGCGGCAGTTGCAGTCTGCGCGAAACCGTCGAACACAGCGATGTCGAATCGGACGTGCTGATCATCAATGAGGGAATCGTGCGCTACTGCAAGGAATGCCACGATTCCACGCTGTGGAGACGCGCGTCAGGTGCGCCAGCGGAAGTCCCCGAGGAGCAGCCGATACTGGCGTTCGTGGCAAAAGACGGCGGCTCCACTTCCTCGTTTGTGGGGGCAACGAGCACGACGGACATGGAAGACTCTGTGTCGGTGCACGTTCCAATGGCTGGGGACTCTTCCGCAGAAATCGAAGTTGCTTCGAGTTCCGGAGAGTCCGCGGGGGCATCGGAGTCCGGGAGCGCCGGCGCACAGGCGCCGCCCGTGGTGATTCCTCCCGTCAAGCCGGAGAACCGGCGCAAACATACGCGAATGAGGGTCAGCTATAAGGCGTGCATACGGCGCTCAGGATTTGTCGACGACATCGTGACATGCGAAGACATGTCCAAAGGCGGACTCTGTTTTCGGAGCCGCAAGCCGTATTACCAGAGGACGGAGATAGAGGTGGCGGTTCCCTACTCGCCGGGTGGCAACGCGATTTTTGTTCCGGCGGAAATCGCTTGGGTGGTCGAAGTCACGAAAGACAAACTGTATCGATGCGGCGTCGCGTACCGTCGAACGACGAGGCCATCGTAAACCTTCCTTATTCTTCTTTTCAGCGTTCCTTCACGCCCAGTCGGCGGGCAACGCGGAAGTTTGCCGCAACATCACAAAGCGCATCGCTTAGGATATAAGCATGAACATGTCGAAGAATCGGCGCAGCGCCGCGTGTGCGGCAACGATGCTTGGTTTGCTGGCGATTGGCGTAGGCGCCTGCACGCCTATGGCTGGCGCGCAAGACCAGGATGGCAGCATGATCCGCGTCGGCGTGAACCTCGTGCTGCTGGACGCGACCGTCAAGACGAAAGCCGGCCAGATCATGTCCGATCTGAAGAAGGAAGATTTTCAGGTACGCGAAGACGGCGTGGAGCAAAAGATCGACGTGTTCAGCCGGGACGCGTTGCCGATCAACGTGGCGCTGGTGCTGGATCTGAGCGACTCGATCGGGCCGTTTCTGGGACCATTGCGCGACGCGGCGAACACGGCACTGAGTGCTCTGAAGCCCGATGACGAGGTGGCATTGTTCACGTTTTCGACGGAAGCGCAAATGCGCCAGCCGTTCACGACGGACAAGACCGCGATCGCCAACCAGATCAACTCGTTTCATGCGGGCGGCGCGACAAACATCAACGACGGAATTTTTCTGGCTTCGCAATACCTTTTGAAGCTGCCGCCCAAAGGGCGGCGCGTGATTATTTTGATCAGCGACGACGTGGGCACCGACGCGGGCGGGCAGGGCACGCACGACATCGTAACCGAAGCGATTGCCGCGGACGCCGTGCTCTACAACTTGAAAATTCCAGGTTACAACCCGCCGCAAACGCTCTTTGCCGCCAGCATGATTCCGGGGCTCGTCAACATTCGCAAAGTAGCGGACGAAACCGGCGGCGAGATTTTTAACGTGCAGGACGTGGCGCACCTCGACGCTGTGTTTCGCGCGCTCATCGAGCGCATAAAGACGCGCTACACGCTGGGCTACTACACGAATGCCACGGCCGCGCTTGGCAAGCCGCACAAATTGGACGTTAAGCTGGCGTCGTCGTTCGGTAAAAAGAATAAGGATTATGTGGTTTTGTCGAAGACCGGTTTTTATGTGCACTGAGCGCGGGCGGTGCTGGCCTAGACGAGCATCGCAGGAAGATCGAAGGTTCCGTCAACGAGTTCGAGAAAAGTTCGCTCTTCGCGCAGGATAAAGCGGTTGCCATGCGCCATGGCAAAGTTCATGCGAGCTTCCTTGTCCATCTTTAGGCGCGCGCGATAGGCTTCGTAGCTCGCAAGGCTATCGAAAGAAACCAATCCCCAGGCGATATCGTTTGTGCCCTCGTGCGGAAGAAAATAGCCGACGAGATGGCCGCCGCAGCGCGGAATAATGCGCGCCCAATTCTCAGCGTACTTCTTGAACTCATCGCGGTGGAATGGGTCGATCTGGTAACGAATGAAGCAGATAATCATGGCGCTCGCGCTCCTGTGAGTGGTGTGGGCCGCCCGAACGCCGCGGCCAGAACTGCTGGGACAACGTTGGCGGTTGCGAAGCATCAACACTTCGTCTATCATCAAACAATGAATGTAAAGCAGCACACAGACGTCGTGGTTTCGGGAATCGCCGGGGCGATCGGCGAACCGGCGCGCGCACGGATGCTCTACTGCTTGATGGACGGGCACGCGCGAACGAGCACGGAGCTTGCGGTTGTCGCGGAGATCAGCCCGTCCACCGCGAGTGTGCATTTGAACCGGCTGAAGGACGCGCGGCTGGTCAAGGTGCTGGTGCAGGGCAAGCATCGCTACTACAGCTTGGAAGGATCCGAAGTCGCGGGTGTGCTGGAAGGACTGAGCGTGCTCGCGGGAGGCGCGCAAAACCAATTCGTGCCGAACACTCCAACGCGGCTCAGAGCGGCGCGCACTTGCTACGATCATCTGGCGGGGACGGTTGGAGTATCGCTTCACGACCGCTTCAGCGCGCTTCGCTGGCTGACCGCCAATTCGCCGAGCGGCGAAAATTCCTATGAACTGACGCAGGCGGGCGCGAGAGCGTTCGAATCGCTGGGCATCGATCTTGCGGCGGTGCGAAGTCTTCGCCGCCGCTTCGCGTGCGCGTGCTTGGATTGGAGCGAGCGGCGCTTCCACGTGGGCGGGGCGCTTGGCGCGGCTTTCCTGAAGTTGGCGCTGAAACGAAAGTGGCTGCTCGAGGATTTGGATAGCAGGGCGCTGAGCCTGACGCCGCTTGGCCAACGCGAATTGCACGCTCGTTTTGGATTGCGGCTCTAAGCGGATCTACTCGAGATTCGCGCGGACGGCGGAAGGCGCACGGCTCACTGGAATTGCGCGACGACTTCCCCGTTCTCGATATGTAAGTCCGAAATGTCCGAGGGTAGCCGTAGCTTCTCGCGATTCTCAGGCGAGTCCATCATTTTGCGCACCGCCGCCTCCAGCGTGGACTGCGGAATAGGCAGCGCGCCGATCTGGCCGCTCACCGGCTCAAAGTTCAAAAAGCCATTGTCGGCTCCGAGTCTGCCCTCGAGCTGCAAGGTCATGTCCTTGCCATGCACATTGAACACGACGTAAGCGCGAACGCGGTCGCCGATCAGTTGCACCTTGACGTCTTCCACGTTCGAGCGCATCTGGTCGACATCGTTTGCCGAAGGCGTGTCGTCACTCTGCGTTCCGTCGGAAGCATCGGCGGGCACCGCAGCGGCTTTTGCGCCTGCCACTTTGTTCGCCGGCAAATCCAAGTGCGAGGCGAGGTAAGAGTTCAGCTCGGTTTCATCCATGCGCAGCGTAGCTGGCTGCCCTTGCGCAGCTGCTTGCTGGACGGCTTGCACCTTTTGTTCGGCGCGAGCGGCGGCCTCAGGGGTGGCCGCAACGGGAGGCGGCGTGGCCTTGTGAAGCAAAAGAATCAAGACAATCAGTGCGCAGCCGTAGACTGTCCAGCGAATAATCCTAAACATCAGTACCAGAGCGCTTATTCGAGAAGTGGGCGGATCAGCGGAGGTAGACCCTCCGGGAGGGGATACGATGTTCGGCATAGCGTCCTCCTGACTCTTATGCCCCAGTTGTGAGACGTTAGTTCCCGGCCCTAAGTTACGCTTTTTCAGCGACCTAGCCAGGGGCACACGCGAACCTCCCGCATCGCGGGCGGTTCTTCCCGATATCTTATAACCCTAAGTCCGCGAAAGGGTTGCGGCAAGAGAACGAACGTACCGCGAGGTCAAACTCGCTACCTGTCTGCTTGTACCTGGCCGGTAACGGTCTTACTCTGGCCCAGGAGGCGATTACATGCTTCGCACACTCCTCTGCTTTCTGCTCCTGTCCATTCCCTACTCTGCGCTCGCCCAGGAATCGCACGTGCCTGTGCCGGCAGCAACGTCGGCCGCGACAAACGCGCAAGACCAACCGCGAACGCGCCCGCGTATTGGCGTGGCGCTCGAAGGCGGAGGCGCTCTCGGATTGGCGCACATCGGCGTGCTCGAATGGTTCGAGGAGCACCACATTCCTGTGGACTACGTCGCGGGGACGAGCATGGGCGGACTTGTCGGCGGCTTCTATGCCGCGGGAATGTCGCCCGCCGAGTTGAAGAAACTCATCGATGGCGTGGATTGGAACAGGTTTCTTGGCGACACGACACCTTACGAGGATCTCTCCTACCGCAGAAAAGAAGATCAGCGCGCCTATCCAAATTCTCTTCTGATCGGACTAAAGAACGGCCCTTCGTTGCCAAGCGGATTGAACTCCGGCCAACAGATAGGGCTCCTCATCGATCGAATCACGTTGCCGTATTACGCCCTGCAATCATTCGAGAATCTGCCGACTCCGTTTCGCTGCGTGGCGACGGATCTCGTAACCGGAAAAGAAGTGGTGTTTCAGAAAGGCTCGCTCGCCGAAGCTCTGCGCTCGACCATGTCGATTCCCGGCGCGTTCAAGCCGGTGTTCGACAAAGACCGCGTGCTAGTGGACGGCGGTTTGGTGAACAACCTGCCGACCGATGTCGTGAAAGCGATGGGCGCGGACATTGTGATTGCCGTGCACCTGGAGACCGCGCCCGAAGAAGCAAAAGACATCAAGTCCCTCTTCAGTGTGCTGGATCAATCCGTTCGCGTCGTGGTCGCGGAGAGCGAAATGCGCGGACTGGAACGCGCGGACGCGGTGATCAGCGTTCCGCTGGGCGGCTACTCCTCGACGGATTACACGCAACACGACCCCATCATGCAAAAGGGATATGACGCAGCCAAGAGCAAAGCCCCACTACTCGATAAGTTTGCCCTGAGCGATGCGGACTGGCGGGCGTACATGCAGGAGCGCGATGCGCGCATGAAAACGCAGATGCCTCCGCCGCAATTCATTCAAGTGGAAGGCGCGGACACGACGCAGCAACGCGAAAATATCGAACATTTCCTGGCGCCGCTCGCCGGCAAGCCGCTCAACATCGCGAACCTGGACCAGCGTCTGACGCGGCTGACGGGACTGGGACGCTACGACACGGCGGGATTCCGCTATGTCGAGCGCGATGGTCAGGTCGGTTTGCAAGTTATGGTCAGCGAGAAAAACTATGCGCCGCCCACGCTGCAACCGGGATTTGAGGTCGACGGTTCGGCCAGCGAAGAAGTGGGCTTTACGATGGGAGCGCGGCTCACGTTCCTGGACGTGGCGGGTTTCCGCTCCGAGTGGCGAACCGACATTTTGTTTGGCAACACCTACGGCCTGCACAGCGAGCTGTACCGTCCAATCACGCCGCTCAGCAAGTGGTTCATCGCTCCGAATGGAGTGGCGAGCACGCGCGTCTTCAAAATCTATGAGAAGGGCAATGCCTTGGCGGATTACAAGATGGGTCAGGCTGACATTGGGCTGGACGTGGGCTATGCCTTCGATCGCTTCAGCGAGTTGCGCTTCGGCTACGAAGAAGGCTATCTCGACGCGGACCTGCGGCTCGGTACACCCGTCTTCAATCCCGTCACCGGCCGCGTGGGAGCCGCGAAGTTGCACTACTTGTACGACCACACGGACAGTCCCGTCATTCCCCGGCGCGGCGTGCGATCCGAGACGACTTTCCGTTGGTACGATACCAGCCCCGGCGCCACGAGCGCGTTTCCGTCGCTGCAATCGAATCTCGAATATTTCCAACCGGTGTCGGCGCTCGGTTCCGTGTTCGCTTACGGCGAAGGCGGAACGACCTTCGGCTATTCGAACACGGGGATTCCGCAATTCTTCCTGGGCGGACCGCTAACCTTGAGTGCTTACGGCTTGAACGAGCTGCAAGGAAACCAGTATTACTTGTTCCGCGGCGGCTATTTGCACGACCTGTGGACTCTGCCCCCGCTGGTTGGGAAGCGGGTCTTCGTGATCGGATCGTACGAATTCGCGAGAATGTACGGCTCGCCTGTCGAGACCAAATTCCCGAACGATTTTGCTGCGGGCATTCTCGCTGAGACGGCGATCGGTCCGCTATTCCTGGGCGCAAGTGAGGGCGACTCAGGCCATCACAAGTGGTTCTTCCAGCTTGGCCGCGTGTTTTGAGGCAGCAAAGCAAGCCGCCAGGGCATCCTTCTCATGGTACGTGACAGGCTATCGGCACTGGCCAGAGCGGTTTGGACAAAAATTGGAGCGCTCAGCCGGGAATGCGCTCCGCTGGTGTAAACTGGAGGCCGAATTTGGATTTAAGAAGGAACTCCCCGTTGAAACGGATCCCGCTTCTCGCTTTGCTGCTGATGCTGGGCGTTGCGTGGCCGATGCGCGCAAGAGCCCAGGAAGGCATGACGGGTGCTGAGTATGGCCGCCGCACGCAGATTGAGGCCAAAAAAGTGGCCAAACAACAACGCAAGCTGATGAAGAAGGCCTTGAAGCAACAGCGCAAAGCCGCGAAGAAGTACCTGAAGGCCCAGAAAAAAGCGGCCAGGAAAGCAAACCACCACGTCGTATAACTCGCGATTTTGGGACCGTGTCACACTCTCGAAGGGAAGGCTATGCTGAAGCTCATGACTACGATCATCACGACTGGGGCGATCGCACTCGGCGCGATGTACACGCCATCCACCGGCGCCGACGAGAAGTTCGGTCCCTCCAACCCGTTCTATGCGCCAAGTACCCTGCCGTTCCAGGCGCCTCCTTTTGACAAGATCAAGGATGAGGACTACCAGCCCGCCATCGAGGTCGGTATGGTGGAAGAGCTGAAGGAAGTTCAGGCCATTGCCGACAATCCCGCCGCGCCGTCCTTCGAGAACACGATTGTTGCGATGGAAAAGACGGGGCAACTGTTGCAACGGGTGATGAACACGTTCAATGCTGTCACCGGAGCGAATATCGACGACGCGCTTCAAAAAGTGCAAGCCGACGAGGCGCCCAAGCTCGCCGCGCACTTTGACGCCATCTACTTGAATCCGAAATTATTCGCGCGAGTCTCCACCGTCTACAAAGAGCGCGAGTCGCTCCAGCTCGAACCGGAATCGCGTCGGCTGCTGAAGGTCACCTACGACGGGTTCGTGCGCTCGGGCGCTAATCTCTCCGATGCCGATAAAGCCGAGCTGAAAAAGCTGAACGAGGAACTTTCCACGCTTTCAAACGATTTTTCGACCAAGTTGCTTGCCGCCGCAAAAGAAGGCGCGTACTTCACCACGGACAAGAGCGCGCTTGCCGGCTTGAGCGATGCGCAATTGGCCGCCGCCGCGCAGGCCGCCGAGGGCCGTAAGAAGCAGGGATACTTACTTTCGCTCCAGAACACGACGCAGCAGCCCGACCTCGCCTCGCTCAGCGTTCGCGCCACTCGCGAAGCGCTCTTTGAAAAATCCTGGAACCGCGCCGAACGCGGAGACGCCAACGATACGCGCGACACCATCGCGCGCATGGCGCAGCTTCGCGCAAAGCGCGCGCAACTGCTCGGCTATCCGAACCACGCCGCATGGAAGCTCGGAGACCAGATGGCGAAAACTCCCGAGGCTGCTTTGAAATTCATGGATGCGCTGGTCCCGGGCGCCACCGCCAAAGCAGCGCATGAGGCGAAAGACATTCAGGACCTCATCGACGCGCAGAAGGGCGGCTTCAAGCTCGAGCCGTGGGACTGGAACTTTTATTCGGAGCAAGTGCGCAAGGCGAAGTACGACTTGAACGACGCGGATGTGAAACCGTACTTCGAGCTGAACAACGTGCTCGAGAACGGCGTGTTTTATGCCGCGCACCAGCTCTACGGAATCACGTTCAAGGAGCGCAAGGATATCCCCGTTTACCAGCCCGATGTTCGCGTCTTCGAGGTTTCCGACGCGGACGGCAAGCCGCTCGCGCTCTTCTATTGCGATTATTTCAAGCGCGACAACAAGAACGGCGGCGCTTGGATGGACAGCATGGTGACCCAGTCGAAGCTGCTGGGCATGCTGCCCGTCGTTTACAACGTGGCCAACCTGCCGAAGCCCGCGCCCGGCGAGCCTGCCCTCATCAGCTTTACGGACGTGACGACGATGTTCCACGAGTTTGGCCACGCGTTGAACGGCATGTTCGCAAATACGGAATACCCGAGCCTCTCCGGCACGGCCACCGCGCGCGATTTCGTCGAGTTCCCCTCGCAGTTCAACGAACACTGGGCGCTTTACCCCGAAGTCTTTGCGCATTACGCCAAGCATTACAAGACGGGCGCGCCCATGCCGGCGGATCTAGTGGCCAAAATCAGGAAAGCGGCGACGTTCAATCAGGGGTACGCGCTCACGGAATTGGTCGCGGCGGCGGAACTCGATATGCAATGGCACACGCTGCCGGCAAGCGCGCCGCTCCAGCATCCCGATGCATTCGAAAAGCAGGCGCTCGAGAAAACTCACTTGCTGATCCACGCTGTGCCGCCTCGCTACCGATCGAGCTACTTCATGCACATCTGGGGCAACGACTACTCCGCGGGCTATTACGCCTATCTCTGGGCGGAGATGCTCGATGACGACGCCTACCAATGGTTTGAGGACCACGACGGACTGACACGCGCCAACGGCGACCGCTTCCGAAAGATGGTTTTGTCGCGCGGCAATACCGAGGACCTGGCTAAAATGTATGCGGCGTGGCGCGGCAAAGAACCGAGCGTGGAACCCATGCTGAAGGATCGCGGGCTGGTCGAACAGTCCGCGCACTAATTAGGTCTACGAGGTAGCGAACCGTTGTCGACTAGGGCTTTGGCGTCGGCGCGGCTGTTTCGGAAACCACCAAATACTCATACTTTTTGCCGTTCGCGTGGAATTTCATCCTGTCTTTGTCCAGCGTGAACTCGACGCCCGTGTTGACCGGAATCAGCTCCTGGTCCGCGTGCTTTTCCTGCCGGACATGGTATTCAGTGGTTGCCGTCCGAATGACATATTCCTGGCAAAGCACTTGGGCGGTTTCCTTTTTATTCTTCACCTGCGATCCGCACGCCACCGAACTTTCCGAGACGATCGTGCCCGTCTGGGGCTCCTTGGCCGCGGCTGGAAACGCCATAAACAACGCCGCCGCTGACGCCAGCAAGTAGCTCATCTTCATACAGCCTCCTCGGAAAACCCCGGTCACGCCTGGCTTTACAGGACTTAGGCGCACCGCTTAGGCCTGAATTCACTTGTAGCTAATTCCGCCGTCGGCTTCCAGCCTCTTGTCTCTGTCTGTTTCGCAAGAGTAGCCGGAGCCTGCCTTCCTCCAAAAATCCCCGCCACGTTTTCGCCCCAATGTGCCCCGATCTGCCTCAATATGAACGATCTCGCACGAAACCTTCATCCATCCGTAACAAAACTTCCATATAACCCTCTTCGCCAAACGCCAGCACCTTGACCCCAGGCTGGCTCCATGGAAATGGAGGCAGGAGAACTATGTCCGCCACAGCAACCACCACTCCCACACCGGTATCCAGCGCCTTAGCCGAAAAGCTGAATAAAGGACCGGGCCAAATCGGCATGCTGATCTTTGGCGTGGTCCTCATCGTCGGCGTGGCCTTCATCGGTTACAGCCTGGCTCACGATTTGGGAGACCTGCACCTGGGCTCGGTGAGGCCTTACTTTCTCTTGGGCACCGCGCTCTTTGTGGCCTTGGGCTTCGAGTTTGTGAACGGGTTTCACGACACGGCAAACGCCGTGGCGACCGTGATCTACACGCATTCCATGGAGCCGCACGTCGCGGTGGTCTGGAGCGGCCTCTGGAATTTCGCCGGCGTGGTCACCTCGACCGGCGTGGTAGCCTTCACGATCATTTCCCTGCTGCCCGTCGAACTGATTTTGCAAGTCGGGAGCGGCGCGGGATTCGCCATGGTCTTTGCGCTGCTCGTCGCTGCGATTCTTTGGAATCTGGGCACTTGGTGGCTTGGACTGCCGGCGTCGAGCTCGCACACCTTGATCGGCTCGGTGATCGGCGTCGGTATCGCCAACCAGCTCATGCAAGCGAGGTCTGGCACCAGCGGCGTCGATTGGGGGCAAGCGATTGGAATTGGAAAGTCGCTCCTGCTCTCGCCCATCTTTGGATTCATTCTCGCATCGGGGCTGTTTCTCTTCATGAAGGCCATCATCAAGGACAAGAGGCTCTATGAAGCTCCGAAAGGAACTGAGCCGCCGCCGTTCTGGATCCGCGCCCTGCTCGTTTTTACCTGCACCGGCGTCAGCTTCTTCCACGGTTCGAATGACGGCCAAAAGGGTATGGGCTTGATCATGCTCATCCTCATCGGCACCGTGCCCACGACCTACGCCCTGAACCACGCCGTAACCGCCCAGCAATCGCAGGACTTCATTGCCGTGTCCGCGCAGACCGCCGAAACCCTGAATAAGTACGTGACCAGCGGCGCCGTCGTGGCGGATCCGCGCGATGACGTCACGGAATACATCCGCACCAAAGACTTCAAGCCCAACACGATGCTCGCTCTGCGCGAGGTCGTGAACGGCATCGGCACGGAACTGGCGATCTTCAAGCAACTCTCCAAGGTCCCGAACGCGCAAGTACCCAACCTCCGGAACGATATGTACCTGGTCAGCGAAGCGCTGCGGATTATGCAAAAGTCTGGCACGCCGCAAATGGCGGCTGGCGACGTTGAGGTGTTGAAGAATTACAAGAAGCACATCGACACGTCGACGCGATTCATCCCCCTCTGGGTCAAGGTGGCCGTGGCGCTCGCGCTGGGTCTCGGCACCATGGTGGGATGGAAGCGCATCGTGGTGACCGTCGGCGAAAAGATTGGCAAGAACCACCTCACCTATGGACAAGGCGCGGCGGCGGAAATCACGGCCATGGCCACCATCGGCGCTGCCGACGGTTTGGGCTTGCCCGTCAGTACCACGCACGTCTTATCTTCGGGTGTGGCGGGAACCATGATGTCCAATCGTTCGGGACTGCAATGGTCGACGGTCCGGAATTTGGCGCTGGCATGGGTGCTGACGCTGCCGGCCGCCATGGTGCTCTCCGGCTTTTTGTTCGTCGCGTTCCGCAAGCTGTTTAGCTGAAATCGGAAGTCTGCTCGACAGCCGCGGGCGTTGCCGGTAGCGGCTCCGGGAAGAGCTGGCGCGCGCGAAGCGTCCCGACCAAAAGAGCCACATTTGTAATCAGAATGACGGCGAACGCCAGCGAAGGCAAAAACTCGAATGGCGTGCCGCGCGCTTCGACGACGTCAATGCCCAGCACCGCCGTGATCAATCCTCGCGGCAGAAACCAAATCATCACCTCGCGCTCTTGACCGCTGAACCCGCGCCAGGCGAAGCGGCCCGCCTGTACCGCAAACCAGCGAGCAACCAAAATCGCAGCGAAACATCCCAACGCCAGCGCGGCGTAGTTGCGCAGTCCGCCGAACTCCACGAGCGCTCCCAACAAAACAAAGAAAAACGTGCGGATGAGAAAGGCCAGCTCGCCGTGAAACGTGAGCATTTGGCCGTGCTGCTGCGTCGGCGTCTCGCCGTCGGCCGTTTTCACCGGCATTTCCGTAAACCAATCCGGCCGTCCGCCCGATTCGAGAAACCGGATGCGCTTCTGCGCCGCCGGGTAATTCGAAAGCGTCAGGCCAAAGACCAGCACGGAGACGAGATCGTTGCCGTGAACGGCGTGAACGCCGGAATAGAGCAAGAGGACCGCCGCGAACGTCAGCACATGCCAGAAGCGTTCCTCCGAAAGAAACGGCAGGAGATACGACCACAGAATGCCCAGCAGTATCCCTGACGCGACCGCCAGGATGACGCTTGAAACGAGAGCCCACGCGGCCATCTTGGCCGAAGCGGTGCCTCCGGCGGCAACGTCGAGCAGCGTGGTAACGGCGAGAACGCCCAGCGCATCGCCAAACGAGGCTTCCACAAGCAAGGTAACTTTCACTTCGCGCCGAAGATTCACTTGCTGCAGCACGGGCAGGACGATGGAGCTGCTGACGCAGCCGAACACCGCTCCCACCAGAAGCGAGGGAATCCAATTCAAATGGAGCGCATGGCGGCTGACGAGCGCGACCGCCAGCGCCGCAAGAACATAGCTGAAAAACGATAGAAAGAAGCCCCCGGCGAAGTGCCGGAGAATTTCCCGAAGTTTCAGATCGAGGCCGCCTTCAAAAAGGATGAGGATCAGCGCGAGCGAGCCGAAGCCGTGCGTGGCCCCGCGAAAGACGTCCGGATTGATCCAGTGCAGCACGGGGCCAATCACAACGCCCGTAGCCATGAGGATGATGACGTCCGGAACGCCGGTAAAGCGCACCAGCCGGTTGGCAAGGAAGGCGAGAACCAGCAAGCCGCCCAGCAACGCGAAGAAGAGGTTGAGGTCCATCGTGTGCTCCGCCGGGCGCAGGAGCAGAAATAATCCCGGAAATGCGGTGTATTGGCAAATGAAATTCCGGCCGCAGGATTTGCAACGCGATTTTGGACGCCGAAAAGGAAGTCGGTCAGTTTCCGATTACCCGACCTACCGTCCAAGTCGGATCAGAATTTCGGACCGATAGCGGCTCCAAAATTAGTTGTCCAAGTCTGTAGCAGGTTACTTCCGAGCGCGCCGCTATCCGGGAACAGAGGCAGTGGTTTAGATCACCCATTGCCCGCTCCGTCGATTTCTCTAGCGTTCAGACCCTCTTGGCGTTTCTAGGTCCGGACAGTCCTGAGGATTCCCCCAAGCTTTCATGGCAGAGCTTGCTTCGTCGTAAGATCAATGAGCACGATGTCTGAATTTTCGCGCAACCGGTCGAATACGATTCGGCCGCCATCGGGGGTGATATCAAAGGTTCGCATCGTGGCGGCACTATTAAGCTGGGTCAAACGGCGCGAGCGCATAGTGCTTAGATCGAGCAGCCAGAAATCCTGTCCGACTGTCGTACTCCCGAGCATGTAAACAAGTCCCGTGCCATCAGGCAGGAACCGGGCACGCTCACCTTCGCGCTGCACATTGATTTCGGGCAGCTTCGCGGGCGTGCCATCTGGGTGCACTGCTAGGAGCGGCGTTACCGTAAACACCTGCGTGCCGCAATACACAATCAGGTCTCCGCGCGGAGACCACACCGGGTCCAAAAAGGGTCCAGTTGCGATCCGAACCGGCGAGCCGCCTGCCACGGGAAGCTTGAACAAGCCCGCTCCATCGCGGTCGCTGCCGGCTGCGACAATCCATTGGCCGTCAGGGGACCATGAAGCCGTGCCCCGAACATCGACATCACTCGACAGAGGCCGGAGTCCCGTTCCATCCGCGGCGATTACGTGCATCTGCTGCTTTCCGTTTCGACTCAACGCAAAGGCCACACTGTTTCCCTGCGCCGAAACGGCCGGTGGCGACTGGAGTGCGCCCTCCGAACCCTTCCAGATTTCCAGCGATTGTCCGTCGCGAAAACTCCACAGTCCGTCAGCTCCGTCGCGCGAGGATAAGTAGAACAACGATCCGCCGCCGAAGCGCGGCGTCTGGGCGCGCGCTGTGGGCACAGGGTAGGCCTCGACGTCGTGTTCTTCGACGACGCGGCTGGTAATCGGAATGCTCCACAAATTGACCTGAACGTTTACGACGCTTGCGGCAAGATGCCGGCCATCCGCCGTGGCAGCCAAAGAAGTGAAGTGTTCCAATCCCGAACTTACACGGCGCGAAGTCTGAGTCTCCGCATCGAACGCCCACAGCCACGGTCCGGCCCCGTTTTCGTCGTGGGCAACGAACAGTACCGTTCGCTCGTCGATCGGAGTCGGGTCCGCGATATCGGTTTTTACATGAGTGAGTTGTTCGGGTGTTCCACCGCCCGGCGAAATGCGCCACAAGTCCATCTCACGCGTGGCTGGCCGACCATGCACGAAGTAGATCCAGCGCCCATCTTTCGACCAGACCGGATAGTGATTGTGCAATCCAGGTTCATTTTTGACAATCTGGCGTGGATTGAGGCCGCCGCGATCCGCGACAAATGTGGGGTCGCCCGGTTCCCACGTGTGATAGACCAGCCGAGTTCCATCGGGCGACCAGGCAACTTCGGCAGCGCGCTCATCCAAGAAATTGTGCGGCGCTCCGCCAATCAGAGGCCACAGCCTAAGCCTCCTGTCTTCCGTTCCGGCGCTCCATACTTCCGATCCATCGCCTGAGAATCCAATGGCACGGAGGGGCGCGCGTGCATCTCCGATGCGACCCTGGGTGAGATTCGCTAAGCTGCCGCCATTCGTTTGCACCAGCCAGATGTCGAACGTGCCACCGCGGTCGCCGATAAAAGCGACGAATTTTCCATCAGGGGAGATTGCCGGGTTCGTTTCCGCTCCGTTAAAGTCCGTGAGCCGCGTGAACTGCGCGCTGGAAAGCGGATTCTGGACTGTCGGCCGCGGGCGCAGGGAAAAAAATAGTATTGGAAAAACAACTATTGCAACGAGGGCTGCGACAATCCATACCCAGCGAGATTTCGCGGGCGCCGCCATTGAGGACGGCACCACGGCCGTAATCCTTCCGGAACTTGTGTCGCGCTTCAATCGCTTTAGATCGGCCCGCAACTCTGCAGCACTTTGGTAACGAACGTCACATTCCTTTTCGAGGGCCTTTTGAATGATGCGCTCCATATCGGGGGGCAGATCGGGATTGAGGCGAAGCGCAGAAACAGGCTCCTTGTTGAGCAGCGAATTAAAAGAGGCAGCCGATGTGTCACCGCGAAACGGGAGCGCACCTGTGGCCATCTCGTAGAGGACCGCACCAAAGGAAAACAGATCCGTACGAGCGTCGAGTGCTTTTCCTAGAGCCTGCTCCGGAGACATGTATGCAACAGTACCCAGGGTTGTCCCCGGACTTGTCAGGTGCTCTGGATCGACTTCAAATCTTCCTATAGTGGGCAGGACGTCAGTCTCATTCGTCGTTCTTTTTGGGGAGCTTACCATCGCCAGACCGAAATCGAGAATCTTGGAGTGACTGCCTTCGGTAACGAAAATGTTAGCTGGCTTGATATCTCTATGTACGATGCCTTTCGAGTGCGCTGCGTTTAGGCCATCGGCAACTCCAATCGCCACATCCAACAACATTTCCAGTTCCATGGGCCGCGCCGCGATCACGCGCTTTAAAGTGTTGCCTTCCAGATATTCCATGGCGATGAAGGCTTTGCCATTTTCCTCGCCGATATCGTAAATAGTGCAGATATTCGGATGGTTCAATGCCGATGCGGACTTGGCTTCACGGCGAAATCGCTCTAAGGCTTGGGGGTCTTGGGCTACGTCTTCCGGTAGGAATTTGAGAGCGACGAATCGGCCAAGGCGTGTGTCTTCCGCTCTGTACACAACGCCCATACCGCCTCCGCCAAGCTTGACCAGGATGCGGTAGTGAGACACAGTTTGGCCGAGAAGAGACTGGGAATCCGCCATGCCCCAGCTATCTTAGGTTGCAATTCCGAGGCAAGTCAACGAATTGGCCTCATCTGCAAGATGATTCTCGCAGCAGATTCTGATCGCTGCCTGATAAGTTGGGTTACCGCACATGTGGGTATCAGACCTTAGCGCAAATCAAAGCCGATTCGTGACTTGGTTTGAGATGGAAACAGATGCAAAAAGATCGCGAGCGGAGGCAAATGGGGTATATTGGTTCGCAGCCGAAAGGCAAAATGGAAATTCCAGCCTAAACGCATCGAGGAGGAATTATGTCCAAAGTTCTCGCGCTTGTTTTTGCAACTCTCACCCTGGCCCTGTTGTGCTGTGCCCCGCCGGCGTCAGCCCAGGTCGCCGTCAGCATTGGAGTGGCGCCCGTGTGCCCCTATGGGTACTTCTCGTACGCTCCATACAACTGCGCGCCTTACGGCTACTACGGGCCCGACTGGTTTGCTGGCGGCGTGTTTATTGGAGCTGGCCCTTGGTTCCACGGCCCTGACCACTTCGCTGGCCATGTCGATAACCGGTTTGACCCTCATCACGGCTACAGAGGACCGATGCCTGCGCGCGGAGATGAGCCCAACAACCACTTC
This sequence comes from Candidatus Acidiferrum sp., assembly GCA_049641765.1. Classification (GTDB taxonomy): domain Bacteria; phylum Acidobacteriota; class Terriglobia; order Acidiferrales; family UBA7541; genus Acidiferrum. Next base: position 29,106 of record JBAQJX010000105.1, read on the forward strand.
CACGGCAACGAGGCAAGAGATGGGAGAGGCCACGTAGTCAAAGGCGACCATGACGCCGGCAAGGAACACGAGCTACCCGGACATCCGCATAAGTAAGCCACGCTAAAACTGCTCCGCGTGGTGTGACAAACTCCTGTGTAGTCGCGTTATCGGAAACTGCGCCACTATCCAGAAATAAAGAAGATTAACTTTTGCTTGTTGTTCGTCCATAGCGCGGTCCATCGGCCGTTAGACCGAATTTCATTTGCATAACCGTAAATTTGTGGCATTCTGCGGGAAGTCCTCAGGAGGACTGCGTCCAATGCAACGGTTGATTCGACTTAGCCGATTTGCGGCGTTGCCGTCGGAGATGGAACACGGCAGCGGGCGGACGTTGTCTGCTCTCTTCAGTTAGTTTCCTTTTCCTACGGCAAATTTCTTAAGACTCATTCGGCGTTGAGCGGCATTTTGTGCCGCGTTGTCGCGCGATTTTGCGATCGCGCGAGCCACTGCCTTTTGCGTGCCCGCGCGTCAGAGCGGATTTCCGCACGCGGAATGCTCATCCGAAGCGCAACGCGCTTCTTAGAAAAGAGAAAGAACGTGGTCACAATCCGAGTGAAAGGAGGAACTCCAGAAGGTTGCGAGTCCTTGTGCAAGACCTGCACTCGCGGGCACATCATCACCGGATTCCGCGCAACGGAACAGGAAGTGTTTTGCAGAACTTTCTACATCGAGCGCGAAATCCGTTTCCCCGTGCGCGAATGCACGTTTTACGAGGATAGGCGGTTGGCCTCCAAGGAGGACATGGAAGAGATCGCCTGGCGATTGAGAAGCACGAACGGCAAGCCGAGCCGGAATGTCGGCTTTGCGGGCGGTTTGGTTTCTCGAGAGCTCGAAAACGAAAATGTGGAGATTCTCCCGCCAGCTCCCGATGAACCGAAGCTGGAAGAATGAAGCGGAGCCTTGTTCGTGCCGTGACGCGGATGAGGCTCCTTTGAAAAATGGTTTGTTTGATCTCAACAAGGAGGACAGTCATGCGTAACGAATTCATGCACGAGGAAGGTTGCTTTTGAGCGCAACAGCAAACGGCGGAAGGGATATCCGTCAGAGACAAAAGTGAAGCACGGGCGCCGTGTGGTTCACGGTGAGAAAGAACTCGTGGAAAAACTCGGGCGGAAGGATTTGTGTCCCTGCGGCTCCGGACGGAGGTTTCAAGCAGTGTTGTATGAAGACGGGCAAATACGCCGGCGCAAAGCGAAACTACTTTTTTCAGAGAGTAATCGCCGTTGAGCGAGTCAACGCCAGTTTTCTAAAGCAGGATGTACTTTATTGCGGCGATGAGGACAGGCAAGGCTAGCACAATTAAAAGTCCAATGATTATGCGGCCCTGGCTGCGAGTCATGGGAACATTCTTTTCAGCATCGCGCTCCGCGTTGATCCGATCCATCGCGGCTTCATGCTCAGCTGAACTCATTGTGCTTCCTCCGCCGATACTGTGACGTATCGTAAAACCGGACGCAAGAGAAAGGAAAAGCGAAGCGTCAAACAATCGAGTAATCAAAACAGTTGACTTTCGCTTTTTATTCGCCTATAGTCCGGGGCGGTAGAGGAAACGGGAAACGGGTGGCGTTCGGTTCCATTGCCTCCGAGGCTCTCACGAACCGCGCGCCACCCGTTGAAAATTCCGAGCCGTAAGCGGGGGTGAGGGATCGACTCGACGGAGTGATCCCTCGAACCCGAAGAAATTGTACTCGGTCCTCTTCTCTGCGTTCGCCGCTGTGCGCTGACAGTTACGTCGGCCGCTATGCGGCCGCAGTTGAATCGACCGCTCGCGGTCGCACTTAATCAGGAGCCGCCATGGACGTCTGCATCGAAAACGTATTCCCCGCAGTAGCGATGCCTTTCAATCCTTTTCACGAAGACGCGCGCGAAGAAAAAGGCAGCGGCGCCGATGCGCCTCGCGCCAGGGCCATTCCCAACATCGTGCACGTGGATGTCGACGCGTTTTTCGCATCGGTCGAACAAGTGCTGAATCCCAAGCTGCGCGGCAGGCCCGTGCTGGTGGGGCGCGGCGTGGTGGCGTCGGCGAGCTACGAAGCCAAGGCGTGCGGCGTGAAGACGGCCATGACGTTCCGCGAAGCGCTGCGAATTTGTCCGGCGGCCGTGGTCGTCGCGGGACAGTACGAACACTACGCGGACTATGCGGAGCGTGTGCGGCGGATTCTCGAAACGTTCACGCCCGCGGTCGAAACGGCGGCGCTCGACGACTTTTATCTCGACTTCGCGGGGACGGAGCGCCTATATCCGAACTACGAAGCGGCGCTGCGGCGGGTGCAGCTGGACGTGCTCGAGCAGACCGGCCTGAGCGTGAGCGTGGGTGCCGCGCGAACGAAAGTCGTGGCTTCAATTGCCTCGCGGCTGGAGCGCCCGCGTGGATTCCGCATGATCGCTCCGGGAACCGAAGAAGAATTCTTGACGCCGCTGCCGGTCGAAAAGTTGCATGGCATCGGGCACGTCCACGCCGGAATGCTGGCGGAGCGCGGGATTGCCACCATCGGTGAATTACGGAAAGTTCCGAGAGCGGCGCTGGAAGCCGCGTTTGGCGGAGTGATCGGCGGGCAGATCTGGGAGCGCTCGCGTGGCTTGGACGGGCGCGAGGTCATGATGCCGTCCACGCCCAAATCGGTCTCGCGCGAGACCACCATCGAAGGCGGAACGATTGACACGGAATTCCTCGGCGGACTCATCGAGTATCTCAGCGAGCGCATCGGCTCCACCCTGCGCGAATACGGCCGCGAGGCGCGCACGATCGGCTTGCGGATCCGCTATGTGGACCATTTTTCGGCGCACCAGACGGTGCGCTTGACGCGGCCGAGCAATGACGAACGCGAACTGCTCGCGGAAGCTAAAGAACTTTTTGCAAAATTGTTCACGCGACGCGTAGCCGTTCGCCTAATCGGCGTGAACGTGACGAATCTCGAAGCCGACCGGCGCCAGCACGAACTCTTCGACACGGACGCCAACCGCCGCTGGTATTTGAATCGCGGCCTCGATTCCGTCCGCGGCCGCTACGGCTGGAACGCCGTCTTCTACGGCAATGGCCTCGAGCTGCGCGAGCACTACGCCACCAAACCCGGCGGCCTCGTCCTCTCAACGCCCTGCTTGTCGCGCTGAAGGTGCCCTGAAAGAAGCTCCGTCGCTTCCGGCCTTCTCCACTCCCTTTCACCCTTTCACTTTCCTCTTGACATCCGATTACTCCTGGCGTATAGTCTTTTCTAGCTAACATAGCGTTTTCTCGCCGTCGCCAGCTCCCTTGCTGGCGTTTTTGTTTTCTGGGAGTGCCCACCCCAATCCAATGCCTTGTGCAGTTTGACCGGGCATCTCTATCTCGCCCCTGGCGTGCCCGTAAGCCTCGTGGAATCAATACTTGCAGAGCGGTCCGGAATCGCAGCAATCTAAACGACTTAGCGAATATTTAACTTCTTTAGATGCAACACTTACAAGAAAATAGGGAGGGGGGCCTCAAGGGCGCACTCATCAGGTGAGCCCAGACAAATCAGGCCGCCGCAATGGCTGCGGCATGTGTAACACGCAGGATTTCCCGCAACTCCCATGCTGTCAATCGTTTACTTCATAACTAGCGGACACCCCGGGGGTGGGGGTAGCCAGGCCGGGGTACGGACCGGGGGGATGGCTGACAGAATAGACCGGGAGGATTCCTGACACTGTGAATAATGGCAGGCGCTAGGAGGAAGGAACGCCACGCCGTGGAAGCCACGCAAATTGCTTGAGGGCAAGTTGACCGAGCGGTTTCCCGACAGGTTTACGGAATCGCACGCGTGGGCAGCCATCGCCATCCGCCAACTCGCGTGGCAAAAGGTGGCACAGACTTCAGTCTGTGCTCTTCACTTGTCACTGGCCACTGATCACTGGCCACAGGCCCTACTCACTCTCTTATTCTAATGCACCGAAAAATCCAAACTCGCAATCGACCGCGAAATCACATTCTCCTGAATCTGAATGAGGTCGTCGTCGGCGTACGTCATCCCGAGTACCGTGAACACGTCCGTCCCGCGTGCCACTACCGCCAGCGTCCCGGACCAGTCGTGCCCGTCCGCTAATCCGCGGTAGTGATATTCGACTGCCGGCAATCCGCCGACCGTCGTCTTCCGCTCGGAGATTCTCCGGTAGTTGTCGTAGATTTCGCTCAGCCGCTTTTCGACTTCCGTCGCCGCCGGCTCCAGCTTGTCTTTGGTTTTCTCCTGGCCGACGACCAGCAGCGTCGACTCGTTATACGTGCCCATGGCCACGATCGCATTCGGCAGCGCCTTGCGCGCGTCTTCGATCAATTGCCAGCTTGGCGCCTTGTACATTTTGAAGCCGTGCGTGTAGTTCGTATAGAGATTGCCTTGAATGTCTTCGCGCATCGCTGGAGGTTCCGGCTCTTTGGGAGCCGCGGGCTGCGCTGCGGTTGCGGTCAACGTCGAAGCAGGCGCTGCCGCAGGGGCCGCAATGGCCGGAGCCACTGCATTTGTTTTCGTATTCGCCGGAGCCGAAGGCTTCACGGCCGCGTTCGTAATCTTTGGCGATGACTTTTCGCTCTTCGCCGCCGGTTCAGCGGACTTTGCGCTGGCGTTCGTCGCCTCTGTCGTTTCGGTCGTTCCTTCCGCGGACGACGCTACCGCCGGTTCCGTCTTCGGCGCCGCATCCGTAGCGGGCGCGTTCTTTGCCGCGGGTGTTTTCTCGGCTTTCGGCGTCGCGTTCGCCGGCGTGGAGGGCACGATCGACGCGATCTTGTCTTTTTCCACGAGCACATATCCAAAGTCCGTTTTGACTTTGAACATGTTGTCTTCGTACGCCACGATCACGCCGTAAAGCTTCTTGCCGTCTTTCAGCCGGATTTCATCCGCCCGTACGGAGCCGGCCAGCACAAAGAAAGCCAGTGCCGATGCCGCAATCCAGTGGGAGCCGCGCATTGTGGGGACAGCCATGTTTTCAGTATGCGGTTGCCGCCCCGGCCCCGCAACCTTCACGCGCCCGGTGGTGTCCGCCGTGTTACCTCGGCCAGCAGCGCTCCAATTCGCCGCGCCAGCCGCTCCACCTCCTCTATGGATTGGCTCAGCCGCGTGCGCAGTGGCTCCGGCAGATTCGCGTGTGTCTGCTGCATCGCCAATGCCTCGGCGATCACGCGCAGTTCTTTCCGGTGCCGCGGATTCAGCCTCTCCCAGAGCCGCCGCTTCGCGCTGCGGTTTCTGCCCAGCCATTCCTCGCCGGTTCCCGCCGGCCGCCCCGTTTTCGGCTCCGTCGAGGTGGTTGCGGCCGTATTTGGTTTTCTTATCCGAAACAGCATTTTTCGCGGCCTCTCATTCGTCACTTCTTCAGCGCTTCCAACCGCTCTCCATTGATCTGTCCGCTCTCCTCCACGCGCCCCGTCACGCGCATCGCGCGCGTTTCAAACACCAATCCGCCGTAGCGATCGTACGCATCGGGAAAGAGCACCACCTCGTACAGCCCGCGTTGATCTTCCAGCGTCACGAACATCATGTTCCGGTAATTCTTCGTTCCCACGTGGCGGTGGGTCACTACCCATCCGCAGAGCGTCACGCGCTTGCCGCGCATTCCGTCCAGTTCGTCGCTCCACGCCTCGCCGTTCCGCGGCAAAAAATCCAGCGGGTGCCCGCTCACGCACACTTCCAGGATTTCCCGCTCGTACCGCAGCCTTTGTTCCCGCGTGTAGACGGCCACCGGCATCCCCGCCAGCGCCGCGCTGATCGCATCGTCACCGTTCTCGCCGGCAAACAATATTCCGGCCGCACTGGTTGGCACAGCCAACGTTTTCCCATCGCGCGGTTTGTGCGCGATGAATCCTGGCTGTGCGTTTTTGTCCCGAAGAAGCTGTTTGTTCTTGCTTTCTGCTTGCAGCAAATTCCAGCGCCACAGCAATTCCGGCCGCGTCATTTTTTCCGCGGCTTCGCCTACTTCATCCAGCGCTCCGCATTTGATCAGCGCCTCGATCTCATCTCGCTCCACCGGCTTGCCCTGGTTCCATCGCGGCACGCGCCCCAGAAAATCTTCCAGCGAGCGGAACGCGCCGCCTTCTTCCCGCGCGCGCACAATCGCCGTCATCGTCTCCACGCGCAATCCTTTGACCTGCATCAACCCGATGCGCAACGCGCGCTTTTCGCCCGCGAGCATGAGTGGGACAGGCATCCCTGTCTGTCGTTTTTTCGCCGCCGTGTTTTTCGTCTCCGCGGCGTTCTTTGTTTCCGCCGTGTACTCCATGCGCGAATTATTGACCGACGGCAGCAGCACTTCGATCCCCCAGCGCTTTGCCTCTTCCACGTATGCCGACACGTGATAGAACCCCGCGCCGGCGCTGCACATCGCCGCCAGAAATTCCGCCGGGTGATGCGTCTTCAAATACGCCATGCGATAGGAAATGTCCGCGTACGTCGCCGCATGCGCTTTGCAAAACCCGAAGCCCGCGAATTTTTCCACCATCATCCAGGTCTCTTCGCGCTGCCGCGGCGTGAGCGCCATCATTCCCGCGGCCAGCAGGAATTTCTCGCGCAAGCGATCCCGGTCGCGTCTGCCTGAATATTTTGCGGATGCCCGCCGTATAAGATCAGCTTCGGCCAAAGACATCTCGCCAGCGGCCTGCGAAATCTGCATCACCTGTTCCTGAAAAATGCATACGCCGAGTGTTTCGCCAAGAATGTTCTCGAGCGCCGGGTGCGGGTATTCGACTTTTTCCTGCTTGCGCAGCCGTTTTATGAACAGCTCTTTCGATCCGTATTCCGCGGCTCCCGGCCGGATCAGCGCCAGAGCCTGCGCTACTTCCTCGAGCGTCCGCGCCTTCATCATGCGCAGCAGCCCGCGCATGGCCGGCGATTCGATTTGGAATACGCCCATCGTTCTTCCCGCGGCAATCACGTCGCACGTCGCCGGGTCGTTCTCCGGTATCGCGCCGAAATCGATGACCCGCGCCTTCGGGCACGGCGTCACGCCATCCGGCGCGATCTTTTTCTTTTCCTTTATCTCCTTTATCTCCTCTGTCTCTTTTTCAATGTTGTCCAGCGCCAGCGACATCGTCGTGAATCCGCGCTGCCCCAGCAGATCCATTTTGATCAACCCAAGCGCTTCAATCGCGTTCATGTCGTACTGCGTCACGACGATCCCCTTCGTCGCGCGTTCCAACGGTGTCAATCGCGTCAACGGGCGCGCGGAAATTACCGTTCCGCATGGATGAATCCCCATGTGCCGCGGAGCGTCATCAAGCCGCAAGGCCACTTGCAGAATCGTTTTCCACGGCTCGTCATTCACCGGCAAATCGCGGCATTCCGGCAGGTCGCGGATCGCCTGCACAATTTCACGCACCGGCCGGTGCGGCAGCCGTTTCGTAAAATGGTTTACCTCGCCCGGAGGTACGCCGAAGACCTTCGCGACTTCGCGGATGGCCAGCCGCGCGTGCATGGTCACGAAGCTTCCGATCATCGCCACGTGTTCTTCGCCCCAGCGCTCGTAAACGTAGCCGAGCAATTCGTCCCGCCGCGCGCCGCAAATGTCGATGTCGATGTCCGGGCAATCGCCGCGCTGCTCGTTCAAAAAACGTTCGAAATACAATCCCCAGCGCAACGGGCAGACGCAGGAAATGCCCAGGCAGTACGTCACCATTGAGCTTGCAGCCGAGCCTCGCGCTACCGCCGGAATTCCGCGCCGCTTGGCTTCTTCCACGATCTCCCAGACCAGCAAAAAATATGGCGCCAGCTTCCATTTGCTGATCACCGTAAGCTCATGCGTCAGCCGCGCTTTTGCGTCGGGCCTCAATGAGCCATAGCGTTTGACCAACCCTTCGAGGCTTAGTTTCGCGAGGTAGGAATCGGGCGAATTGTTATCCGGGACGGTGAACTCCGGCAGGATCAGCCGCCCTAATTCCAGTTTCAGTTCGCAGCGCTCGGCAATTTCCATCGTTGCCTGAAGCCATTCCGGATGGTCCGGAAATAGCCGCCGCATGGCTTCCGCTGGTTTGAACCACGCTTCGCCGGTGGTGATTTCCGGTTTGCCGCAAGCGCCGCCATGCGCCGCCACGGTCGTCAACAATCCGCGGGTGCGAATGGCGTTCACCGCGCGGTGATGCAAATGTTCCTCGGACCGCAAAAAATAAACGTTGTTTGTCGCCACAAGCGGCACGCCGAGTTCACGTCCGAGGCGTTCGGCTTCCCGCAGTTTCCGCCCGTCTCCCGGCGACAGATGCTGCACTTCAATCCATAGGCGATCGCCGAAAATGTCTTTCAGTTGCGCGAAGTGGCTGGTGATTGGTGACGGGTGACTCGCGACTGGTGACTCGTGGCTGGTGATCGGTGACTCCAGATTCATGTCTCGTGGCTGGTGACTCGTGCTCGAGAATTCTGGTTGTTGCTCGTTGGCAATGCGCGGCCCTGTCTCCGTAGGGGCACGATATATCGTGCCCCTACCATCGCCAGCATCGTGCATACCTGTTGGCAGCGGGCATAGCGCCATCACGCCTTTGGCGTGCTGCGCCAACTCCTCCAGCGTCACCGGGTGCCCGTCATTCACATTGGTAAATTTGTTTTTCGCTAGTTCGATCGTTCCCAAATGCCGCAGCGTTGCCAACTGGCACAGGTTGCTGTAGCCCTCCATGTCCGCCGCCAGCAAAACCATCGCGATGGCGCTGGCTCTTTCCGCGGATCCGTCCTTGCGAGTGCACCGAGAAATTTCTTTTGGGCCATGCGGCCAGTGGACGTCCAGAGTCACACCCACGATCGGCTTTACTCCCTTGTCCTTCGCCGCCTTATAAAACGGCACTGCCGCGTACAGTCCATTCGTGTCCGTCAGCGCCACCGCGGGCATCTTCTGCTCCGCAGCCGCCGCAATAATCTCTTCCGGCGGTACGACGCCCCGCAAGAACGAATAGTGGCTGTGGCAATGGAGATGGATAAACATGTGACTGGTGACTCGCCGATAGTGCCTCGCGAAACTCGCGCGCGCGGTTTTTCCGCCAGCCGCGCAATACGAGCCGCGAGACACGCCGTGCGAGGACGCGCCTCTTCCAATCAAGAATTTAAGGTAGGGAACAGGGAGGAAAACTCAGTTGCAACTAAACCAAAATCAACGAAAACTTGCCAATACCAATGAGCACCCAGCTTTTCGAACTTTTTGCGTTTCCGTATTTCGTTTTTTTACGATGGCGCCATTGCGCCTCAGCAAACAATAGCATCCATCAAGTTTCTTATCCATCGCTTTCTAAAACGCGCAATTCCCTTTGCTGAATGCTGGCTTGCTGCTCTTCGCGACCGATCGTCTGCAAAGCGGAATATTCTAATCTGAGCATCGAACAATATGCGGTATTTGAACCCGGACAAAAGGAACTTCTTGTTAGCCTGCGGAGGAGGAGAGGTCGGGGAATTTTTTGTGTTCTCGGATGACGGAGATGAGGGCTTGTGCGGAGCGAGGCAGGCTGCGGTCGCGCCGATAGACGAGACCGAGCTCGCGCCAGAGCTCGACGCCCTCTACAGTGAGAAGCTTGACCTCGCCGGCCTTGACCTGATCGCGGGCGAAACTCTCGCTGATGATGGAAACGCCTGCATCGGCGGCGACGAAGCGTTTAATCATGCCGATGCTGGGGAGCTCCATGGCGACGCGAAGGCGCGCGCGATAAGGACGAAACAGTTTGTCGAGCACCTGACGGGTGTAACCGGTACGCGGAAAGATGAGCGGCTGGCTGGCGACTTCCTCGAGCGTAATCTTGGAGCGATGAGCCAGCGGATTACGGCTGCTGACCATGAAGCGCAAGCGGTCGCGCGAGATGTGGTGAACCTTGAGAGTGGGCGACTTGATGGGCAGAGTCACAATGCCGACATCCACGGAGCCGTCCTCGACGCGCTGCAAAATCTTGTGGCTGAAGTTGCGGTAGATGCTGATATGCACCTGGGGATAGCGGCGCTGAAACTCCGCGAAAATATCGGGGAGAAGGTAAAGGCACGTAGCTTCGTTCGCGCCGAATACAAGCGGCCCCTGGACGACGTCCCCGCGGTCGGCCACGAATTGAATGGATTCATCACGGAGACGAAGAAGGCGCTCGGCATATTCGAAGAGGACCTCGCCCGCAGGAGTGAGCTCGACGGACTTGGCGGAACGATCCAGAAGGCGGGCGCGATAAGCCTGTTCGAGCTGGCGAATTTGCGCGCTGACGGCAGATTGCGAACGAAAAACCTTTTGCCCAGCACGCGAAAAGCTTTTGAGCTTGGCAACGTAGACGAAAGTAGCGAGTTGATCGAAGTCCATGGGCAGGCGGCTCGTTAGAGATTATAGCGAATCGACATCGCTACGTAAGCGCTGAATATTTCTCCTTTCAGGCCGGCAGAGGCGCCTGCGAAAGCGCGGCGGTCTGCGGCGGATTGAAAACCATCTCGCGATGTTTCAAGCGAGCAAGAACGGGATCCCAGGTTGCGTCGAGAGTGCCCTGGAAGTGCAACGGCTGCACGCGGAGCATGGGAAGCACGCCGCGGCGCGAAAGCAAACGCGAAGCGCGCGGGCTGGACGTGAAATGCAGATGCTCTTCAAGAACGCTGCGCAGCCAGGCTTCCTCGCGGCCGTCTATCTCCGCTAGCGCGACAAAATCCCGATGAAGAACTTCGTCCGCTTCGCCGCGAAGGACATAGGAAAGACCGCCGGTCATACCGGAACCAAAATTGAGGCCAAGAGGACCGAGAACGAGCACGACGCCGCCGGTCATATATTCGCAGCCGTGCTGCCCGACACCTTCGATAACGGCAAGCGCGCCGCTGTTGCGGACAGCGAAGCGTTCACCGGCGCGGCCGGCAACGAAGAGCTGGCCGGAGGTGGCGCCGTAGAGAACCGTATTGCCTACGAGAACATCGCCGCGGCGAGATGCGGCGGAGCTGGCAGCGATCGCAATGGTCCCGCCGGAAAGGCCTTTGCCGACATAGTCGTTGGCCTCGCCCGAAAGAGTCAGTGTAACGCCATCGGCGAGGAACGCACCAAAGCTTTGTCCTGCATAGCCGCGAAATTCCTTGGTGAGGTGATGTTCTACGCGATGCGCCTCCCGGCCGGGCTTGCGGCGGCGCATCAATTCTCCGCTGATGCCTGCGCCAATGCTGCGGTCGGAATTTTGAATGGGCTGCGCTTCCGTTTGCAGGTCGATGGACGCAGCGAAATGCAACGCATCCTCGCGGGCGGCGTCATGCAAAGCAGGAGACTGCTGCGGTGCAACGCGGCCCGATTCAGAAATAGGAACGATCAATAGTGGATCCATACCGGAGCGAGCGCTGAGGCGATCGTACCAGCCGGTAAGCTCGCTGAGAGAACGAGCACCCAACTGGACGAGACGATTGCGAACTTCTTCGGCGAGGGAGCGGAAATAAGAGGCGACCATTTCCGGCTTGCCAGCAAAGCGCGTGCGCAGCTTTTCGTCCTGCGTGGCAATGCCAACGGGGCAAGTGTTGAGATGGCATTGGCGCGCCATGACGCAGCCAATCGCGAGCAGCGCGGCGGTGCCGAACCCGAACTCGTCGGCGCCAAAGAGGGCGGCAACGATGATGTCGCGCGAGAATTTGAGTCCGCCATCGACGCGAAGGGAAACGCGCGAACGGAGTCCGGCGCGAACCAATGTGTCGTGGGTTTCGCGCAGACCAATTTCCCAAGGCAGGCCGGTGTTCTTGATGGAGGTAAGCGGCGAAGAGCCTGTGCCGCCGTTGTGGCCGCTGATGGTGATCACGTCGGCGCCCGCTTTTGCCACACCGGCAGCGATGATGCCAACGCCGGCGCCAGAAACGAGCTTGACGCCGATGCGCGCGCTGGGATTGACGGCGCGCAAATCGTGAATGAGCTGCGCCAGGTCCTCGATGCTGTAAATGTCGTGATGCGGCGGCGGCGAAATAAGCGGCGTGCCGGGAGTCGCATGGCGAATACGCGCGATGTATTCCGTGACTTTGCGCGCGGGAAGCTGGCCTCCCTCGCCGGGCTTGGAGCCCTGCGCCATTTTAATTTCGAGCTCTTCCGCGTGGACGAGGTAATCGGTGGTGACGCCGAAACGGCCGGAAGCGACTTGCTTGATCTTGTTTGCGGCGGCAGGCTCGAAGCGATAGGTGTTGGGATCCTCGCCGCCTTCGCCGGTGTTGCTGCGGCCACCGATTAAATTCATGCCCAGGGCTAGAGTGCGATGCGCTTCAGGGCCCAGAGAGCCGAGAGACATGGCTTGCGTGCTGAAACGGTGAAGAATGGCATCGGTGGATTCGACTTCTTCGACGGGCACCGGCGTGCCAGGAACAGTTTCGAGTAAGTCACGAAGAAAAACGGCGCCCTGGCTTTCCGCTAATTCTTCGAAAGCAGCAAACTTGCCGGACTCCGGCGCGCGAACGTGCGCGTGCATGCGGCGAACGACTTCGGGCGAAGTGGCGTGAAGTTCCGCGCCCTTGCGGAAGCGGTACAGCCCGGCGTCTCCCAGTTCGACGGATGCGCCGGAGAAAGCCGCGGTGTGCATGCGAACGTAATCGGCGAAAAGATCGTCGAGAGTTTTGGAGCCAGGATAGTCGGCGGCGTCCTCGAAGAACTCGGCGCAGAGATCTTCGGAGAGGCCGACGATTTCGAAGAGATGGCTATTGCGGTAGCTCGCAAGGGTGGAAACGCCCATGCGGGCGAGAACTTTGCGAAGGCCAGCCGTGATTGCGGCGCGCATGCGGTCCGCACCACCGGACTCGATGGTTTCCGCAAATTCGTCCGCGAGATACGGGACGACAGCGCTAGCACCCGCGGCAACGAGGAGCGCGACATGGTGGGTGTCAAAGACTTGCGCGGACTCGACGATGAGCGGCAAATCCCACAAGCCTTCGCGGACCATCGCTTTCCAAACGGCGGCTGTCGCGAGCAAAGCCGGGAGCGCGCCGTTTCCAGCGTCGATGCCGCGGTCCGAAAGGAGGAGGAGGCCCGGGCGTCCGCCGCTGCTCAGAGGGGTAGAAGATAGCTGAGCAAAACTGCAGCGCGCGCCCGGGACTCCCAGGGCGGAAGAGAAGGTCATCGCGGTGCGATGAATAGGACCGAAAATCTCGGAAAGCTCGGCGAGTTGCGCAGCGCTGAGCAGAGGGCCCGGCAGCGTAACACCGTCTCTCAAATGCACGTCGAGAGACATGACGTGCGTTTCGCGCAGCGGATCGATCGGCGGATTCGTGACTTGAGCGAAACGCTGCTTGCAGTAGTCCCAGAGCGCGCGCGAAAGAGTGGAGAGAAACGCGGGAGGCGCATCATCGCCCATGCTCCAGTCCGCTTCCTTGCCGTGCGTCAAGGCGGAGAAGAGCGTTTTGAATTGATCGTCGGTCCATCCGGAGGCAACGGCAAGTCGCTTGGGATCGCCGGTAACAGATGGATTGGACGCGGCAGAAAACGCGACGTGGCGTACGGGAGGCGTGTTGTGCCGAGCTTGATGCATGGCGAGACGCTTGAGAATTTCTCGCCAGCGGAGGAACAGGCCGGATGCAGGATTGGCAAGAATCATTTCGCCGGGACCAAGACGCTGGCGCTCGGCGATGCGAGATTCATCGAGATCGATCAGACCGGTTTCGGAGCCGGCAATGAGAAGACCATCGTGCGTAAGCGTGTAGCGCAGCGGGCGGAGGCCATTGCGGTCGAGCTTTGCGCCAACGAATTGGCCGTCGGAGAAAATTAGCGCAGCCGGACCATCCCACGGCTCGCTCTGCTGCGAGAGAGAGGTGAGCGCGGCGCGGATGTCGCGCGAGAGAACGGGATCATTTTCGAAGGCGGGAGGAACCATCGTGAGCATGGCTTCCTCGGGCGAAAAGCCTTCGAGCAATTTCAGCTCGAACGCGTTGTCGAAACTTGCGGAGTCGCTGACGTTGGGTTCGAGAGGGGTGAACCAGGGGCCGACCGTCAAACGGGCGCGAAGCTCACGGCTTTTGGCGCGCAGCCAGCGGCGATTCGAGATGATCGTATTGATCTCGCCGTTGTGAGCGGAGTGGCGAAAGGGCTGCGCGAGATGCCAGGAAGGCTGCGTGTTGGTGGAATAGCGCTGATGGAAGATAGCGAAGGTCGTGGCGAAGGAGGCGTCGCGAAGATCCTCGTAGAATTGCGGGAATTGCCAGGGAGTAAGCAGGCCTTTGTAAACGACGGTGCGAGACGAGAGCGAACAGATGTAACAGCGCTCCGGCAAGAGCGATTCAGCACGCTTGCGAAGAAGCGCGAGGCGCCACTCGAAGCGGGCATTGCCGCGCGACGCGTGAAACGGCGCGACAAAGAACTGCCAGATTTCCGGCATGGTCTCAAGCGCACGGCTGCCGAGCGAGTTCGTGTTGACGGGGACACGACGCCAGCCGAGGATGCGGAGGCGCTCGGTGGCGGCGGCCGATTCCACGGCAGCTCGAGCGTCTGCTTTGGCGCTGGCGGGGAAAAAGGCGAAGCCGAGACCGAACGTTTCGGGGAGTTCAATTCCCTGCTCCTGCGCGCGGGCGCGAAAAAAAGCTTCGGGAAGCGAAGTGAGCAGACCGGCACCGTCACCGCTCGCGCCATCGGCGTCGACGCCGCCGCGATGCGTCAAGCGTTCGAGCGCGGCAAGCGCAATGTCGACAATTTCGTGGCTGGCGGGAACTCCGAGGCGTGTGACAAAACCTGTGCCGCAGGCGTCGTGATCGGGATGGCCCCAGTTGGGGTGCCGATCATGCGCGACTGACGAGCGCCAATGGTCCATACCAATTTATTAAGCCGTGCGGGCAAGGATGTACAACGCAGAATTTGCATTTATCAAATCGGTTTTGTGGGATAAGAAATTTTAAGCCGTGGATTATTAAAACTTTGTGACTTCCGAAAAGTGAAAGTCATGGACTTTCATGGCCGGGACCACCATTTCGAAAGCTTCCTCGCCGGTGGCGCGCACGGCGGGACCGAGGAGTTCGACGTTGCGAAGCATCTCCAGGATGGACTGATTGAAGCGAAAATTGCGCACGGCGCTCGAGACTCTGCCCTTTTCGACGAGGAAGAGACCGTCGCGCGTCATGCCGGTCATGACTTTTTCGTAGGGATCGACTTCGCGAATGTACCATAGGCGGGTGACGAGCAGGCCGCGATCGGTGGAGGCGACCATTTCGCCCAAAGAGGAATCGCCACCCGAAAAAACGAGATTCATCGGAGCCTCGCCGTATTCGTTGGGGAGAGCGAAGCCGTGGCCAGTGGGCTTTTTGCCGGCGGCTTTGGCGGTGCTGCGGGCGTAGACGAGATTCTTCGGCACGCCACGATCGACAAGAAGCACTCGCTGGCGGGGCATGCCCTCGCCGTCAAACGGCGCGCCGAGTTGCAGAGGATGATAGGCGTCGTCGGCGATGGAGATATTCTTCCCGAAGATCGATTTGCCCATGCGGCCGTTGAGGCAAGAACGTTTGTCTTCGAGGGCCGTTGCGGCAAAATCGTAGAAAAGAAAGCCGACGAGATCGAGAACGGCGGCGGGCTCGAGAATCACGGTGTAGCGGCCGGGAGAGAGTTCGCGCGCGTCAACCGCCATGTGGGCTTTTTCGCTGGCGCGTTGCGCGAGTTTCTGCGGATCGAACGCGCGCACGCTTGCGGCGTTGGCCTTGGCCCAACTCGCGGCGGGATTTTCCTGCATGGTGATCGAAAATTCAGCGTGCGTCTCGCGGTAGGAGGCGAACAAGCCGCGCGAATTGCCCAGAGCGGATTGCTGCAAGCCGCTGGCGAAAATTCCAGCGGCGACCTGGCCGTTCTGGATGGCGAGATCGCAGGCGCGGCGAACGGCGCGAGCGCGATCTTCCGGAGTAACCGCGGCGGTGTCTTTGAGGAAGCGATTCACCTTGTGATAGCGCTGCTTGCCGGGAAGCGGCAGCAGTTTGGGATCTTTCGGCTGGCTGTGGGCGAGGGAAAGCGAGGCTTCGATGGCAGCGCGGAGCGAATCTTCATCGACGCGATTCGTCGTGGCGCGAGCGGTACGGCTATCGACGACCGTTCGAATGGAAACGTTTAGGCCGCGCTCGGCAACATTCTGGTGAACGGCGTTGTTGGCAAAACGCGTGAGAGACTCGGCGGTTTCGTCGACGTGAACTTCGGTTTCGTCCGCGCCCGTGGTTTTCGCGAGGCGGAGCACCGTCTCGATGATTCGACGAAGCTCGCGGTCGGGAAGCAATTCCATCAGCGAAGAAGCGCTCTTCTTCGAGGACGACTTTCGCGGTTTGTGCGCGGCGCTCATTGATTTGAAAACGCGGAGCCGATCCGGACGCTGCGAAAGCGGGCAGGCGACGCGCCGTGGCCAGTGCCCATCGTCTGCATGGGCTGGCCCTTTCCGCAATTTGGAGTGCCCCAAAGCGTCCAATGATCGCGCGAACAGATGGCATCGCACGAATTCCAGAATTCGGTGGTGATGCCGCTATAGCTCGGATTTTTCAACACGCGCGTCTTCTTGCCGCCCTTGATCTCCCAGCCGATCTCGGTCGAAAACTGAAACTGGTAGCGGCGATCGTCGATGGACCAGGAGCGGTTGGTCTCCATGAGGATGCCGTCCTCCGTGTCGGCGATGAGATCGTCGAAATCCCAAGTGCCGGGCTTGAGGCTGATGTTCGTCATGCGAATGATCGGCAGGCGATTCCAGCTTTCCGTGCGCATCGTGCCGGAAGAGCGCTTCAGGCCGATCAGATGCGCCGTTTCGCGGTTCGAAAGATAGCCCCGGAACTGGCCATCCTTGATGATGTCGGTGCACTGCGCGGGAACGCCTTCGTCGTCGTAAGCAAACGAGCCGAGGCCCGGGCCGTGATCGAGGCGCGCATCGGCAACGACGTTCACGATGTCGGAGCCGTAGCGCAGTTTGTTCAGTTGATCCAGCGTGAGAAAACTTGTTCCCGCGAAGTTCGCTTCCTGGCCGAGGACGCGGTCGAGCTCGATGGGATGGCCGACGGATTCGTGAATCTGCAAGCCGAGCTGGCTTCCGCCGAGAATCAGCGTGCCGGTTTTCTCCGGGCATTGCGCCGCGGCGTGGAGAGACGCGGCTTCCTCGCCCACGCGTGCTGCGTGCTTCAAGAGCTCGAGCGACTCGACGAGTTCATATCCCGCGAGGGAGTGTTGCCCGCCAAAACTATTCGGATACGAGCGCTTCTGGATTTCGTCGCCCTGAAAGGAAGTCGCGGCGATACCGCAGCCAGTGATCAGCTTGCGTTGATGAATGCGCGAACCAATGCTCGAAGCGAACCATGAATCGATTTTGCGAAACTGCATGCCGGTTTCCGTGAGCGTGACGCCTTTGACGCGGCGCATTTCGGCATCGGCGGCAAGCAACAAAGAGAGCTGATTCTCGAGAGGGAGTTCGAACGGGTCCTTCAGAAATGGACTTTGCCAGCTATCGATATAAGCGGCTTCGTCTACCATCTTCACGTCGCCGCGCTTGGCCAGCGCGGAAGCCTTGGCGATGGAAACGGCTTGGGCGGCGCATGCAGAGATGCCTTGGCGCGTAAGCCGGTCGGTAGACGCAAATCCCCAGGCGCCGCTGGCCAGCGCCCGAATGCCAAGACCAATCGATTCCGACTGCGCAAGCGTGCCGACCTGGCCATTTTTCGTGGTCAAATCGCGCTGGCGCAAATGCATGACGCGCACATCGGCGTAAGTGGCGCCGCGAAGGCGGGCGGTGTCGAGCGCGTTGGTGCAAAGATCCCACATGAGAGCGGTCCCGAAAAAGCCAATTCCAGTTTACAAGAAAAAGGGGCGCGGCTGATTGCGCCCCTCAACGAAAGATGTGCGAAAAAGCAAGGACAATCCAGCTAAATCGTTTCGCTTACGTGCCCTCTTGCCAGGAAGCGAGATAGTGCTCCTGTTCGGCGGTCAGCTTGTCCAGCCTGTGGCCCATGCTGTCGAGCTTGAGCCGCGCGATCTCCTGGTCGAGATTTTCCGGCACCACATAGACTTGCGGCTTCAGATCCTTGTGGTGCTGGCGGAGATATTCGGCCGAGAGCGCCTGGTTGGCAAAGCTCATGTCCATAACGGCGGCGGGATGGCCTTCGGCGGTGGCCAAGTTCACGAGGCGGCCTTCGCCAAGTAGATAAATATTGCGGCCATCTTTCATACGATATTCGTCGACGAGCGGACGCGCCTCGCGCTTTCCAGTGGACAATTTTTCGAGCGCGGGAATGTCGATTTCTACGTTGAAGTGGCCCGAGTTACAAACGACCGCGCCGTTCTTCATGGCTTCGAAGTGCTCGGATCGAATTACGCTCTTGTTTCCGGTGACGGTGATGAAAACGTCGCCCTGCTTGGCGGCTTCGGCCATGGGCATGACGCGGAAACCATCCATCACGGCTTCGATGCCTTTCGTCGGATCGATTTCCGTGATGATGACGTCGGCGCCGTGGCCCTTGGCGCGCATGGCGACGCCGCGGCCGCACCAGCCGTAACCTGCCACGACCACTTTCAATCCCGCAAGCAAAAGATTGGTCGCGCGAATCACGCCATCCAACGTGGACTGCCCGGTGCCATAGCGATTGTCGAAGAAATGCTTGGTTTGCGCATCGTTGACGGCGATGACAGGATATTTCAACGTGCCGTCCTTGGCCATGGCGCGCAAACGAATGACGCCCGTGGTCGTTTCTTCCGTTCCAGCGATGACGTTGGCAACGAGGTCCGTGCGCTTGGTAAGCAGCATGGTGACGAGGTCCGCGCCGTCGTCCATCGTGAATTGCGGCTTGTGCTCGAGCGCAGCGCACAAATGGGAGTAATACGTCTCGTTATCTTCGCCTTTGATGGCGTACGTCGGAATGTTGTAATCACGGTTCAGCGAAGCGGCGACTTCGTCCTGCGTCGAAAGCGGATTCGAGGCGCAGAGCACCGCGTCGGCTCCGCCATCACGCAAAGTAATCATCAGATTCGCGGTTTCGCTGGTTACGTGCAAACAAGCGGAGATGCGCAATCCTTTGAGCGGCTGCACTTTCACGAAGCGCTTGCGAATCGACTCGAGAACCGGCATCTGCTGATGCGACCACTCGATCTTGCGTTTGCCGGCGTCGGCCAACGCCATATCCTTGACGTCGCCCTTTTTCAATTCTGCTGTAGCCACACTCACTCTCCTTAATTCCTAATCTGCGCGGCGAAGGGACTTCCCGCGGGACGAATCAAAATGCCGGCGCAGGAGCCGGCGCTGCTGCAAATTCTAGCGATGCGCGGCCGCTTCCACAGTGGCCGCCACACCAAGGCCGGCTGCCTTGCGAAGAGCATCCGCACGATCGGTGCGTTCCCAGGTAAAGCCGGGGCCGCTGCGGCCAAAATGTCCGAAGGCGGCGGTGTCCTTGTAGATCGGACGGCGAAGGTCGAGGGTTTCAATGATGGCTTTGGGCGTCAACGAGAAGTACTCGCGAATGAGCGCGGTGATCTTTTCGTCGGAGACGGTCGCGGTGCCGAAGGTCTCGGCCATAACGGAAACAGGCTCGGCCACGCCGATGGCGTAAGCGAGCTGAACTTCCGCCTTGCGCGCAAGGCCTGCCGCAACGACGTTCTTCGCGATGTAGCGCGCCATGTAGCAAGCAGAGCGGTCCACTTTCGACGGATCCTTCCCGGAAAACGCACCGCCGCCGTGGCGGCTGTAACCGCCGTAGCTGTCTACTATGATCTTGCGGCCGGTCAGGCCAGCATCTCCCATCGGGCCGCCGATGACGAAACGGCCGGTCGGATTGATGTGATATTTAGTCTTGGAATCCAACATTGCCGCCGGAATGATCGGCCGAATAACGTGTTCGGTGATGGCCTCGCGGAGATCGGCGTTCGAGACCTTGTCGCTGTGCTGGGTCGAAATCACCACGCAATCGACACGAACGGGGCGGCTATCGCGATATTCGATGGTGACCTGGGACTTGCCGTCGGGACGAAGGAAATCAACTTTGTTGGACTTGCGAACTTCGGAGAGGCGCTGCGTGAGGCGGTGGGCAAGTTGGATCGGCATGGGCATCAGTTCGGCCGTTTCGTCGCAGGCGAAACCGAACATCAGGCCCTGGTCTCCCGCGCCGCCGGTATCGACGCCCATAGCGATGTCCGGCGATTGGCGCTTAACGGTGCACATGACCGCGCAGGTGTCGGCGTCGTAGCCGTACTTGGCGCGCGTGTAGCCGACGCCGCGAATGGTGCTGCGAACCAGCGTGTCGTAATCCACGGTCGCGCTGGTGGTAATTTCGCCGGCAACGACGGCCAAGCCGGTGGTGACCAGCGTTTCGCACGCCACGCGCCCTTTCGGGTCTTGCCTCATCACTTCATCGAGCACTGCATCGGAAATCTGGTCGGCGATCTTGTCGGGGTGGCCCTCGGTGACGGACTCAGAGGTGAACAGAAAATTGCGTAAGGCTTCGCTCAAAAGACATTCTCCTTCGTGAACTGCGGCGGCCTTGCCGCCAGGAAAGGCTATTCACAAGTGTATTCGATTAACTCTACAAAACTAACATTGCGCCGTTTAAGAATCAACTCATTGAGCCTAAATGAGTTAAATGCGCAGCGAATGGTCGAAAATGGGGGGTGAACGGCGGCTCCGTGCATTGGGCGGCGACGAAGTCTAGGCCGCACCTTCATCCTCATCGTCTTCTGGCTGAACGTCCAGCTTGCCCTTGGTCTTCTTGGCCATTAGATACGACCGAATGAAGGGGTCGATATCGCCATCTAGGACGCGGTCGACATCCCCGGCGCTGAACTTGGTGCGATGGTCTTTGATCATCCGGTAAGGCTGCATCACATAGGAGCGAATCTGGCTGCCGAAGGAGATGTCCAGCTTGGTTTCGTCCAGCTTGTCGGTGTGTGCCTGGCGCTTCTGTATTTCGAGGTCGTAGAGGCGCGAGCGAAGCATCTTCATGGCTATCTCGCGGTTCTTGTGCTGGCTGCGTTCCGCCTGGCAGCCGACGACGATGTTGGTCGGCAGGTGAGTGATGCGGACGGCGGTCTCGACCTTGTTCACGTTCTGGCCGCCCTTGCCACCCGAACGGAAAGTGTCGACCCGCAAATCTTCAGGGCGAATGTTGATCTCGATGCGGTCGTCAATCTCGGGAATCACGAAAACGGAGGCGAACGAAGTGTGACGCCGTGCCGCCTGATCGAAAGGCGAGATTCGAACGAGGCGATGGACGCCAGTCTCTCCAGCAAGCAATCCGTAAGCATTTTCCCCGGAGAATTGAATCGTGGCGGACTTGATGCCCGCTTCCTCGCCGGGCGTTTCGTCCAATACCGTGGCGTTGATGCCCTTGCGTTCCGCCCAGCGCAAGTACATGCGGAGCAGCATGGAAGCCCAGTCCTGCGATTCCGTTCCGCCCGCGCCAGGCTTGATGGTCATGATGGCGTTGAGGTGATCGGACTCGCCGGACAGCAGTGTCTTTGTTTCGAGCTCGCCGATGTAGCTTTCCGCGGACGTTAGTTCGCGGTCCAGGTCCTTCAACAAATCGTTGCGCTGTTCGGCGTTCGTTTCTTCCCGCGTGAGGCTGATATAGGTTTCGACGTCGCCGGAAATGGAAGTCAGCTTCTCGTCCGCGGCAATCTGCTCTTCGGCGCGTTTGCGATCTCGCAGGACGGCTTGCGCCGTTTCCTGGTTGTTCCAGAAATCAGGCTGGGCGACCTGAGCTTCAAGCGATTTCAGGCGCTCGCGGAATTGCGGCGCGTCAAAGATAGCTCCGAACGAGCGAAATGCGCGGCTTGAGACTTTCGTAGCGGTATTCGAGGTCTTCGAGAATCATTTAACGGTGGTCTGCAAGCTCCGGCGAGTGGGCAGGAAGCTTCACGGCCTTTCTATAAGTTAGGGCTACCAGAATAACGGAAACCAGCACGCAGAGCCAAGCGAACCAATCGCCGAAACGCGTGTACAGAGTTTCGTTGGTGCGAAAGTCGTACGGCAAATCGGCGGCGGCGCGCACATCCCGCTTTAAAGGGCGAAAGATTCGGCCGTACGGATCGACCGACGCCGTGATGCCGCTATTCGTGGCGCGGACGACCCAGCGGCGGTTTTCGACGGCGCGAACACGCGCCATGCGGAGGTGCTGCTCGGCAGCGGCGGAATGGCCGAACCAGCCGTCATTCGAAATATTGATGAGAAGCTGCGCGCCATTGGCGGCAAAGCGCCGAATTTCGCCCGGATAGATCGCTTCGTAGCAAATGAAAACGCCGAACGCGGAGCCGTTCGCAAAGTGTCCGACGGAGTAGCTCTTCCCTTTGCGAAAACCGCCTACTTCGCTCGAAACATTGGTCACCACGCGGTGAATCAAGGGAAACGGCTCGTATTCGCCGAAAGGCACGAGATGTATTTTGTCGTACGAAAAAACGCGCTGCCCCTGCGCATCCATCATGACCGCGCTGTTGTACGGCGCGACGATGGTGTGTGTAGTTCCGCCGGCCGAAACGGTTTCCGGTTTCCATTCCACCACGCCGACGATGAACGGGTTCGCAAAACGAATCGCGAGATTCGTAGCTACATGCCTGAAGAGGGTGTCCTGGAAGGAAAATGGCGCCGGCGCTTCGGGCCACACCAGGAGATCGGGGTGGTGCTCGGAAGGCGCGAGGCTCAAGCGCTCGATTTCGTCCATGTCCGAGGCATGGACTTCGAACCAGTTGGTCGGATACTCGTCGGCTTCCGGAAAATTGACCTGCACCGCCCTCGCCGTGTGCGTGGCGACAGGCTTGGGCACGAAGCGTGGCCCAACGGTCATCACCACCAGGACCAGCACCGTCGCGCCAGCCAAAATCGTGAGGCGTTTTTTGGGCGTGCGCGTCGTGTCCGCGTCGCACCAGGCAATCAGGGCATTGAACGAAGCAACGACAAAAGACAAACCGTAAATCCCGGTGATCGTCGTCAATTGCACCAACGCGACATTGGCAGCCGCCGGGTAGCCCAACAAATTCCAAGGGAAACTGATTTCAGGCAAGTAGGCGCGGAAGACTTCGAGCGAAACCCACAAAAAAGGCGTGCCGACGCAAGCCAGCGTGATGCTGCGCGTCGACAGGCGATTGATCGCCCAGGTGACGATTCCGTTCGCCGCGCTCCAAACCGACGCGATGAGCAGCAGAATGCCCCATCCACCCAGGCGCGAAAGTCCGCCGTGCACGGCCAACACCTCGGCGATCCAGGGCACGGAAGTCACGACAAAAAGCACGCCATGCAGGAACCCGCAGCCAAACGCCACAAGCGGGCGCGCGCCAAACACGGCGATAACCAGGATTCCCACGCAAATCCAGGAATAAATGCTGAGATAAAAACCGGTGAAGGAGAACGAAAGGGCAGCGCCGGAAACCGCGGCGATGAAAAGTCTCATCCAGGATGGAGTTTCGTTGCCAGGATGCGGACGAAAATAGCCGAGCCACGGGCGCCCAGGCATCAGTGTTTCACAATCGCTTTGAACCCAGCCTCTTCGAGGCCTTTCCGGGCGTTGTCGACGGCTTTCTGATCGGCATAAGGTCCGACCAATACGTGGTAATACTTGTCTCCCTGGGGCGTCTGCACGAAGGTCGGGAAGTTTTTCTTGCGCAAATTATTTGCCAGCGCGAGCGCATCGGCTTTCTTGGTCAGCGCGGCCACTTGGAGATTAATGCCTCCGTTCAAGTTCAGCGCAGTTCCTGCAATTGTTTTCGATATGGCGCTTCCCGGTTTTGCGTTGCCGACGCTTTTTCCTGCGACCGGCGCGGGAGGCGTCGCCACGGGCTTCAGCTCGTCGTTCGTCTTGTTGGAATCTACAGCGTGGTAGAACTCCCAATCAGAGTTGGGAGTTGCCGTATCGGTCTGCGAGTCAGGAGAAGATTTTTTCTTGGACGGCTTGGGCGCGACTTCCGGCTTCGGCTGAACTTCGTCATCGGGAACGCCACGCAAATTCGTCGCCGCGCGCACCTGGCCGTCATACTGATTGCGGCCCATTACGAAGCCGAGAGTAAAGAACAGGCCGGAGAACAGCAGCATCAGCATGAACAGACCGATGACGTGCCGCCCCTCGAGCACGCGCTCGCCGGCGCTCCCTCTTTTTCCACCAGAAGCCATTCTTACTTTTTCGATCCCCCTAAGGCTTGAACCCAGCTATTAATGATATCGATGGGCAGGGGGAAAACAATCGTTGTGTTCTTCTCGACACCTATCTCCGTCAAAGTCTGCAAATAGCGCAACTGAATCGCCGAAGGTTGCGTCTCGAGAACTTTCGCGGCATCGGCAAGTTTTTGCGAAGCCTCGAACTCGCCTTCGGCGTGAATGATCTTCGCGCGCCGCTCGCGCTCCGCCTCGGCTTGCCTGGCAATCGCGCGTTGCATTTGCTCCGGAATGTCGACCTGTTTCACCTCGACGTTGCTCACCTTGATGCCCCACGGCTCCGTGTGCTGGTCCAGGATAATCTGTAGCTTCGAGTTCACTTTCTCGCGTTGCGACAGAATTTCATCGAGCTCGAACTGTCCCACGATGCTGCGCAGCGTGGTTTGCGCAAGCTGCGAGGTCGCGTATTGGTAGTTTTGCACCTGAGACATCGCGAGATTGGCGTCCACCACGCGGAAATAACAAACGGCGTTCACTTTCACGGAAACGTTGTCGCGCGTGATGATGTCCTGGGGCGGAACGTCCAGAGTCTCGAGCCTGAGATTGATGCGATAGAGCACTTCAATCGGCCAAAATACCAGATTAATTCCGGCGCCTTTCGCCTGCGGCAGCAATCGCCCCAGCCGGAGCACCACGCCGCGTTCCCATTCTTTGATGATATAGATCGAATTCCAAAACCAAATCAGCAGAATCCCGACGATGACCGCTATCCCAAGAAAACTGATCTGCATGTCCATCCTTCGCACCCCCTCAGCGCAACTGCATTCTACTTGTTTTCCGCGGCCGCTGCTTCATCCGGTTCGACGTGCAATTTCAATCCATCGATGCGCCGCACGCGCACCGGCTTTCCCTCGGCCACGGCACGTGAAGATATCGCGCTCCACAGTTCCCCGTGAATGCGAATCATTCCTTCCTGCCCCGCAGCCAGCGGGGAAACAGTCACGCCCTCTTCGCCCATCAATTCTTCCTTGCCGGTGGCGACTTTCCAAGTGCGCGAGCGCAGGACCAAACGCATCAAGAAGATCGTAATCACCGCGAACGGCAAGGTCACCGCGAACGCGACCCCCAGGCTTACGCCGCCGGCAGTCAGCGGCGAGCGAATCAGGAACATCGCGCCAAGCATCATCGAGACGATGCCACCAAACGCAAGAACGCCGTGGCTCGTGAACTTTGCCTCCATGATGAACAACGCAAGCGCGAGCAGGATGAGCAACACGCCCGCCAGATTTACCGGCAGGAAGTGCATCGCGTAGAGCGCAAGCACCGCGCAAATGCCTCCCACGACTCCAGGTGCGATCATTCCGGGGTGCGTGAACTCCGTGTACAGTCCCAGCACACCGAGAAGCAGAAGCACGAAGAAAACATCCGGTTCGACGATGCGCGCCAGAAACTTTTGCCGAGAGGAAAGCTCAAACGGAACAATTGGAGCGTTTTTCAGTGTAAGGAGTGTCTTCGTTCCGTCGAAGCGCGTGATGACCCGCCCATCCAGCTGGCGCAAAAGATCTTCGGGCGAGGAAGCGATCAAATCGATGAGTTTCCCATCCATCGCCTCTTTTTCCGTAAACGCTTTCGCGTCCGTCACGGCCGTTTCCGCTAGCGTGACATTGCGGCCCCGCTTCTCGGTATAACTACGCAAGAAAGCCAGCGCGTCATTCAAGATTTTCTTGTGCATGGTCTCATCGACCTGCAATTGCCAGCCGCCGATCGCCACCACCGGCGATGCGGCGCCGGTATGCGTTCCGGGAGCCATCGCCGCAATATCCGCCGAGAGCAGTATGAAAAAGCCCGCGGAAGCCCCGCGCGCGCCCGTCGGCCAAACGTAGACAGCCACGGGCACGGGCGACGCCAAAATGTGCTGAATGATTTCTGTCATGGAATCGCTCAACCCGCCGGGCGTGTTCATCGTGATCAACACGAGCGCGGCATGGCGGTTCGCGGCGTCTTCAATTCCCTCGTCGATGTAGCTTGCCAACACGGGTTCGACCTCGCGATCCAGGTCGAGCCTCAGCACAAGCGGATTGCCCGAGTGCTCGTCTGCCGTGGCAGAGGGCAGCATAAGAAATGTGCCGACAGCCCACATCGCGCAAAAAACAGGGAACATCCAGGCCATGAGTTTCCTGGAACGGTAAGGCCCTTGCACCAGGCGGCGAGCACTCATTGGGAGCCTCCCGAAGGCTTCACCTTCTGCAGATTTTCGAGCAATGCCTTTGCGTCGGCGTACTTCGGCGCCAATTTCAATGCGCGTTCCGCTTCCGTTCGCGCGAGATCCGGCCTTTTCTGCTCAAGATAGACGCGTGCGAGCGTTGTGCGTACAACAGCGGAATCACGGATGTTCAGGGAAGCTTGCAGCTCTTTGGCGGAATCGTCCAGCTTGCCGCGGCGCCGGTAAACTTCCGCAAGCCCGTTGTGCGCGGATGTGCTCCCTGCATCAGCGGCCATTGCCGCGCGAAATTCGCCTTCCGCTGCGTCGACGCGGCCCGCGGAGAGTTCCTGCCGCCCGCGCCGGATGTGCGCTGCCGGGGTGTCCGCTGTGGCAGCCGCATCCGAAGCGCTCGCAGCCGCTCCCGCCGAAACGATATCGAGACGCAGCGCGGTCGTGTCCAGCTCCGTGCGCACGCGCTCCAACTTCGCCAGCGAATCCTTTCCGCCGTCCAGGTGCACGGTAGGCAGCGCATCGGGACCAAACGTTTCCTCGGCTGTATCGCGCTCCTGGTCCGCTTCCGCTTTGTTGCCAGCCTTGTCGAGCGCCTCAATCAGCATCGCGCGATTTTCGGGATTGTCGGGTTCGCGGCCGGAGGCGTCTCGAAAATACTCCGCGGCCCCGGCGTAATCCTTCGACTCGTAGGCCAGCAATCCCAGGTTGACGGGATAATCGTCTTCATCGGGGTCGAGCTCCGCGGCGCGTCGAAGATCGGCTATCGCCTCGGGTGTTTTTCCTTCGCGAGCTAAAGCGAGCGCCAGATCGTTCAGCACTTCCGGCAAGTCGGCGCCGGAAACCATGTCGTTGCGCAAGAATTCCT
Organism: Candidatus Acidiferrum sp.; assembly: GCA_049641765.1. Taxonomy (GTDB): domain Bacteria; phylum Acidobacteriota; class Terriglobia; order Acidiferrales; family UBA7541; genus Acidiferrum. The sequence continues at coordinate 56,163 of JBAQJX010000105.1, forward strand.
GCAAGGCCGCGAACGTCTGATCGGCCTGGTCCGGCTGATTCATCAGCAACCGGCAAACGCCCGTCGCAAACACCGCTTCCGGATAGCGCTCGTTCGATCGCGGCACTTTGGCAAACCACGGCAACGCCGAATCGCAATCTCTGCGATTGTAGTAAGCGTCTCCAATTGCGAAATCCGGGGCGGGCCATTCGGGTTCGAGTCGCGCCGCTTCCCGAAGTTCGCGGAGCTTCGGATCATCGTCGTTCGCCAGCAATCCCCGAATGTAATGTTCAAACGCATCGAGCCGCAGCGGCCGCTGCACCTTCGAAAAATCTTCAAGACGTTGCCGGTAAGCGTGGTCGTTCGCGGCAATCAATTCCCAGAGCAGTTTCAAATGCAGCTCCATCAGATTATCGAGCGGGCCCGTCTCTCGAACCGCGGGAAGCAGCCGAATTGGGCTGGTGCGCAGAATGTGAGCTTCCACGGTGAGTGTTTGTCCATCGGACGTATACCCTCCGAAAATCACAAAATCCGCATCCATATTTTGCGCGATGCGCAGCATCGAAGCCCGGCTCAATTTTGCCGTCGGGGGAAGGCCGGAACGGTCCAACTCCTCCGTGCGCCCATCGTGCGAATAAACCTGCTGTCCCGCGGCCGAAAGCCGCTGAATCGTCAACTCTTCAAGGCCCTCGCCGAGCCAATCCAGAGTGGGTGACGCGCCATCGTTTTCGAATGGAAAAGCGAGATAGATTCCCTGATGGGAAGAAACCGCCGCTCGAGCTGCCGCGGGCGCGTTTGCATCATTGGAGGCTTGTTGAGCGAAAACAGGAAAAGCTGCCGCGGCGAGAATGACGATTGAGGCGGAAAAAATCAAAGGGCGCGCGTTGAAAACAGGCCGCATCATGCTGCGTTCATTGTAGCAGAGGCGCTTGGCCGCATTGCTGCCGATGCAACGCGGTTTCGAGGAATTACACGCACTTAGCCGACGAAGATAAAAGAGGAGACGTTTCCAGCCGGCAATGCAGCAACCGGATTTGCCCTGTGAATGCTTGTTCTCGCTAAAGCTGTGCGGGATCCGCCGGCTTCACAGCGAGTATCTCTTGCACTTGCGGATTTTTCAGCGCGGCAGCAAACGCCGGATCCTTCTTGATGTCGTTGAGTTCTTTGTAGCCCTCGTCCTTGGCCTTGCTCAGATAGTGGATGCAGCGGTCGAGATCGCCGGCTTCGGCAAACGACTTCGCAAGCATGTAATAAAACCGGCCGCGATCATCCACAGAGCGATCCTGCAAGACCGAGCCATTGCGTGAGTTATTGTGTTCGAAAAGCAATGGATCGAGGACCAATCCCTGGCGGAACGCTGAGATGGCCTCGCCGTATTTCTTATCGCCAAAGTACGCGTAGCCCAAATTGCTGTAGAGCACGGCCATGTCGCTCCGCATCTTGATCGCTTTCTCATACGCCTTGATGGCCCTGCTGTACTTTTTGCGTTGATACCAAATCGTGCCGACGTTGTTCTCGGCATCCGCATATTGCGGATCCACCTTAACGGCCTGCTTGTAGTACTTCATCGCCAAACCCAGCGCCTCTTGCTGGTGCAGGGCGATTCCCAGTTTGTTCAGGTACACGGGATTCTTCGGATTTTCGTCCGACAGCTTCTTGAAAACCTCGGCCGCCTCCCGATACTGCTTCCGGACCATGTACAAATCACCCATCTGGTCGTCCGAGAGCTGCGGATGCGCGACGCCCGCGGGTTGCTGAGGCGAAGGCACCTGGGCCACGCCCGGCGCCATTACCATAGATCGAGTCGTTTCTAGAGTTTGACTTGCTGCAGGAATGCAAAGAGTTAGAAGGAGAAAGCTACCTGAAACTGCCACTTTTACGAGGTTCACGGCGAGTCTCCCTTCTCCGGCTGAGGCTTAGCCTTGTCGGGATCCTTCTTCTTGCCTCCAAAGATACCAAAAATCTTCTGCAAAGGGTTCTTTTTCTTTGCTTCTGGAGGCGCATTGGGATCACCGGGTGCGCCCGTTCCGTTCGCTGGATTGCCCTGTCCGGTGGCGTCCGGCGGCCGATTGGGGTCGTACGTAGGGAGCGTGTTCCCCTGCGCATCGGTTTGCGGCTGCTTTGGCTGGCCGCCGCCAAAAATATGGGACAGCCATGAGCCCGTCGCGGAAATCGCGTTGCCTCCGCCGTGCAGCTCACAGAATTGCGTTGGCGCCGACCCAGCGATAAAGACCTCTTGGCGCGTTGTCGGACAGTTTGGTGTGGCCAGTTGCAGCGAGTCAGGGTCGATGAGCACGGACTCGACGCCTTCGGGCATCGTAAAGTCCTTGACGTCTCGGTAAGGAGGAAGCTTAGTGGCTCGAAGCATGAAGTCCGCCCAGACCGGAGCCGCCGTTGCCCCGCCCGTCAGTCCCAGGTCGCGATTGTCATCAAATCCAATCCAAATCACGGTGAGCAGATTCGAGGTGTAGCCAGCAAACCATCCGTCACGGGAAGTTCCCGTCTTGCCTGCCGCGGGAAGAGCGAAGCCGCGCGCGCGAACCCCTGCGGCAGTGCCCTTGTTCATAACGTCTTCGAGCAGGCTCGTCACCAGATACGCCACGCGCGGATCGAGCACCAGGTGCGTCTGCGGCGTGAATTTTTCGAGCACATTTCCATCCGCGCTCACGACGCTGTGAAGAAACTGCGGCTCGGCCCGCACGCCGCCATCCGCGAAGGCCGTGTACCCTGCCGCGACTTCCACCGGCGTCATCTCGTAGGCGCCCAGAGCAACCGCCGGCGTCGCCTGAATGTTGTTGCCAAGCCCCATCTGCCGCGCCACCTGCACGACGCGGCCATAACCGATCAGCTCCGCCACTTTCACGGTGGCCACGTTGAGCGAATTCGTCAGCGCCTCTCTCACCGTCACGTGACCCATGAATTTTTCGCCGTAGTTGTTCGGCGTGTATTCTTTGCCGTCGAATTCAAACGTCGTCGGCTCGTCGTCCACGGTCGTCGCCGGAGTGATGATCGGTTGCACTCCGTCCACGGCATTGTCGAAGGCAGCGGCGTAAACGAATGGCTTGAATACCGAACCCGGCTGGCGATGGGTCAGCGCGTGATTGAGCTGGCTCTGCCCGTAGTCGCGCCCGCCGATCACCGCCTTGATTTCGCCGGTATGCGGATCAAGCGCTACGAGCGCGATTTGCACAGTCGGAATCGGTTCCGTGCTTCCCTTCTTCGCCGCTTCTTTCTTCCACTTGTCGTATCGCTTTGCCAGCAATAAGTCGACGTTCTTCACTCCTGCGTCCACCGCTGCCGCGGCGGCCCTTTGCAGCGCGGGATCGAGCGTCGTGTACACGCGGAAATTCTGGCTCAAAAGATCGTTTTCGGAAAATTTGTCGAGCAAATGATCCTTCACCATATCCACGAAGTACGGCGCTTCGCTTCCGGAACTGTCCGCATGCACGATTTTCAGCGGCGTATTCTTGGCTTCCTCCATCTCCTCCTGCGTGATGTACTTGTTCTCCAGCATTTGCGTCAGCACGCGGTCCCGCGCCTGCACGCCGCGCTCTGGACGTCGGTCTGCCGAGGAGTAATAGTTTGGCGCGCGAATAATTCCCGCAAGGTAGGCGCACTCACCGAGCGTAAGCTGCCGCATATCCTTGCCGAAATACGCCACGCTCGCTTCGGAGAAGCCCCGAATTCCAAAGCTCCCGCGATTCCCGAGATACACCTCGTTCGCGTACAGCTCGAAAATTTGCTGCTTGTTGAAGCGCTGCTCGAGTTCCATCGAGACCATCGCTTCGGCCACCTTGCGTTTCCAGGTTCGCGCGTTCGAAAGAAAGAACGTCCGCGCCACCTGCATCGTGATCGTGCTCGCGCCCTGGTAGTGCGAGGACGTGTGCCGGATGTCCGCCCACGCCGCGCCCGCGATGCGAATGAAGTCGAATCCCCCGTGGTCGAAAAATCGCTTGTCTTCCGCGGAAAGAATCGCGTGCACCAGCACGGGCGGCAAATCTTCATAGCGCACCGGCCGCCGCTTTTCGCGCGCGCTATCGAAAAGATTCGTAATCAGCTCGGGCTCGATCTGCGCCGAATCCATCTCCGCTCCGCCGGAAAGCGGACGAATCGAGCGAATCGCCCTGCCGCTGAACTTCACAGCTAATGCGTTCGATCCGCCGAAATACGAAAGCTTTGAAGGACGAATGTCTACCGTGTCGCCCTCCACCGTGTACTGCCCCAGCGCGTTCTCGTCCACCTCCGGCCGGTAACCGATCCGCGTCAGATAGGTCGTCAAATCCTCCGGTCCCCAGGCCTCGCCGACAGAAATGTATTCGGGTGCCGAGAAAATCTGCGTCGTGTTTTGAAAAATTTTTCCGGATAGGCGCGCATCGATCATGCGCGAGTACTTGATGTAGTAAAAGGTGAATACACCGCCGGCCGTGAGGAACGCCGCGAACAGGATCCCCAGGATCGTCAGTCCTACTTTGGACGTGAAAAATCCTTTTCGAATTCGGATGCGCAAACTTTGGCTCCCGGGGGCTGTCTTTCTATTGTCTCGCAACACCTGCTACTAAGAAAGACGGAGTTCGCCCGTAAGTCGTTGCCTGAGCGATGAAGTGCAATCGCTTTGCCACGCTAAGAACGGGCACAACTCCAGCCGTTCGCCTCGATTCAGCCACTCGAACCGGGCGAGCACTGCCATTACATGATGGATTTGTTTTCACTGGAAGGCGAGAAGTGGAGTTCCGTGCTGTAGACCAGCAAGTCCACGGGCACTGTGTACGCCACTGAAATCCTGACTACCTGCTGTGTTGCCGTAATCTTGATGTCTTCCCGTTTCGCCGGGATATCCAAATCTTGTACTTCTTTGTAAATGATGTCGCGAATCTGGTCTTCCGAATAGCGATTCACCACCGCGAACCGCGCCTGCTCGTCCATTTTGTTGCTCAACTGATACTCGGCCACATAGGGCGGCATAACCTTGAATGCCACAAAGATTCCAATCACAAGAATAGCCGTATAGAAGATGGCTTTCAGGCCGCTGCCGCCGTGTTGCTCTCTCCGGCGATGATTTGAAATGCGTTCAGAACCGCTCACAGATTTCACGGCACTTTCTCCGGGCGCCGCCAATATCGCATCCACTGCACGGCATTGGGCGGCAGGATTTCCGTCGCTGTCTATTGATTTACGCTAGCACTGTGTGTGGGGAGTGTCGAGAATTTGCCACAGACTGTGTTCCCGGAAAGCCACTGGGCCTTCGTACGGGTGCCAGCCACTTCTGTCGGCAGTTTCAGTACGCCCGCGCGAAAATCGCCCGTTCCGGCGCCGCTTTGCCGCAATAGACGCACGTCCCGGATCCGCTTCCCCGCGCATTTCCTTCGCCGAGGCTCTGGTCCAGCGGGATGCACCGCATCGTCGCGCGCGTCTCTTCCTTGATTTTTGCTTCGCAGTCCGCGCTGCCGCACCAACCCGAATACGCGAATCCGCTCTCGACCGCTTTCTTCAACTCGTCGTACGTTTTCGCGTCGTGCGTATTTGTTTTGCGGAACGCCAGCGCCTTGTCGTGCAGCGCTTGCTGAATCTCCAGAAGCAGTTTCTCTATCGCCTGCGCGATTCCTGCCAGCGGCACGCTCACTTTTCCTTCTCTTCCCGGACGGTCGCGCCTCGCCAGCACCGCTGCTTGCTTCGCCACGTCCTTCGGACCCAGTTCGACGCGCAGCGGCACGCCGCGCATCTCCCAATCGTTAAATTTCCAGCCCGGACTCGCCCCTTCGCGCTCGTCCAGCGTCACGCGCACATTCGCTGCGGCCAATTCCGCCTTCAGCTTACGCGCCGCGTCCATCACGGAGCTCTTCTCTTCGTCCGTCTTGAAGATCGGCACAATCACAACTTGGTACGGTGCGAGTTTTGGCGGCAACACCAAACCTTGATCGTCGCCATGCACCATGATGATCGCGCCGACGACGCGCGTCGAAAGTCCCCACGATGTTGTCCAGCAGTGCTGCAACTGGCCGCCCTGGTCGAGGTATCTCACCTCGAACGCCTGCGCAAAATTTTGGCCCAGGAAATGCGACGTTCCGGACTGCAGCGCCTTGCCATCTCCCATCATTCCTTCGATGGAATACGTCACGTCCGCGCCAGCGAACTTTTCCGCGTCCGACTTTTTCCCTGCAATCACCGGGATCGCCGCGTCGTTCACTGCGAAGTCCGTATAAATGTCGAGCATCTGCCGCGTTTCGACTTCCGCCTCTACGCGTGTGGCGTGCGCCGTGTGCCCTTCCTGCCAGAAAAACTCCAGCGTCCGCAGAAAAAGCTTGGTTCGCAATTCCCAACGCACCACGCTGTTCCACTGGTTCATCAAGACGGGCAAATCGCGGTACGACTGAATCCATTTCGACCACATGTGGCCGATGATCGTCTCCGAAGTCGGCCGTATCACGAGCGGCTCCGTCAATTCTTCGCCGCCGCCGATCGTCACCACCGCCAGCTCCGGCGAGAATCCTTCGACGTGATGTTTCTCTTTATCTATGAAACTGCGCGGAATCAGCAGAGGAAACGCGACGTTCTGATGTCCCGTCGCCTTGAATCGCCGGTCCAACGCGCCCTGCATATTTTCCCAAAGCGCCCAGCCGTACGGCCGCACGATCATGCAGCCACGCACCGGCGCATAGTCGGCAAGCTCCGCCTTCAAGACGAGTTGGTTGTACCACTCCGAAAAATCCTGTGCGCGTGTGGGAAGCTTTTCTTCGGCCATTCGGCGGTCTACCCGTTCTCCTCAGTATCTGCAAACTCGTGCAAGTAAACTCAAAAGCGTAGCGGACACCCCGCAACGTGTCAACGAACCGCGCAAAGCGTCTTCGTGACAAACTTGACGCTTTCCCCGGCGCCTCGATGGCGCGCGAACCACGAGTCGCCGTCTACAGCCCTGATTACTCGCACGATTCCCTTCTCTTCGATCCAACCGTAGCCCCACGCGAATCGTGGTACAACGTTATCCGATGGCCCAGTTGAGCGAAATGCAGCCTGAAATTGCTACCGCGCACGCGGCGAAAAAACCGGCCGAAGCCGCCGAAAACGCGGTGTCCGGCGGGCGCAACTACGTCAACGCGTTCCTTGCCTCGGAAATTTCCGCGCTCACGCGATACTACGACCGCTTGATCCAGTGGCTCCCCCGCGAAGACGACGCGGGCCGCCTCCTCGCTGCCATCGATGCGCCACGCAAAGAAACCGTCCGCAAGGACGAAGTGTTTCCCGACCTGACCCACGAGCGCGACAAGCGCACCGCCATCTTAATCAACGGCGCCTTCAATCACGACTTCGATATTCAAGCCCTGTTGCTTCAGCTTAAAGCAAAACTCGCGCGCACCTCCCGGCTCGTCGTCGTTCTCTACAATCCATACCTCCGCTCGGCGTACTACCTCGCGAACCGTCTCGGAATTCGCAAAGGCGATCTGCCCAGCACGTTTGTCACTCGCGTCGACCTCGAAAACATCGCCAAAGTCGCCGGATTCGAGATCGTGCGTCAGCGTCTGGCCGTTTATTGCCCGTGGAAGCTGCTCGGACTCGGCACCGCCATCAACAGAGTCATGCCGCTCGTACCTCTCGCGCGCTGGCTCAGCCTGACTTCCATCGTGGTTATGCGCCCGCTCGTCCCTTCGTCGCAGCAAGGCGTTTCCTGTGTCATTCCCGCGCGCAATGAACGCGGCAATATCGAAAACGCGCTGAAGCGTTTCCCAGATCTGGGCCGCGAGGCGGAGATCATTTTTGTCGAGGGCCATTCGACCGACGGAACGTGGGAAGAAATCCTGCGCGTCGCCACGGCTTACCGCGACCAGTTTCGCATTCTGGCTGTGCAGCAACCCGGCAAGGGAAAAGCCGACGCCGTGCGCCTCGGCTTTTCTCACGCGCGCGAGGATTTGCTGGTCATTCTCGATGCGGACTTGACGATGCCCCCGGAAATGCTTTCGCGTTTCAGCTATGCCTATGATCAGGGCCACGGCGATTTCATCAACGGTTCCCGCCTCGTTTACCCCATGGAAGGCGCGGCCATGCGCTTCTTGAATCGCATGGGCAACATCTTCTTCGCAAAAATGCTGAGCGCCGTGCTCGACGTTCGCCTCGGCGATTCGCTTTGCGGCACAAAACTTCTCACTCGCCACGATTACGAGCGCATGGTGGCTTGGCGCAAGGACTTTGGCGAGTTCGATCCCTTCGGCGATTTCGAACTGCTATTTCCCGCCGCCGAACTCGGTCTCGAAATTGTGGACGTCCCCGTGCGCTACCTCGCGCGCACCTACGGCGAGACAAATATCCAGCGCTTCCGTCACGGACTCCAGCTCTTGAAGATGACCTGGGTCGGTCTCATTCGCATCAAGATGGGCTTCCGCAAAAAGCGGCCGCGAGCATCGGAAACCGTCGCGGGTTAGCTATTGAACGTGTGGAATTGCTGCGGGTGAAATCTCGATGCTGGAGAAATGAAGCAACTAGCTGGATTTTTCCAGCACCAGCAGGACGCGCAGCGCTGCGGCGCGGCGCCACAGAGGCAAAGTCGCGCGCTCGAATTTGGAGACCGCTGGGTAAAGGAATTGTGGCAGCAAATTGATCGGCTTGAATCCGCCGCTCAGCAGGTATGCAAAAAGGCAAAACGGTTCAAACGCCAGGAGCTTGAGCTCCGGCAGGGAGTTCATCGTGGCCGAGCGATGCCGCGCCCCGAAAAGCAGGTACGGAATAGCCTGGTTGCCGTCGAACGCTTTTTTTTCGGGAATCGCGCCCGTTTGATTTTGCAGCCACGGAGTTTCGGAGAGATCGCAACGCTCCTGATGCAGGAAACGATAAATGAAGTAGGAGAAGGGCGTAATCCACGGTTCGACGAAGATCGCGCGTCCGCCGGGCGCCAGGATGCGCGAGACCTCGCCGAAAAAAATCATTGGCGATGCGAGATGGTGCACCATGTCCAGGCCGAACACATTCGTGACGCTGGCAGTGCGAAACGGCAACTGCTGCGCGTCCGCGATCGCATCCAGCCACGGACACCAGATGAGATCGGTCGAAAAAATATCCGGCGTGTGTTGTTTGAAGAATCCTGGGCCGGCGCCGACTTCGATCGAAACACCGCCTGGTTTGCGGAAGGATAGCAGCCGCGCGAAAAATTCGTCCGTGTAAACGCGCCGCAAAACGGGCTTTCGTTCCCAAACGCGGCGGTGTTCGAGAAGCATTTCGTGGGCTTGCGTGTCGATGGCCACGGTGCGTTTTTCGATTGTACTGAGTTTGCGGAAGTGTGGTTTGGAAAGAAGGTGGATTTCTTGGGCGGTTTTTCTCTAAACGAAACACACCCGGCGGGTTCGGCGAGTCCAGTTCCATCTGCCGCTCAGGGCCAACCGCCAAGCTGGCGGCTCGTTGTGTGTCTCGCCGTGCTCCTGGCTCTCGGCACGGTAGCCGTGTACGCGCCTGCAGTTCGCAACGGCTTCGTGAATCTGGACGACACGGATTACGTCACCAAGAATGCGCACGTCCTCCATGGCCTCACGTGGTCCAATCTTCGCTGGTCTTTTGGAGCGGACAACCCCGCCTCCAACTGGCATCCGTTGACGTGGATCTCGCACATGGCGGATGTGCAACTCTACGGGCAAAATCCCGCCGGACATCACTTCACAAACGTCGTGCTGCACATGTTCGATGTCGTGCTGCTATTTCTTTTGATCGAGTGGGCCACCGGGCGCGCGTTGCGCAGCGCGGCCGTGGCCGCTCTCTTCGCGGTGCAACCGCTGAACGTCGAAGCGGTCGCCTGGATCTCCGAGCGCAAATCCGTCCTTTGTGTTTTCTTTTTTCTGCTCGGAATCATCGCGTACGGTTGGTACGTCCGAAAACCGAGCGTCCTGCGCTATCTCAGCGTGGTGGTTTGTTTTTCGTTGGGAATCATGTCCAAGGTCATGGTCATTCCCTTCCCCTTTGCGTTGCTGCTTCTCGACTACTGGCCATTGGGTAGGCTTCCAGGCACAACTCCTGACGGAAAGCCGCGGTCACTTTTCTCCGCGCTTGGAGCGCTGGTCCTTGAGAAAATTCCGCTCTTCGTGATGGCGGCCGCCGGCGGCGCCGTCACTGTTTACGTTCATTCTCGTGAGCATGCCCTCACCGCCGCGATGCCCTTTAGCTGGCGCTTCAAAAATGCGATTTTTTCTTATCTGGCCTATCTCGGAAAAGCCGTTTGGCCCGCGGATCTCGCGCCGTTTTATCCGCATCCGGAAAATACGCTCCGATGGCTCACCGTGATTTTCGCGGGAATCGCGCTCGTGGGAATCACCGCACTGGTTTGGCGATTCCGCCGGCGCAAGTATCTCGTCATGGGCTGGCTGTGGTACCTCGGCACGATGTTTCCGATGATCGGCTTCGTCCAGACCGGCCGGCAAGGCATGGCCGACCGCTTCATGCACATTCCGATGATGGGATTGCTCGTCGCGCTGGTCTGGCTCATCGCCGATTTGGCGCAAGAAAAAAAGTGGCAGAAGGAAATTCCCATCGCCATTTTCCTCCTTGTCGCTGCGCCGTTTACGGCGGTGACCATCCGCCAAATCGGCTACTGGCATGACAGCTACACGCTTTTCGGGCACACGCTCGAGGTCACGCGAAACAACGGAATGGCGGAAAACAACTTTGGCGTGGCGCTCGTCGAGCGAGGTGAGCCAGAACTAGCGGCGCAACATTTTGCGGCTGCCGTACGCTACAGCCCCGACTTGGCGTCAGGGCACTACAATCTCGCCGTCTACCTGCAAAGGCACAACCGCCTGGGCGATGCGGAGCGCGAATATCGCGAGGCGCTTCGGCTCTCTAGCGACCCGACAGAGATCGTGCAGTCGCACAACAACCTTGGAATCCTCTACATGGGCGAGCGCAAGTATCCGGAAGCTTTGGCGGAACTGAACGCGGCGCTCGCGCTGGATCCAAGCCAGCAAAACAGTTATGTCGGCCGCGGGATGATCGAGATGCAGACGATGAATCTGGATGCGGCGATTGTGGATTTCACGAAGGCGGCGCAGATCGCTCCATCGCCTCTTGCGCTTTATTGGTTGGGTCAGGCGCTCGAAAACAAAGGCGAGCTACAAAAGGCCGAGGCCGCTTACGAAGCTGCATTGCGCATCGAGCCGCGCATGTCGGACGCGCGGGCGCGTCTGCAAGTGCTGCAAGCTGGTCGCAAATAGCCCACGCGATGCGGCGGCGCCATTCACGGGATTCCTCTTTCCCACTCGTTGCATCGCGCCGAATGATTCACGGAACAGTCACGCGGCGTTACTTGGCGTTAGCCGTTTTTGTTGCGCTCTTTACGAAGGCGATGTTTCGCACGCGGCCAGCGAAGAGATCGCAGCCGGTGATGCGGCCTGCGGCGTCACGTTTGAAAACGATCGCCGCGCCAAACGGGCCCTGAAACTCGTCGACGATGGTGGGCTCAAGAACCGCAGGCTCCTGCCAATTCACCGCAAGAGTGAGCTTGCCGTCTTTCACCGCGAAGCGATAAGTGGCTTGCAGTTCCGCGCTGGTGTATTCGCCCGCATATTGCGCAAGTTTTTCCGCCGATATCTGGAGCGGTTCGTATCGTTCATAGATTTGCGGCGCGACGTCTTTAGAATTGAGCGTGAAACGCGCCACGGAATTTCCCTGGCGCTCAAATGAAATTTCAGGGCCGGGCGTAACGACGAAGTGTGTCGCATCGCGAGGCGTGAAATGCGTGGCGCCTATTTCGAGGCCGCCGTTGGCCGCTTTGACCTCGAGGACGGAATGCGATTCCGGATTGCGATACGTGCCGGCAAGTGACTGGACGTCAACGCTGGGTGCGGCCGAGGCTGCAGGTTCTGGAGTGAGCTGATTTGCGAGATAGAGATCGGCGACCTTATACGACAAGCGGCCAGGATTGCTGGTGCCCTCGTTGCAGAGCGTGATGACCGAGAATTTCTGCTGAGGGAAACGCAGCAACTCCGTGCGATAGCCGAAGAGCGCTCCTCCGTGTTCAACAATAGGCAGGCCCTGATAGTTGCTGATGTTCAGGCCAAGCGCATATTCAATCTTCTTTCCATTGTTGAGCACGCCCTGTGTTTGCAATTCCTTCAGCAGCGTCCCTTTGCCAAGCTTGTTGTCGTAAAAATTGCGATCCCACAAAAGCAGATCGTCGACGCTGCTCATCAGGCCGCCGTCGCCAATTTTATCGAAGTTGGTGGACCAATCGATGCGGAAGCCGCCGTTGGGAAGCGGTTCGTAGGCAGCGACGCGCCCAGGAACGACGACAGTGTGATCGTCGTAGAAGCGCGTGTGGGTCATGCCGAGCGGCTTGAAGATATTTTCCTCGGCGAACTGCGAAAGCGGCTTGCCGGTGGCGCGGTGAATGACCACGCTCATCAGGAAAAAGTTGGTGTTGCTGTAGAGATACTCGTCGCCGGGCGCGTAGTTGAGCGCCTTTTGCCGCGAGAGCAGGTCGAGCAATTCCACCGTGGGATGAATGTCCTCAAAATTGCGGCCGGCGAGAAGGAGCAGACCGAGAACGTCGCGAAGGCCGCTGGTGTGATGCAACATTTCCCGAAGTGTGATCGTTTTTCCATACGAAGGAATTTCGGGAACGTATTTGCGGATGTCGTCGTCGATCGAGAGATAACCCTGCTCGGCCGCGAGGACGACGCTTGCCGCGGTGAATTGCTTCGAGACACTGCCCATGTAGAAAACGGATTCCGGAGTGATCGGAACGCCGAGTTCGAGGCTGCCTTCACCGTAACCCTTCTTGTAGATGAAGTTGCCGTCGCGGACGACGCCGAGCGCACAGCCCGGGGAGCCGGTTTTGTCGAAGGCGGCAAAGATTTGATCGACTTTCTGTTCGACGGCGTCACCGTTCGCGGCCGAGCGGCCTCCCTCGCGGCTGCAGGAAGCGGCGGCAAGAGCGCAGCCCGCAGTAAGCAATAGGATGGCGGCCTTACGGAAAATGGTCATAGTCCGGTCCCCCGAATTCCCTTAAATCAGCCGTGGAGACTATATCCGCGGAGTAGGCAAAGCAAAAGCTTTCGGGAGCGGCGAACGCTAGCTGGTTCGGAGCGAGACTGACTTTCGCAATGGTTCGGGCGCGGCCGCAGCTATTGGGATGTGGGAGGGTACCCCCTTGTTTTTTGTAAGTGTTGATTTTAATGAACTTACTACGGCTGTAAGTTATTTAGAATCAACACTTGCAGACGATCCTGTAATTGCTGATTCTAAAGAACTTGCACTCTCTGATAGCGGGTGAGGTTGTGCGAGATTTGCCGTGTGCCTCCGGAAGCTCCCAGCGGGCAAGTTGGGGAGCAGGGTGCCAAAAAAGAAAAGAGCGGCAGAATGGCCGCCGCTCTTTGTTGAAATTATGGATTTACCTGCAAAAGACTGTACCAGAGAGTTCTAGAAAAATCAAGCGAAATCGGCGGTATCCCTAGCCCAGGCAGCATCGGTAGGGTCTGCCGCCATAGGAATCAACAAGATAGGAATGGACAGAGGCAAGCGAACTTCGCAGAAACGGCGCGGCGGAGTAAGATGGTGCGCTAGTGAATCCATAGGACAACTTACATGACCACAGAAGCCAATGAACGGATGGAGAGGCCGCTTGAGGCGGTGGACCCACAAATTGCCGGGCTGCTGCGCGAAGAGGCGCGGAGGCAAGCCACTGGGCTGGAACTGATTCCATCGGAGAACCTCGTCTCCGAGGCCGTGCTCGAAGCGATGGGCTCGATCTTCACTAACAAGTATGCCGAGGGCTACCCGGGCAAGCGCTATTACGGCGGCTGCGAGTACGCAGACAAGGTCGAGCAACTGGCGATCGACCGCGCGAAGGAACTGTTCGGGGCGGAACACGCCAACGTGCAGGCGCATTCGGGAACTTCCGCCAATGTTGCCGTCTATATGTCGACGCTGCAAAAGGACGACGTGGTACTGGGAATGAATCTTTCGCATGGCGGGCACCTGACGCATGGACACCCGCTGAATTTTTCGGGGCGGATGTACAAATTCGTGGCGTACGGCGTGAAGAAAGACGATGAGCGGATCGACTACGAAGAGATCGAACGGCTGGCGCAAGAGCACAAGCCGAAGATGATCGTGGCGGGAGCGAGCGCGTACTCGAGGATTATCGATTTCGAGCGGATTGCGAAGGCGGCCAAAGCGGTGGGCGCGCTATTTTTTGTCGACATGGCCCACATCGCGGGACTGGTCGCGGCAGGCGTACACCCAAGCCCGGTGCCGCACGCGGACATCGTTTCCACGACGACGCACAAAACATTGCGTGGCCCGCGCGGAGGATTGGTGCTCTGCAAAGCAGCGTTTGCGAAAGAACTGGATAAGCTGACGTTTCCGGGAACGCAGGGTGGGCCGTTGGTACACACGATTGCCGCGAAAGCGGTGTGCTTGAAAGAAGCGATGGAGCCGAGCTTTGCGGGATATCAGAAACAGGTGGTAGCCAATGCGAAGGCGCTGGCAGCGGCGATTGCGAAGAGCGGGTTCCGCATCGTGACGGGCGGAACGGACAATCACGTGTTTCTCGTCGAAGTGCATTCGCGCGGTATTACGGGAAGCGACGCAGAAAAGGCGCTGGACCGCGCGGGAATCACCGTGAACAAGAACTCGATTCCGTTCGATCCCCTGCCCCCGATGAAGGGCGGCGGAATCCGGCTGGGAAGCCCATCGGTGACGACGCGAGGAATGCGAGAAGCCGAGATGCAGCAAGTCGGCGCGTGGATTGGGGAGATTCTGCTGCACGTGGGCGACGCGGAAACGGAGCAGCGCGTGAGGAAGCAAGTGGCGGAATTAGCGGGGCGCTTCCCTATCTATGAAGCGCGCGTGAGGGGAACCTCCCGCGCGGAACACGCCTGATTGCGAAAACAGAATGATGCCCAGCATTCTGGAAGCTACCATCGCCTTTGAGAAATGGCTCGGAGCGCAACTGCCGATTCTCCGGCAGGATCTGCAGATCAAACATCAATTGATGGCGGAGGCGGAGTTTCCGTTTTTCCGCGCGACGTTTTACCGATGGCTGCAGCTCTGGCCGGAGGTGTGCGCGGACCTTTCGAAAGCGCCCAAGGTGCTTGCCGTGGGCGATCTGCACATCGAGAATTTCGGGACCTGGCGCGATCTGGAAGGCCGGCTGATCTGGGGCGTGAACGATCTGGACGAGGTTTTTCCCTCGTCCTATGCCATCGATTTGGTGCGCCTGACAACGAGCGCGTACCTGGCGATTGAAGGCGAGCATCTGTGCATGCCGCGACGCGAGGCCTCGGATGCGATTGAAGAGGGGTATCGAGACGCGCTCTCGGCGGGCGGAAAGGCTTTCATTTTGGCCGAGGATCACCAGTGGCTGCGGCTCATGGCGCTGAGCAAGCTGCGCGACCCGGTTCACTTCTGGGACAAGCTCAAACACCTGCCGCCGTTTACCGCAAAGCCACCGGACGAGGTGCGAGTGCTACTCGAAGAGTCTTTGCCACCGAAGAGCACCTACCAATTGAAGAAACGAATCGCCGGGCTGGGAAGTTTGGGGCATCCAAGAATCCTGGCGCTTTCGAGCGCGGGCGGAGCGTTCATAGCGCGGGAAGCTAAAGCGATTCGGCCGTCAGCTTCGGTTTGGCACAGCAAGACATCGGCGTCAGTGATTTACGGGCCAAAGCTGGTGACGCGATGTTTGCGCGTGCTGGACCCCTTCGTACACTTTCACGACCGCTGGCTGGTCCGGCGGCTCGCACCAGACTGCTCGCGGATCGAACTGGCAGCTCTCGGTGCGGAGCGAGACGAAGCGCGGCTGCTTTATTCAATGGGATGGGAGACCGCGAACATGCACTTCGGTTCGCCGGAAGCGATCCCGCAAATCAAGCGCGACCTGACGCAAAGAAAGGGCCGCTGGCTGCATAAGGCGTCCAAGTCCATGTGCAAAGCGACGATGGCGGATTGGAAAGAGTGGCGGAAGGGCTGGAAGAAGCTGGCGAAGTGAAGATTCGCCGAGTTTTTGGCCGATGGCGGACGGGCAATTTCCGATAGCTGCAGAAAATATCGAAAAAACAGCCAAAATAGCGGTGATTTCGAGGGCTGTACCTACCTCCCCGACAGTAACCACAGTGCGGCTGGCCCAAGACTGTCCCACGGGTCAGTAGATTCTTATGCAAGGAGCGCGTAGGTTCGGGAAGAACTGGGATGGGAACCTTAATCGCAACGCTGCTCCTCGCTGAGGTACACACCACTTGGGTGAATGCAATATTTTCCTGGGCCGTCTCGAAGTGGCTGACCCAGGCAACCCGACACACGGGCCTGTTGTGTCCAGCTTACTCGCAGCGCGCAACGAGTTCCCTGCTTCCCGGGGAGTCCTATTCCTTACCCTTCCTGCGACGGATGGGGGCAACGAGGTGAAGAGATGATGGACACGGAAGCGTTCCGCGAATTCAAGACCGGTTTGACACTCCTTCGAGATAATTACGCAATCAAAGCGCTGCCGCACATGAAGCGCGCGGTGGACCTGGACAAGAACAACCCCTACTACATGTCCTACCTGGGAGTGGTGCTGGCGCGTTCGGAGCAGAGATGGGGGGAGGCCGAGCGGCTGTGCGACACAGCCGTTCGAATGAAGAGGAATCAAGCGCAGCTTTACCTGAACCTGGCGGAAGTCTATGCGACGGCCGGGCGCCGAGACGAAGCGGTGGAAGCGCTGCAATCGGGATTGAAGTTTGCGCGGCGAGACGTGCGGCTAACGATTGCGATGAACCGCCTGGTCGAGCGCAGAGAACCCGTGCTGAGTTTCTTGACGCGGAAACACCCGCTCAACCGGCAGCTCGGAATGCTGCGGCACAGGACTTTGCGAATCTTCGGGCAAGATTAGAAACGAGTTCTCTCCAACCCCCAATGACAAGAAGGGGCGGACGGCCAAAAGCCATCCGCCCTTTTTTGTTTTTCAAATGTGTTGAGCTTTGGTGAGCGCGGCAGTTACCAGCGCCTGCCCGAGGCGCCGTAAGCGGCGGGCTGCTGCATCCCCATTTCCATGAGGATCTTCAGACCGATGCCGAACATGCCGGTGGGAAGAGGATCACGGCGGACGACTTCCGCGAGATATTCGCGGTTCATGGCCATGGGATCCTGGGAATAAGGCAAGGTCACGAAGAGACGCATACCGATTTCGTAAGCGGGCTCACTTGACTGAAAGTAAACGCCGCTGCGAGAAACGCTGAGGGTTCCACGCATATCGTCAAAATGCTCTTTTTCAGGATCAGAAGGACGGATGCGCATGAGCTGGGTGATTTTACAACGACGGCTGCCGCGACGTTCTGCCGCTGTGGGCTTCGAACTGGCCGCACCAACCGCGCCGGGTGTCTTTCGCATAATCTCTTGCTGGGTCTCCATGAATGCCTCTGGCCTCTCGCAGATAACACGCTACAAACGAGAGTCTAAGGCCGGCTCAACACAAAACCTATAGAGGAAACGTACCTGTACGCGAGTAGGACGCTCCTTGGCGATGATAGTACGGAAGTACTGCGAAAGAAAGAGAGGGCGGGAATGATTTCGTACCAAGGGAGAGAATAAGAAATAGCTAATGGAAGAGTTCCGAAGTGAAAAGGGAGACCGGGATTAGTACCAAAGTGAGACCAGACCAGAGGGTAGTCCCTGGCAGGACCGTCCCTAAGCTATAGGTACGATAGGAGATAAATGGGGACCGGGAGCCGAGAAAAAACGGGAGCCGACGGCTGGCAGATTGCAGATGGAGGTGCGGCCAGCGAAGGGGGCATTCCGGGGGCGGAATGGATTCGCGGCACGGCAGCAGAAAGAGGGGGAAGTCCAGATGGGCGACGCAGCGGCGCGACGGAGTCTTGCTTCGGCGGGAAATAATCAGCGCAACCAACTTTTTCGCGTGGAGCGGCGAGGCAGTTTGGCCATCGCGGAAGAGGAATCCAGAACCGGATCGGAAAAAACGGCCGCGCAAAACGCACGCGTCTATATCGCGGCAGAAAATCGTCTGCTGCGCGAAGCGCTTTCAAGAATGCTGATGAGGCGCGGCGATATTGAAGTGGTGGGGCTGCACAGCGCGGGGCCATTCCGAGTGGAAGGGCTCGTGGAAGAGAATCCAGACATCCTGCTGCTGACGTCACGAGGGAGCCTGGCGGAAGACATCCATGTGATTCGGCAGGTACGGCTGATGGCACCGGGCGTGCGAATCCTCCTGGTGGGAATGACGGAAGACGAGGCGGAGTTCATTCAATACGTGAGGGCGGGAATTCGCGGATATTTGCCGCGGGATGCTTCGTCGGAGGATGTGCTGGAAGCGATGCACGCGGTACACGCGGGAGAAGCGGTCTGCCCGGGTCCACTGTGCGCGCTGCTCTTCCGGTTTTTCGAACGCGAGGCCACTTCGTTGCACTCGGCGGCAATCCAGCCGAGGCTGGGCTTGACGCGGCGCGAACAGCAGATCGTTCCCTTGATCGCGCAGGGGCTGACGAACAAGGAGATCGCGAACAAGTTTTGTTTGTCCGAGCAGACAGTGAAAAACCACTTGTACCGCATGAAGCACAAGGTAGGCGCGGGCGATCGATTCGGGATCGTGCATCTTTGCCGCACGCAGGGTTTCCTGGTTTAGCCTCCGAAATGCGGAGCACGCTCGGCGCATTC
Organism: Candidatus Acidiferrum sp.; assembly: GCA_049641765.1. Classification (GTDB taxonomy): domain Bacteria; phylum Acidobacteriota; class Terriglobia; order Acidiferrales; family UBA7541; genus Acidiferrum. The sequence goes on from JBAQJX010000105.1 coordinate 74,757, forward strand.
GAACCGTCTTTATTGGCACCGCTGAGCAAACCGCCGCGAATGACCTTCCGATGCTTTTTCATGTGGCTCCCACCTCGTAGTGACTTCCCTGCGCCGTTTGTGCGATTCTCTTCCTCGACCAATGTCGAGGAAGCGGCAATGCTGAAGAAATTCAAAGACTTATCGGAGAAGGAAATTCTGGCGCTGGCGATCGCCTCGGAAGAAGAGGACGGGCGCATCTATGGCGAGTTCGCGGATGGCCTGAGGGAAACGTATCCCGCCACGGCGCAAATGTTCGAAGAAATGCGCGAGGAAGAAGTGGTGCACCGGGACCGGCTGCTGGCGACTTTTCGAGAGCGATTTGGCGACCACATTCCGCTGATCCGACGCGAGAACGTGAAGGGCTTTTTGCAGCGCAGGCCGACGTGGCTGGTAAGGCCGCTCGGCGTAAACGTAGCCCGAAAGCAGGCCAAGGTGATGGAGATGGAAGCGGCGCGATTCTACGCGCGGGCCATCACGCGAATCACGGATGCGCCGACGCGAGAGCTGCTGAACAAGCTCGCGGATGAGGAGAGGAAACATTCGGCGACGGCGGACGGCCTGCAAGAAAAGCATTTGACGGAACCCGCGCGGGCGCAGGAAGAAGAATCGCACCGCAAGCTGATCCTGCTGCAAATCGTGCAACCCGGGCTGGCAGGCTTGATGGACGGTTCGGTCTCCACGCTGGCGCCGCTTTTTGCGGCAGCCTTCGCCACGCACAAGAGCTGGGACGCGTTTCTTGTGGGGCTGGCGGCTTCCATCGGCGCGGGGATTTCGATGGCGTTTTCGGAAGGGCTTTCCGACGACGGCTCGCTGACGGGTAGAGGGTCACCGTGGCTTAGAGGATCGGTCACAGGAGCAATGACCACGGCAGGCGGAATCGGGCACACGCTGCCATTTCTGATCGCGAATTTTCACATCGCGACGATCATTGCCGTCATCGTGGTTGGCGTGGAATTGGCGGTGATCAGCTATATCCGGCACAAATACATGGATACGCCTTTCTTGCAGGCGGCGTTTCAGGTGATTGTGGGCGGCGTTCTGGTTTTCTTTACGGGATATCTGATCGGCAGCTCATAGAATCGCGCGGCCACTAAATAGTGCGCAGCCGCGACTTCATCAAAATCAAAACTGAGATAGCGACTTGGAAGAAGCGCAGGGATTAATCTGCCTGGGCGCCGGCGTGAGCAGGGGCGTGTCCGTGCCTGCGTATGCCTTGCAGCCAGGATTGCAGGCGGTCCATGTAGATGTACACGATCGGCGTGGTGAAGAGAGTGAGCATCTGGCTGACGATGAGGCCGCCGATGATGGTGACGCCGAGAGGACGGCGAAGCTCGGAACCGACGCCGGTGCCGAGAGCAAGAGGCAACGCGCCGAAAAGCGCGGCCATCGTGGTCATCAAAATGGGCCGGAAGCGCAACAGACAAGCTTTGTAGATGGCGTCGAGCGGAGGAATCTTCTCCTCGCGCTCCACCTGAACGGCAAAATCGATCATCAAAATGGCGTTCTTCTTGACGATGCCGATCAGCAGGATGATGCCGATCAAGGAAATCATGTTGAGGTCGGTGTTCGCGAAGCGAATCGCGAGGATCGCGCCGATGCCAGCCGAAGGAATGGTAGAAAGAATCGTGATGGGATGGATGAAGCTTTCATAGAGAATGCCGAGAACGATGTACACGGCGACGAGCGCGGTGATGATGAGGAAAAGTTGCGACGCGCGCGAATCCTGGTAAGCCTGGGCGGTGCCCTGGAATGTGGCGTGAACGGTGGGAGGAACGCCGAGGTCGCGTGTGGCTTCTTCAATGTGCTCGACGGCAGGCCCCAGCGAAGCGCCCGGCGCAAGATTAAAGGAGAGCGTGATCGCCGGGAAAATGCCGAGGTGGTTCACAGAGAGCGCGGTGTTCGAAGGCTCGTAGTGTGCAAAAGCACTGAGCGGGACGAGGTTGCCGGCAGTCGCGGGCACATAGATGGATTTGAGAGCGGTGGGATCCTGCTGCGCGCTGGGCATGACTTCGAGAACGACGTGATATTGGTTGAGGCCTTTATAGATGGTGGAGACTTCGCGCTGGCCGAAGGCGTCGTTGAGCGTGTTGTCAATCGCGTCCATCGAAACGCCGAGGCGGCTGGCGGTGTCGCGGTCAACGACCAGCGAACTTTCGAGGCCGTGCATTTGCTGGTCGGAGTTCACGTCGCGCAATTCCGGAATCATCATCAGTTTGCGTTGGAGCAACGGCGCCCAATGCGTGAGGTCGCTCAGACTGTCGGATTGAAGCGTGTACTGATATTGAGCTGCGGTGCTGTGGCCGCCGACGCTGAGGTCCTGCACGGCTTGGAGATAGAGAACGGCGCCGGGGACGTTTTCGGTGGCTTTGCGGATGCGGGCGATGACTTCATCCACGCTGATTTTGCGCTCGGCGAGCGGTTTGAGCTGGCCGAACATGCGAGCGGTGCTGCCGCCGCTGCCGCCGCCGGTGAAAGAAGTAATGGTGTCGACGGCGGGATCACTCAAGACGATGTCCGTGAAGGTGCGCATCTTCTGAGACATGGCCGAGAACGATAGATCCTGATCGCCGTAGATGGTTCCCGCGATGCGGCCGGTGTCCTGCTGTGGGAAGAAGCCGGAGTTGACGTGGAAAAAGAGGTAAGCGCAGACGACGCCGGTAAGAAAAGTCATGCCGAGAATCAACAACTGGCGGCGCAGAACCCACTGGAGCGAGACGTCGTAGAGGCCGAGCAAGCGATTGAAGGCGGTCTCGAAGAACCTATAGATCCAGTTGTGTTTGCCGCTTTCATGCTTCAGGAAGCGCGCGCACATCATCGGCGTGGTGGTGAGCGAAACGAAGAGCGAAACGGCGATGGCGACGCTGAGAACTATGGCAAATTCGCGGAAGAGCCGGCCGACGATGCCCGGCATCATGAGAATGGGAATGAAAACGGCGACGAGAGAAGTGCTCATGGAGAGCACGGTGAAACCGATCTCGCTCGAGCCCTTCATGGCGGCTTCAAAGGGCTTCATTCCGTTTTCGATGTGGCGCGTGATGTTTTCGATGACGACGATAGCATCGTCCACGACGAAGCCGGTGCAGATCGTGAGCGCCATCAGCGAGAGATTGTCCAGACTGTAGTGGCACAGGTACATGATCCCGAATGTGCCGACGAGGGAGAGCGGTACGGCGACGCTCGGAATGACCGTGGCCCAAGTGCTGCGCAGGAAAGCGAACACTACGAGGATGACAAGAATGATGGAAATAATCAGCGTGATTTCCACATCGCGAACGGACGCACGAATCGTGGTGCTGCGGTCAATGGCCACAGCCAAATGCAGAGATGGAGAGATCGAAGCTCGAAGGACGGGAAGGATGGCCGTAATGCGGTCAACGGTGTCGATCATGTTGGCGCCGGGCTGGCGGAAAATCGCCAGCAGCACGCAACTCTTTCCGCCGGAGAGACCCAGGTTGCGAGTGTCCGCGACGGAATCGACGACTTGACCGATGTCCTGAAGGCGCACAGGCGCGCCCGTATGGCCGGCAACAATGAGCGGCTGATATTCGTACGCTTTGAAGAGCTGGTCGGAGTCAGAAACGGCCCAAGTCTTTGAGCCGTCGGCAAGATCGCCCTTGGCCAAATTGGAGTTCGCCGATTGGAGCGAGGCGCGGACGGTCTCCAAGCTTATACCGTAGCTGTTCAGCTGATAGGGATTGGCTTCCACGCGAACCGCGGGGCTCGCGCTGCCCCAGGTGAAGACCTGGCCCACACCCTCCACCTGCGCCAGTTTTTGCGCCAAGATCGAATCAGCCGCGTCATAGATCTGAGGACGCGGAATATTGTCGGAGGTTAAAGAAAGAATCAGAATGGGCGCGTCCGCGGGATTCACCTTGCGGTAGGTGGGCTGACCGGGAAGATCCGCGGGCAGTTGTGTGCGAGCCGCGTTGATGCACGCTTGGACGTCGCGCGCGGCAGCGTTGATATCGCGATTCAAGTCGAATTGCAGCGTGATGCTTGTGGAGCCCAGGCCGCTGGAGGAGGTCATCTGCGTGACGCCGGCAATTCGGCCGAATTGGCGCTCAAGCGGGGTGGCCACGGCAGAGGCCATCGTTTCCGGACTGGCGCCGGGCAAGCTGGCACCTACAGAAATCGTTGGAAAGTCCACTTCCGGCAGAGGAGCGACGGGCAGAAAACGAAACGCGACTACGCCCGAGAGCAGGATCGCAATTGTAATCAGCGAAGTCGCAACCGGTCTGCGAATGAACGGCGCCGAGAAGTGGGAAGAAGAGGTCATCGTTCAGTCGCCGTGCGCCGGCTCCTCGACGGAATTGCCGATGCTAAAACTAAAGCGGTGCGCCAGCCAATCAAATGCCAGATAGACGACCGGAGTGGTGTAAAGCGTCAGTAACTGGCTGAGGATGAGGCCGCCAACGATGGTGATGCCCAGCGGCCGGCGCAATTCCGAGCCGACACCGCTTCCCAGGGCAAGGGGCAAAGCGCCCAGGAGAGCGGCCATCGTGGTCATCAGAATGGGCCGGAAGCGCAGCAAACAAGCTTCATAGATCGCGTCCAGCGAATTCTTGCCTTCCTTTCGCTCGGCCTCTAGCGCGAAGTCGATCATCATGATCGCGTTTTTCTGAACGATACCTATCAATAGAATGATGCCGATCAGCGAGACGACGCTGAACTCCGTGTGGAAAAGGAGCAAAGCCAGGATGGCGCCGACGCCGGCGGACGGCAACGTCGAAAGAATGGTGATGGGGTGGATGTAGCTCTCATAGAGCACGCCGAGCACGATGTACACGGTGATGAGCGCGGCAAGGATCAGAATCGGTTCATTGGCAAGCGAGTTTAGGAACGCCGCTGCCGTGCCCTGGAAAGTCGCCTGAATGCTGGGAGGCATGTTCAGTTCGCGCTTGGCCTTGTTGATGGCATCCACGGCATCGCCGAGCGCAGCGCCGGGAGCGAGGTTGAACGAAACCGTGACCACCGGAAACTGCGCCTGGTGGTTGATGACTAGCGCCGTCGCCCCAGGCTCAAAACGTGTGAATGCGCTCAGCGGAACCTGCGGGCTGGGAGCCGACGTGATGTTCGCTGTTCCCGTTGTCGAAATGTTGGCGGTGGAGCCGGAAGAAGCCTGTAGCGCTCCGGAAGACCGCACATAAATATTCTTGAGAGAGTCGGGATTCTGTTGGAACTGCGGATCGACCTCGAGAACCACGCGGTATTGGTTGAGCTGCGTGAAGATGGTCGAGACCTGGCGCTGGCCGAAGGCGTCGTAGAGCGTGTTATCGATGTCCGCAGGCAAGATGCCGAGCCGCGATGCGGTATCGCGATCGATCACCAGAGAGGCAAGGAGACCGTCGTTGAGTTGATCGCTGGCCACGTCACGGACGTCGGGGATGGAACTCAGCTTATCCATGAACCGCGGCACCCAGTAAGCAAGCTCCTTCGGATCGACATCCTCAATGCTGTATTGAAATTCCGTGCGGCTGACGCGGTCTTCAACGCTCAAGTCTTGAACGGGCTGCATGAAGAGCGAAATGCCGTCGACTTTCGCGAGCTGCGGCTGAATCCGCCGAATAACGTCCGAAGCGCTGATTTTTCGTTCGCCAAGCGGCTTGAGATTGATTTGAATGCGGCCGGTATTCAGCGTGGTGTTGGTGCCGTCGATGCCAATGAAGGAAGAGAGGCTCTCGACCGCCGGATCTTTTAGAATCACCTCAGCGAGAGCCTGTTGATGCCGCGCCATCGAGGTAAACGAAATGTTCTGCGCCGCTTCCGAAACGCCCTGAATCAGCCCGGTGTCCTGCACGGGGAAAAACCCCTTGGGCACGTAGATGTAGAGCAGGATGGTGCAAACCAGCGTGCCGAACGTGACGAGGAGCGTGATCTTGCGATACTGGAGCACGAATTGAAGTGTGCGGCCGTAGAACGCGATGATGGAATTAAAGGCGTGTTCGGATTTGCGATAGAACCAGCCTTGATCTTCCTCTTTTTGAAATTTCAGAAGCTTCGCGCACATCATCGGAGTGAGCGTGAGAGAAACGAAAGCGGAGATCAGAATGGTAATCGCGAGCGTGATGGCAAACTCGCGGAAGAGCCGGCCCACGATATCGCCCATGAAAAGCAGCGGGATAAGCACGGCGATGAGAGAGACCGTGAGCGAAATGATGGTGAAGCCGATCTGGTCCGAGCCTTTGAGCGCGGCTTCCAGAGGCGAATCTCCGTGTTCGATGAAGCGGCTGATGTTTTCGATCATGACGATGGCGTCGTCCACGACGAAGCCCGTCGAGATCGTGAGCGCCATCAGAGAAAGGTTGTTGAGCGTATAGCCGCAGAGATACATCACGCCGAACGTGCCCACAATCGAAAGAGGCACAGCCAAAGCCGGGATGACCGTGGCGCGCACGTTGCGCAAGAAAAGGAAAATGACCATGACCACGAGGGCAATGGTCAGCATGAGCGTGAACTGCACGTCTTCGACGGAAGCGCGAATCGTGGTCGTGCGGTCCGTGAGAGTTTGAATCTTCACCGAGGCCGGGAACGAGGCAGAAAGCTGCGGCAGCAAGCGCTTCACGCGATCAACGACGGAGATGATATTCGCGCCAGGCTGGCGTTGAATGTTCAGGATAACGGCCGGCTGGTTGTTCGCCCACGCGGCTTCCTGCACATTCTCCGTGCCGGCAAAAACCTTGGCGACGTCCGACAGCCGCACGGGAGCGCCGTTGCGATATGCGACGATGAGCGGACCGTAGCTTTCGCTGGTGATGAGCTGGTCGTTCGCCCCAATCGTGTAAGCCTGATGCACTCCGTCGAATGTGCCCTTGGCCTGATCGACGTTCGCGGCACTCAGCGCCGTGCGCAAATCTTCCAGACTGAGGCCGTAGGAAGCGAGCGCCGTCGGATTCGCCTGAATACGCACCGCGGGACGTTGACCGCCGCTGATACTGACAAGTCCGACGCCAGGCAGCTGCGCCATTTTCTGCGCAAGCATGGTGTCCGCCAGGTCTTCGATCTTCGGGAGCGGAAGCGAATCCGAGGTTAGCGCGAGCGTGAGAATCGGTGCATCCGCGGGATTGATCTTGTTGTAGATCGGCGGGTTGGGAAGGCCCTGCGGCAAGAGGTTCGACGCGGCGTTGATGGAGGCTTGGACCTCTTGTTCGGCAACATCGATATTGAGGTCGAGGTTGAATTGTAGGGTGATGATGGAGCTGCCAAAGGAGCTCGTCGAGGTCATTTGGTTCAGCCCGGGGATTTGGCCGAACTGGCGCTCGAGCGGCGCCGTAACCGAAGAAGCCATCACGTCCGGGCTGGCGCCTGGATAGAACGTCTGAATTTCAATGGTCGGATAATCGACTTCCGGAAGCGCCGAAACAGGCAATTGCCGGTACGCGACGAAGCCGACCAACAGCACTCCCAGCATCAGGAGCGTTGTCGCAACAGGCCGCAAAATGAACGGCCGTGACGGACTCATCGAGCCTTGCCTCCGGATTGGCTGCGCGCCGCGTGGCCTTGTCGCGGAGACTGTTGAGCGGCAGGCTGGGCCGCGGATTCATGTCCGGTGTTTGCCGGCGCCGGCGCGGTGCTGGAGACCACCTTGCTTCCATCCTGAAGCTTGTCCGCCCCGTCAATCACCACGACTTCGCCGCCGTTCAATCCGGTGCTGATACCCACGTTGTTGCCCGTCGTCTGGGCAACGGTAACCGGCCGAATGTTCGCGATATCGCCATTTGAAATGACATATACGTAAGTTCCCTGCGGCCCGCGCTGAATCGCCGCGGCTGGAACAATCACGATATTCCGCTTAACGTCCACAAGCATGTGCACGTTGACGAACTGATTCGGAAAAAGCGCGTTGTTGCCGTTCGAGAAAATCGATTTCAGCTTATAAGTCCCGGTGGTGGGATCGATTTGGTTGTCGATGGTGGCGAGCTTGCCGTCCGCGATCTTCGTCGTGTCGTCGCGGTCGAAAGCTTCGACAGGAAGCTGCCCTCCTCCGCGCAACTTCACGAGCACCTGCTGAAGCTGGTCTTGCGGCAGCGTGAAGATCACGGCAATCGGCTGAAGCTGGGTAATGACCAGCAAGCCGGTCGTATCGGTCGCGTGGACGATATTTCCGATGTCCACGAGACGCAGCCCTACGCGCCCACTGATCGGCGACGTAATGTGAGAGTAGACGAGCTGCAGCTTCGCGTTATCGATCGTGGCCTGATCCGCCTTGATCGCGCCCTGATATTGGCCGACCTGCGCTTGCTGCGTATCGACCTGCTGCTTGGGGATTACCCCTTCGCCGTAAAGCAGTTGGTAGCGCTCGAAATCGACTTGTACGTCGTGGAGTTGGGCTTCGTCTTTGGCGAGCTGGCCTTCGGCCTGTTCCAGCATCACCTGGTAGGGCCGCGGGTCGATTTCAATCAGCGCATCGCCCTCATGAACAAACTGGCCCTCTGTGAAGTTCACCTTCACGATCGCGCCGTCGACGCGGCTGCGCACGGTCACGGTGTTGAACGCTGTGACGGTTCCCAGTCCAATCAGATATACGGGGAGATCGCCTTTTTGCGCCGTGGCAACGACCACCGGAGCGATGAAGTTCTCGTCAAACCCGCCTCTTTTGCCGCCCCTGCCCGCAGTGGCCGCTCCGGCCTTGCCTCCCGCTTCGCTTGTCGAACGTTCTCCTCGGAAATACCAAACGCCCAGGGCGATGATGCCCAGGACAATCACCCACACCCACCAGCGGCTCTTGGCAGGCGGTGCTGCGGCGGCATCCCTTGAGCCGGGCTCAGGGAAGTCTACGGAATCTAAGTGGCCCATCCAAATCTCTCCTGTCGATCAATGCAATAATGCGAGTGAGTCTGCCGCGGCAAGACACTAGCGGGCGCTCGTTTGGGCTCGCCCCGCTGAACCTACTTGAGCCTACCGGAAAAGACGACCTGCGCATAGAGTAGGACGGATTTCACAGGAGAATGGTTACCAAGCTCCCTTCGTAACAACGGGCCGCCCGGAACGTCCAATGGGAGCGCAATCGAGACATCCCGGGAGCGGCCTCGGACCGCCATATTTCCTGTGGGCAGGCAGACACGGGACAGCTTAAACTAGCGCACCCGGCGAATTGGGTTTTGACAAACGGCGGCAGGAATCTAACATAAGGTGGTTTAAAACAATGCTTAAAGGGTTGATTATCGGCATTCTGCTTGCCATTTTGCTGATCATTTGCGGCATCTACTTCTATTTTTCGACTGGGCGCGCCCCCATCGCCACGACCGATCCGCCGATGCCGTTTGAGATGAAGCTTGCTCACATGGCGATCGACGCGCGCGTCGAAAAACAAAAGATTCCCGAAACGCCCGTGGTTGCGGACGAAAAGAGCTTTCTTGGCGGCGCCGAGGTCTACAAACAAAATTGCGCCATGTGCCATGGGTTGCCGGATCAGCTCAAGCCCGTCATAGCGCAGGGCATGTTTCCGACACCGCCGCAGCTTTTTCATGGAGTTGGCGTTACGGATGATCCTGCGGCGGAGACGTACTGGAAGGCCGAGAACGGAATTCGGCTGACGGGAATGCCGGGCTTTAAGGGCCGCCTTTCGGAGACGGAGATTTGGCAGGTGAGCGTCCTGCTGGCCAATGCGGACAAGATTCCCGCTTCGGTGAAGGCGGCGCTAGTCGCCGTGCCCGCCGCGCAGAACGCTGCTCCGGCGATGGAGATGGCGCCGGCAGCAGCCGCCCCGCCGGCAAAACCGAAGCAGTAGAAAAACGCGTGCAGAACGATTAATCGAAGGGCTCACGCCGCGCGAGTGGGCAACGTGTGGACCTGTTCAACTTTTCGTAGCTCGGGGAAGCGCCACGCCCAGATCGCAGTCACCACGATCGTTCCAATTCCTCCAAGCACGACCGCGGGAATTGTGCCAAACCATTGCGCCGTCAGCCCCGATTCGAACTCGCCGAACTCGTTCGATGCGCCGATGAATACCATGTCGACGGCGTTGACGCGCCCGCGCATCTCATCCGGCGTGGCCACTTGAATCAAAATCCCGCGAACGATCACGCTGACCATGTCCGTCGCGCCGACGAAAAAGAGCGCGATCAAGGACAGCGTCAAGCTGCGTGAAAGACCGAAGAGGATGGTGAACGCGCCGAATCCGGCGACACACCACAACATGATCAGGCCGACTTTGCGCTGGAACGGCCGGTGCGCCAGGAAAACCGCCATCACCGCCGCGCCGACTCCGGGAGCCGCGCGCAGCAATCCCAAACCCCAAGGGCCGGTCAGCAAGATTTCGCGAGCGTACACCGGCAGCAGCGCCACCGCTCCTCCCAAGAACACCGCGAACAAATCCAGCGAGATCGAGCCAAGAATCAGTTTCTCGCGCCAGATGTAGCGAAGGCCGGCAAGGACAGTTCGGGGATTAACCGGTTCACGCGCGCGCGGTTTTTCTCTGATCTTGATCTTTGCCACGCAGAAAATAGCGCCGCATGCCATAGCCGCGGCCAAACCATAGACGGCTCCAGGCCCTCGAAAAAGCGCATAGATGATTCCGCCCAGCGCCGGGCCGAGGATTGCGGCGCCTTGAAAAGTTGTCGACGCCCAGGCCACGGCGTTGGGGAAATGTTCCTCCGGAACCAACTGCGGAAGAAACGCGCGGCTGACCGGGCCGTTGAAAGAACGCACGACTCCGAGGAGGACCAGAATCGCAAAGATGTAGGACACTGTGCGGACTTCGCGCACCGCCGTCACGAGCAGCAGCGCGCAGCACAACGCGAACCCGGCGTAACACACCACGATAAGTTTGCGCCTGTCGTAACGATCCGCCACATGTCCCGACACAAGAAAGAGCAGAATGCCCGGCAAGAATTGCGCCAATCCGACGAGGCCAAGATCGAGCGGGCGCTTGGTAATCTCATAGACCTGCCAGCCCACCGCAACCGATTGCATTTCCGTGGCAAGAACGATGCCGAAGCGCGCCGTTTGGAACAGGACAAAACTTGGATAACGGAAAGCCGCGCGGCCGCCAGCTTTGGAGTTTTCGGGCTCGGCCATCGCTTAGTACTTTGCCATAAAAGGAAAAGCGGAACGAGCGCCCGGCGCGAGAATGAAATCGCTCGTGCGCGGGCTGACTCGCGGCAGATTACGCGGGGCGAGGCGCCAGCTCATTGTTTGTCGACGTTAATGTAGTAAAGGTCGGTGGCCACGTCGAAGTTGTCCTTCGTGAGCGAGGTCTTCATCGTCTGCCATTCCGTCGTGGGCTTGATCAGCTGCCAGTTGTCTTTCTGACCTACGCGCACGGGCATAGCGAAACCGCTCTCGTCCACTTTCCAGCGGTATGCCAACGTGCCGTCCGCTTCGTTGAACTTCAGCTCGAGCGTGGGGATTGCCGTGTGACGAAGATATTGATTGAAGATTGGCGTCAGGTCCTGGCCGGTATGCTGATTGAAATACTGCACGACGTCCTCGGTCATGATGTTCTTGTATTTGAAATGCTGGTAGAAATCGTGAATCAGCTTCCACCAGCGCGGGTCGTCGTTCACGATACTGCGCAGCGTGTTCAGGAAAAGCGCGCCCTTGAAGTACATGTCCTGCGGCGGCTCTGCGTTTACGCCGCGCTCGGCGATGATCGGCACGGCGTTTTTCACTTTCGTCTTGTACGCGTTGACGTACTTCAAATAGTCGCCGTGGCCGTACATGTACTCGACATAAAGGCATTCGAGATACGTGGCCCAGCCTTCGTGGATCCACATGTCGGACGGATCCGCTGCGGTGATGGAATTGCCGAACCATTCGTGAGCGCTTTCATGAATGATGATGAAATCGAATCTTGTGCTGATACCGACGCCCGTCCAGTCCCGCCCCAAATAGCCATTCGTGAAGCGATTTCCGTACGTGACGGCGCTTTGGTGTTCCATGCCGGAATACGGCACTTCGATAAGCTTGTAGCCGTCCTTCTTGAACGGATACTCGCCGAAATAGTGCTGGAACGCCTCGAGCATGCCCTTTGCCTGCACGAATTGTTTCTTCGCTTTGTCTAGATCTTCCGGGAGCGCGTAAAAATCGAGCGGCAGATCGCCGAGCTTGTCGGAAAAGTGCTGATAGTTCCCGATGTTTAGCGAGACGTCGTAGTTGTTGATGGGATAGTGCACCAGCCAGTCCCAGCGCGTGTAACCGTCGCCGAGGTCCGTCTTTCCAAGAAACTTTCCGTTCGAAACGTCGACCAGGTCATTCGGAATCGCCACGCTGATTTCCATGCTTTCGACTTCATCGCGCCATTGATCTTTGTTCGGCCACCAAACGCTCGCGCCGATTCCTTCGCAGGCGGTGAAAATCCAGGGATGGCCTGCGGAATCCTTGTGAAACGAGAATCCGCCGAAGCGTCCCTGTTCAACCGGATTGCCGGAATAGTAGAAATCGATCGAATACGTGCGGCCGGCGCGAAGCGTTTCCGGAAAATCGATGAACACGGCGCCGAATTGGCGTTCGTACTTGAGTTCAGTCGTGCCGAAAAGAATCTTGTCGACCTGCAGCGGCTGTTGCAAGTCCATCTGGATGCGCGTTCCATCCTGCAGCATTTTGAAGCGAATCGTGTTCTTGCCGCTGATGGATTTCTTTTCCGGATCGACTCGAACGTCGAGATGGTAATAGAGGAGATCGTTGTTGGCGCGGTACGGCCCGTAGGCACCTCGCAGGATATCCGCCTGTGTCGGCACGTGTGGGACTTGCGCAGCGCGGGCCGTGGCGGGCTGTTGCGTGGCCTGTGCGGGCGGCGGTGTCGCCGTTTGGGCAGAGGCGCTTGGGAGCGCAACAGACAAAATCGCGAATATCCAGGTGCTACGAACTGAAGAAGTTTTGCGCCGCATGTTATTCCCCAAAAATAGATTGAACCTGCACGCGAAAAGTAACACAAGTGTAGTCTCCGGCTGAAACGTTGTCGCATTCAGCGCAGATCGAATGTTCGCTTCGAATGCTCTGCCCGTGCGATAGAAGCCGCCTTCTTGACCCAATCGTCCGGAAGGAAAGTTGGAATGAAACGGATTAGAATCGAAGTTTCTGGCTCTGGCGATTCGCCAGCGACGAAGCGAGGAAATCGATGCCCCACAATTTGCAAGACTCAATAGCTTTGCTCAACCGCACGCCGGCCGTTCTGGATACTTTTTTGCGGGATCTGCCGGATACGTGGACGCTCGGCGACGAAGGCCACAAAACCTGGAATCCGTTCGGCATCGTCGGACATTTGATTTATTGCGAGCGAGCGGACTGGATGCCGCGCGTCAAACTGATTTTGCAACATGGCGAAAGCCGCGCGTTTGAGCCATTTGATCGTTGGGGCTTCGAGCGGGAGAAGCAGGACAACACTCTCGGCCGGCGCTTGGATGAGTTCGCTCGCTTGCGCTCTGACAATTTGCGCGAACTTCGCGGTTTGAATCTTCGGCCCCAGGATCTCGAGCGGCGCGGTCTGCATCCCTCGCTTGGAGCCGTGACTCTCTCGCAACTGTTGGCGACCTGGGCTGCGCACGACCTGACGCATCTGCACCAAATCTCACGCGTGATGGCTCATCAATACCGCGACACCGTTGGTCCCTGGAGCGCGTATCTCGGCGTGCTCCAGTGCGCCGGTCACAGTTCGTCTTAGCGGCACGCGGCACGCAGCAAGTAGTGTGAGAGGAGGCGTGGAAGGTCTGCGCCGCAGGGTTGATATCAATTTACCATGTCAGTTCAGAAAGCCTGCTACGAGCGGCCTGCGGGGTGCACTGGAAGTCCTGCCCACAAATCCATCATGCCGAGAATCTCGTGAATTCCCTGCGTGCGCGTGGAGCGTGATTTCCACCACTGCGATGGCGCGAACTGATCGCGCATTACAGCGTGAATCAAAATCTCTCCGTCTCTCGCGTGATACTTCTTCCACATCGAATAGACCCGTCGTGTGTGCGCCTTGTTGGTGACAATAATCACAGAGCTGTCCCCGGTCTCTCTCAAACCGTCGTCGATGGCGTTCAACTCGTCCGCGGTATTCACAATCGGCAAATCTAAAACGTGGATAGCGTCTCGCGGCACCCCGAAATTGAGGAGCAGCCGGAAATTGCGCGCCTCCTCGCTCGCCGCTTGCGGGCTGGCGAAAGCATCGCCTCGATACCGGCGTTTGGGATCTGTAAGCCATACCTCAGGCGCGTAGCCGCTGCGATATAAACGTGCGGCTTCCAGCGCGCGCTGCGGGAATCTGCCGGACAGAACGGCGATCGCGTCGGCTTTATGAATTGGATCCTCGCGGACCAGCCACTTGCCCAGCCGCGGCAAGCCGAAGTAAGCCAGCGCAATCACGACTAAAGAAATCGCCGAAGAAGAGGAGAGTAATCTCCGGAAGCGAGGTGAAAATCTTTCTCTGGAAGCTGGCCCGATGAAATCCATGTCCTCAGTCTTTCCTGACGCGATTGACGCGAATTACCGGGCAACTCTGAGGCGTGCACCTCGATTGCCAAACCACAAATGAATTGAAATTTTCTAGTGGACGCGGAAACTGCGCGTATTTCGCAACAAAATTAAAAGAATTAGACAGAAATCGCGCTTTTCCGACGCGACAAATTCAGAAGCCGCGTTCTTCAGCGCTGAGCGGCTACGAACCCTGGAAAAATTTGCACTGCTCGTTCCGCATTGAGGTGTTTGCCTTAAGGGAAAAATCCGATGTCGACGAACTTTCTATGAACGCGCGTCGGGCAAACCGAGAATGCCGCGAAGTGCTTTCGCGTCGGCGCCCGAAGACGCAAAGTCGTCAAAGGTGGATTGCGCGGCCTGGATGATGTGGCGCTTGATGAAGGGTGCGCCCTCGGCTGCGCCTTGTTCGGCGGACTTGATGCAGCACTCCCACTCGAGAACTGCCCAGCCCGCGAAATTGTATTGCGTCAGCTTCGAAAAAATGGCGGCGAAATTTACCTGGCCATCGCCCGTCGAGCGGAAACGCCCGGCGCGCTGGAGCCACGGCTGATAGCCGCTATACACGCCCTGGCGCCCAGTAGAGTGAAACTCAGCGTCCTTGACGTGAAACATCTTGATGCGCGAGTGATAGAGATCGATGAATTGCAAATAGTCGAGCTGCTGAAGGACGAAGTGACTTGGGTCGTAGAGAATGTTGCAGCGCGGATGCTGGCGCACGCGGTCGAGAAACATTTCAAACGTAGCGCCGTCGTGCAGATCCTCGCCGGGATGAATTTCAAAGCACAGATCGACGCCGGCCTCGTCGAACGCGTTGAGGATCGGAAGCCACCGTTTCGCGAGTTCCTCGAACGCGGTCTCGATCAGTCCCGCGGGACGCTGCGGCCACGGATAAATGTACGGCCATGCCAGCGCGCCTGAAAAAGTCACGTGCGCTTTCAAACCGAGATTCGCGGAAGCTCGCGCGGCTTGATTTAGCTGTCCAACGGCCCACGCCTGGCGTTCCTTCGGATGGCCGTGCAAATTCTTCGGCGCAAATCCGTCGAACATCGCGTCATAAGCGGGATGGCAGGCCACGAGCTGTCCCTGGAGATGCGTCGAGATCTCCGAAATCGTAAGATTGTGACGCGCGGCAGTCGCGCGAAGATCGTCGCAATAGGCTTTGCTCTCCGCGGCGCGCTTGAGATCCAAGAGGCGCGCATCCCACGACGGAATTTGCACGGCGATGTAGCCGAGTTTCGCGGCCCAGGCGCAGATCGTGTCAAACGAGTTGAAAGGCGGAGCGTCGCCAGCAAATTGAGCGAGAAATATGCCCGGGCCCTGGATGGTTTTCATGGTTGCACTCCGATTGCGCCCTCGATTGCGTCGTTCTTGTGGCCGCGAAGTTCAGCCAACGATTTGTACTAAGTTTCGCAAGGGAATTCAATCGCAACAACTGGAGCGCCCAAACGGGCTCAAGCGAGTCTTTCAGAAAGCGGAGCCAGACAAATAATTAGATGGCGGATGAGCCTGTAAGCCGGATTCTCCGAACGCGGTTTTTCCCCTCTTTCAATTCAAGCGGTTACACAAAACAAACGAGTTGCGGCGTCAGCGATGTCAGCGATGTCACGGTTGCTCGGCTGGCGGGCACATGGTGGGCACACGGCGTGAGGCGTGCTCGCTCTCGGGTGCATGGCGTCGCGGGACGCGGCTCTTTCGTGGATCGTCGGACGGGCGTGTCGAGGAGGGCGGTGTACGTCTTTCGTGGATGTCGAAAGGTACTGGGTCGCCGGTCGACGCCGCGGGTGACGGCTAGGGCGGGGGTGGGGCACGGTCTCAACTTTCCGGAAGCACTTGAGTTTAGTTTCGATTTTTGTGGGCGCGCGTGAAGAACGCGAAGAAAAAAGAATCGAACGGCGTCGACGTCGCTGAAGAAATTTTTCCGGCGAGGCGGACGGCAACCATCGGGCAGGGTTTCGAAGGTGAGGGTAGGTAAGACGTGGCTGAAACAAGCGCAAAAATCCTCGCGAATCTCTTCGGCATCACTGAGCAGCGGATCCATCAGCTCGCGCAGAAGGGGATGCCGAAAGAGTCTCGCGGAAAATTCGATCTCCTGAAGTGCGTTCGATGGTATGTCCGCTATCTG
This sequence comes from Candidatus Acidiferrum sp., assembly GCA_049641765.1. GTDB lineage: Bacteria > Acidobacteriota > Terriglobia > Acidiferrales > UBA7541 > Acidiferrum. Next base: position 91,297 of record JBAQJX010000105.1, read on the forward strand.
ACAGGCGTGATCGAGAAAACGTCGACCCCGTCGGCGGGCGTCGAATATGTGAGCGAACGCGACGAGCGGATCCGCTCGATCCGCGCGGACGCGGATCTGAAGGAAATCGAACTGGCGAAGCGACGCGGTCAGCTCGTTTCGATCCGGGATGTCGAGAAAGAGATGACGGATCTCGTCCTCACGACGAAAGCGAGGATCCACGCGGTCGCTCCCCGTGTCGCTCCCAACGTCGTCAACGAAAACTCGCGCGTGATGATCCACGCGATCATAGAAAAAGCTCTGAAGGAAGCGCTTCTCCCGCTGGCGAAGTACGATCCTGAGAGGCATGACGGTGGATTGTCCGAAGAGAAGCGGCTCCGCGCAGGTGGATGAATGACCGGGCCAATCACACTCGACGGAAGGAAGTTCGTCAGCTTTTCTGCTGACTCGCTTGCAGCAGATCAGGAAATCTACATCCTCGGCCATCTCCGTCGCGCGGGCGCCGGTGAGGTCCTTCGCGGTCCCGACGGCGTGAAGTACACGGCTGAACAGCGGGCGGAGGAAACACTGACGCGGCTTTTTCTCTCCGGTAAAACGCACAGTGTTCTGGCCGGCTGCCTCACGGAGCAAGGCAAGATGTGGAATCGCGCGGACGCGGACGCGAACGCCGTCCGCTTCGCGGCGATCACTGACGTTGAAGAAAAGACGGTGATGCGCTCTTTGATCACGCGACTCGTTATAGGTTTTTGTTTGATGGATGGGGCGTCGTCGGAGACTTTGCGCAACTGATTCGCGAGGTCGCGCAGGGCGGCGCGGATCGTCTCCGCGTGGCGATGGACTGGCAACTGCCCGCACTTGTCATCGGGTGCTGAGGACCTCCGGCAGGGGCCAGTCCATCGCGATTCGGAGAGCAACGAACTGGAATTTGCGCTGTGGAAGTGCGGATCCGCTGCTAATCCGGCGGCTCCCGAAAGGCGGACAAAGTGGCTGACACACCGGAAATCAAAGTCAAACTCACGGCCGAGGACACAGGCGTCTCGGCGGCGATCAAGGAACTCGGGAATCAGCTCAAAAACCTGAAGAAAACGCAGGACGAAACGGCCTCGAGCTCGCTGAATCTCGCGAAAGCGTTTCAAGGAATCGCGGTCGGTGCGGCGGCGCTGTCGGTCGTCGCATTCGGCAAAAACGTGTTCGATTCTGCGACGGAGATCGCGCGAGCTGCGCAGATCACGGGAGCATCCGCGAAGACGCTCGGAGTTTTCCACAAAGCGGCTTCTGATCTCGGTATTTCCGGTGAGGTAATCGACAAGAGCTTCGTCAAGCTCTCACGGTCCATTCTCTCCTTCCAGCAAGGCAACTCCCAGGCGGCACAGGCGTTCGCGCAGCTCCACATCTCGCTGAAGGACTTGGCGGGTCTCAACACCGACCAAAAGATCAAGCTGGTCACCGATCGCCTGGGCGGAATGACGGCAGGAACGAATCGCGCGGCGCTTGCTCAGCAGTTGCTCGGGCGCAGCGGAGCGGAAGCGCTTCCTGTGCTGCAAAGTCTCGCGGGCGAGGGCTTCGCAAGAGTGCAGGCTGAGGCGGAGAAGATGGGGCTGCTCTTCGACGATCAAACGGCCGGCTCGATTCTCGCGATGCAAAAGCAGTTGGCGGACCTGAAGGACGAAGCGGTCGGCGCGGCAACGCAGTTCGAGATTGGTCTGATTCCCGCAGTCTCCGACGCGGCGAACGCAATCGTCCAAGCGATCAATGGGGGCGGCGCGGGCGGCGGGTTTAAGGAATTGGGCAAGGAGGTGGGGGATCTCGTCAAAGACGTGACTTACGGGCTGATCGTCGACGGCGCGAAGGCGGCGGAGATTATCGCGGAAACGGAAGTGACATGGCACGCCGCGATGGACAATATGAAACTCACGTCGAAAGCGACGTGGGAGGGAATCAAGGGCTACATCACGGGCGGAACAGTGGCAGCGGCGGCGGGCGCGGCCGCTGCGGTTGCGGCCGATCCAGCGGGGCAGGCAGCGGCGGCGCAGATCGCGGCAATCGAAAAACAGTTCGAGCAGGCGAAAGAAAAGGGGAATTTCGATGTTTTCGGCGGCGGCGGCGGTGCGGC
>JBAQJX010000107.1:0-41068 GCA_049641765.1 Candidatus Acidiferrum sp.
GCCCATGGGTATGCATACACGCCAAACACGCTGTTCGATCCAGACTGGAAAGAGGAAGAGAAGCCGTGGGTCATCGGTCGAAAACCGTTTGGCAAAATCGCGATTGCCAATTCAGACGCTGGCGCGAACGCGTATACGAATGAAGCGATCGATCAGGCGTGGCGCGCGATCGGGGAAGTTCTGAAAAGCTAACGGGAATCGCGACGCGGACCAGACGTTTGGTGGCGTGTCCGGCGTCAATGAATCGACATCGGGCCGCCCTTGGCCTGCGGCCGATGCATTAGAAAAATAAACGGAAGCATCAGCACGAATAATCCCGCGAGGATCAGGAAGATTCGGTTGTACGCCAGCATGCTGGCTTGCTGCTCGATCATGCCAAACATCGCTGCGCTGGCCTGATGAGCGGCGGACACCGGATCCGACCCGCGCGACATGAACATGTGCTGAAGCGAATTCATCATGCCCCGCGTGGCGAGGCTGTATGGGTTGACATGCGCGCCGAGCGTGCTGATGTTGCGCTGCTGAAAGCGCGTCTGCATCGTGCTGACCGCGGAGATGCCGATGCTACCGCCCATGTTGCGCACGAGATTGAAGAGGCTCGTGGCGTTGCCCATGTTTTCCTTGCGAATGGGCGCCATGCTGATGGTTGTGAGCGGAACGAAAATGAGGCCGAGCGCCAGGCCCATATAAAACTGCGGCCAGCAGAAATCCCAGAAACCCGCGTCGAGATTCAGGCGCGAAATTTGCCACAGCGTGAGACCGCAGACGACCATCCCCACGGTGAGCATTTTGCGCGGATCGAACTTGGCCATGATGATGCCGACGACAGGCATGCCAATGAAAGAGCCGAGGCCGCGCGGAGCCATGGCTACGCCGGCTTGCAGCGCGGGATAACCGAGGAGAGTTTGGAGGACGAGCGGGATGAGGACGGTTGTGCCGTAAAGGCCGACCCCGAGCAAAGCCATCAGGAAAACGCCGCTCGAGTACGTGCGGTTGTGGAAGACGCGAAGATTGACGACGGGGTTTTTGATCTTGAGTTCGTAGATGAGAAACACAACGAGGACGACGGAGGAAACGACGGTGAGGACTGTGATCCAGCTGGTGCCAAACCAATCTTTTTCCTGGCCCTTGTCGAGGACGATTTGGAGCGTGGCGATGCCGACGGCGAGCATGCCGATGCCCCAGTAATCGATTTTCTCGGATGCCCGACGGATGTAGGACGGGTCGAAGATGAAGAGAGACGTCATCACGAGAGAAGCAATGCCGATGGGAACGTTAATGTAGAAAACCCAGCGCCAGGAGTAGCTGTCGGTGAGCCAACCGCCGAGCACGGGACCGAGCATGGGCGCGACGACAATGCCAAGCCCCCAAAATCCCATGGCTTTGCCCCGGTCTTCAGGCTTAAAGGATTCCAGCAGGATCGCTTGCGAGATGGGCTGCAAGCCGCCGCCGCACGCGCCCTGTACGACGCGGAAAAAGATGAGGAAAGGAAGGCTAGGAGCGAGGCCGCAAAGAAACGATGCGATGGTAAAACCGGTGACGGAAAGCATCAACATGCGCTTGCGGCCAAAGAAATTGGAGAGCCATCCGGTGAGCGGCAGGATGATGGCGTTGGCGACGAGATAGGAGGTGAGCGTCCAGGTGGCTTCCTCGACGGTTGCGGAAAGGCTGCCGGCGATGTGCGGAAGCGAGACGTTGACGACGGTCGTGTCCAGCACTTCCATAAACGTGCTGAGCATGACCGCGATCGCGATGATCCACGGATTGATGTGCTGGGGGTTGGAAGACGCTTCCTGAGACATCAAAACCTCGAGCTGCTCGCTTCGAAACGCTCAGCTCTACTTCTCTAAAATCATACGGTCTGGACGCAAAGCTGGCAAACGTTGAACACGCCGCGGTTCCCAATCACCACTTTTTTCGCGGAGAAGGCTGTCCAGAGGCCATTGCTTGCGGTATCTTGTCCGCAGACAAAGTAGCGAGAGGAGCGTCCATGAGGTTTCGCAATTCACGCCGGGAGTTTCTTGCAAGCTTGGGGGCGGTGGCCGCCGCGGCGGCTTTCCCGGAGGCCCTATTGTCGGCGCGAGAGCGGCTCTACCCGCCGGCAGACCTGTCGTACTTCGAGCGGCCGATTGCGCCCGCGCCGTTCGGACTCCACATCGGCTACGCGTCAATTACTTGGGGCGGCAATGATCGTCAGGCCATCGAGGACATTTCTGCCGTCGGTTATCCCGGCATTCAGGTGCGTTCGAATAGCGTAAAGGAATTTGGCAGCGGTGCAGCCCTGCGCGAAATGCTGGACAAATATCACCTCAAGATGATCGCTCTATCGAGCGGCAACATCAGCATCGATCCCGCAATCGAGTCCTCGGAAATCGAGCGGCACGTATCCAACGCAAAATTTCTGCGCGAGGCCGGCGGATCGTACTTGCAGATTATCGACGACCGTCCCAAAGGGCGCGATATTGTCGCCGCTGATTACAAGCGTCTGGGAAACCTTCTGACGGAATTGGGGAAGCGCGTCTCCGATCTCGGAGTGCAGCTCGGCTATCACAACCACATGGGAGCCATGGGACAAACTCCCGAAGGCCTCGAACAAATCATGGATGCCGCCGATCCGCATTTCGCAAAACTCGAGCTAGATGTGGCGCATTATTTTCAGGGCGGCGGCGATCCCGCGGCGGCCATCGAGAAGTATCGCGACCGCCTGCTTTTCCTGCATCTGAAGGACGTCGAGCATCTTCCAAACGCCGCAGACGGCAAAGAGTCCTATCGCTTCGTGGAACTCGGGCGTGGATTGGTCAATCTCCCCGCTGTGATTGCTGCGCTGCGCAAAATAGATTTCCGTGGCTGGGGCATTGTTGAGCTCGATGCCGTTCCCGACAAAGCGCGAACGCCCAAGGAATCCGCGATCATTAACAAAAAATATGCCGAAGAAAAGCTGGGATTGGCCGTATGAGCTCGCCGTTCCGAGTTGCCGTCATAAACGACGAGGTGAGCCAGGACTTCGGCCGTTCCTGCGAGGTCATCGCGCGCGAGTTTGGCCTCGAGTGGATTGAACTGCGCGGCATGTGGAACAAGAACATCCTCAACCTCGACGCCAGGGAAGTTGCCGAATCGCGGCGCATTCTCGAAAAGTACAAGTTGCGCGTGACCGACATCGCCAGTCCACTTTTCAAAGTCGATTGGCCCGGCGCGCCAAAGTCGGAGTTCAGCCCAAGCGGCGCTCAATTCAATGCCGATTTCACGTACGACCAGCAGGACGAAGTGCTCGAACGGAGTATCGAACTCGCAAAGGCTTTCCAAACGGACCGTGTGCGCTGCTTCGATTTTTGGCGCTTGGCGGATCCGTCGTCATATCGCGCGGCGATGAATGAAAAGTTGCTTGCGGCCGCAGGGACGGCAGGGAAGAAGGGCGTGACTCTCCTGCTAGAAAACGAGCCTTCGTGCAACACGGCGACGGGAGCGGAGTCGGCCAATCTTCTTGCCGAAGTGAAATCCCCTTTTCTGATGCTGAATTGGGATCCGGGGAATGCCGCGTCTCACGGAGAAATTGCTTATCCCGATGGGTACGCGCTGCTGCCGAAGGAACGCATCGGACATTGCCATTGCAAGGACGTCGTCAAGAAGCCGGACGGCAAGGGCTTCGAGTGGGCTGCGATCGGCCGCGGCATCATCGATTGGACAGGCCAGTTTGCTGCACTTAAACGCGACGGCTACCACTTTGCCGTCAGTCTTGAAACGCACTGGCGCGGCGCGGGCACGGCCGAGGAGTCCAGCCGGCAGAGCTGGGCCGGTATGAAGGCAGACTTGCAAAAGGCAGGGGCATTTTGATCGGAAGGACCGTAGAAATCAGAGGAGCTGAATCGCGATGAAACGTTTCTTGGTCGGCATGTTGCTCACGCTCGGCTTCGCTCTTTGTGTGCGGGGGCAGTCGGCACGTTGGACGGAGAAAGCCGCGAACGATTGGTACGCGCAGCAGCCGTGGCTCGTGGGCAGCAACTACATTCCATCCGACGCCATCAATGAGCTCGAAATGTGGCAGGCGGATACGTTTGATCCCAAGCGCATTGACCAGGAACTTGGCTGGGCGCAATCGCTGGGTTTGAACACCATGCGCGTTTTCCTGCACGACCTGCTTTGGAAGCAGGATCCGCAAGGTTTCACGAAGCGCATCAACATTTTTCTGACGATCGCGCAAAAGCACAAAATCAAGCCGATTTTCGTGCTCTTCGATTCCTGCTGGGACCCCAATCCCAAACTAGGAAAGCAGCGCGCTCCGCGGCCAGGTGTGCACAATTCCGGCTGGGTGCAAAGTCCCGGTGCCGAAGCGCTGAAAGACCCGGGCGAATATCCGCGCCTTGAGGCTTACGTCAAAGGTGTGGTGGGAGCGTTCGCCAAAGACAAAAGAATTCTTGCGTGGGACGTTTGGAACGAACCGGACAACACCAACGACGGTAGCTACGCGAACGAAGAGCCGCCTAACAAAGTGGATCTCGTTCTCGGTCTATTGCCTCGCGTTTTCGGATGGGCCCGCGATGCGGGCGCGACGCAGCCGCTTACGAGCGGCGTCTGGAAAGGGGACTGGTCCACTCCAGAAGCACTCGGACCGATGGGGCGAATCCAATTGGCGTTCTCCGACGTAGTTTCCTTCCACAGCTATGACCTGCCGGACGTCTTCGAGAAGCGTCTGCTGTCTTTGCAACAGTATCGGCGCCCTATTCTTTGCACCGAATACATGGCCCGCGGAAATGGCAGCACATTTCAAGGCACGCTACCCATTGCCCTTAAATATCACGTCGCGGCGATCAATTGGGGGCTCGTCGCCGGCAAGACGCAAACCAATTTGCCGTGGGATTCCTGGAAGAATCCTTACACGAATCGAGAGCCCGCCGAATGGTTCCACGAAATTTTCCGCACAAACGGCCAGCCTTACAAGCAAGAGGAAGCCGTCTTTATTCGTAACATCATTCGCAGTGCCGCCGGTGGCAAGGAAGCAAATTAAGCGCCAGTCTTAAAGGTCTTGTCCTGAAGGGCTTGCTGTCAGCGAGTGGTGTCCGTCGTGTTGCAGGTTCGAACTGATTTGCTCTACGGGCAAGAAAAAAGCATGGTTCCGGGACCTGGACTCGAACCAGGATACTCAGCTCCAAAGGCTGATGTCCTACCGATTAGACGATCCCGGAAACGCTGGCAACAGTTTAGCAGAGGTAAAAGAATGTACGAAACAGGCGCGTCAGACTGGCTACTTTATGCGCCGAAGAAGAATTTCTGCTAAATTAGTAAGGTTGCGTCCGTCGCGGGAGAGGTGGCCGAGCGGTTTAAGGCGCACGCTTGGAAAGCGTGTGTAGGTTAACCCCTACCGTGGGTTCGAATCCCACCCTCTCCGCCATTTTTTATGGGGCTCTTCACCTTCATTTTTCCTTTTTTTGGCAACCCTTCACCGTTTCAACTGCCAAGTCGAGCATTTTCCTGAACTCCAAGACGGGAGAAGGTTCCGGCCAGCCTCATAAGTCGTCGCTCGCGTTGCCGCTCATTCAGCTGATCGACAAGGGCGATTTCAAGTTGGCGCACAAGAATAAGTACGGCCAGGACTACACTCCTCCTTCAACTTCCGCTTACCCGCATCCGTAGCGCAGCCTCGCGGTCCGAAATGCCGTCCTCTTGCGCGATTCGGCCGGAAAGGTCAACATAAAGGGGAAGCTCAACGGTGAAACGACCCCTTCTACCCAGAAAGCTGCGCAGCAAACTTCCCTATGATCCTTCGCACCGTTGAACAGGTTCGCCGTCTCTCCCGAATCGTGGGTGGATTCACACTTCTATTGATTGGCGTCGTCATGCTGGTCACTCCAGGGCCTGGCTGGCTCGTTATATTTCTTGGATTGGGTTTGCTCGCGGCGGAATTTGTCTGGGCCAGACGCCTGATGGACCGTATGAAAAAAGAAGGCGAGCGAGTGCGCGACGCGGTCTGGCGCACAACAAGAAATGCGCCCGCGAAGGATTCCACGGAATCGAATGATACAGCCGGAACGTGAATCGCGCGGCTGGATCGCCTTACACTGAGCCGTAAAACTGGGAGGCAATTCGCATGGACGCAGGACTGATCGGCATTGGAAACATGGGCGCGGGAATCGCCAGGAGTTTGCTCCGAGCCGGACATCGCGTCACTGTATACAACCGCACGCGTGAACGCGCTGAGGCGTTGCGCCCTGATGGGGCGGTTGTCGCCGGTACGGTAGCCGAAGCGTGCCGCAGCGAGGTCGTCTTCACAATGGTGGCGGATGACGCTGCCCTCGAAACCATCGTCTTTGGCGAAGGCGGCATTTTGGCGTCGCTTCCGCCCGGTGCGGTCCATGTTTCGCTCAGCACTGTCAGCGTAGCGATCAGCGATCGCCTTACAACCGCGCACGCCGCCGCTGGGCAGGGCTATCTCGCCGCGCCCGTTTTTGGCCGCCCCGATGCGGCGGAAGCAGCTCGTCTCGCGGTTGTAGCCGCGGGTCCGGCCAACCTCATAGAGAAATGCAAGCCGCTCTTTGAAGCCATGGGTCCCAAGTTGTATGTCGCTGGCGAGCGCCCATCTATGGCCAATGTCGTGAAGCTTTCTGGGAATTTTCTGATTGCTTCCGTGCTCGAATCCCTTTCGGAAGCGTTGGCCTTTGCGCGCAAGTCCGGCATCGATGCAGGCGATCTGATGGAGTTCCTCACCAGCACGCTTTTCAACGCGCCCGTCTACAAGGTTTATGGAAATTTGATTGTGCAGGGGAAATACGAACCGGCCGGCTTCCTGCTTCCTCTGGGCCTGAAAGACGTGCGGCTCGTGCTGCAAGCCGCGGAAGCGGCGAGTGTGCCGATGCCCATTGCCAGCGTAGTGCGCGACCGCTTCATCACGGCCATGGCACGTGGAAATCAGGACAAGGACTGGTCGGTGATCGGGCGGGTAGCAGCGGAAGATGCTGGACTTTCGCAGACATCGCGCGCGGCAAGGTGAGAGGCTCGCCGCGCGCGATGCCTGCTTTTAGGGCAGCTTACAACAGCTTCACGGACGTGACTTTCAGCGTGTCCCCCTCGACCTCTCCGCTGACGTCCACACGAAGGTGATCTTTCTTGTCGGAAGCCTTCAGCGCTTCCGTGATCTCTTTGTTTCCGGCCTCGTCGAATTTGATGAACTTCTTGTCTGCCGTGATGATGCCAAAGCCGCTAGCTGCGCATTTCAGCGCGCAAGCGCGTGTATGCGTGTCCGGTGCGGCCGCCGCTCTTGCAGAGCAATTCACGTCCACCACCGGAACGTCTTTGTAGGTCTCCGCGGATGCAAGCGCCGGCAGCGCCAGCATTCCCAGAATCGCGAGATACATAAGTTTCTTCATGGTTTTCTCCGTTTGATTTCTTTCTGAATGGTTTGCTTCCTTACGCCGAACTGCGAGCCGGTTGCTGCTCTCCCCCTTGCGTTGTCTTGATCTGCCCCTCGCGTACGGCCGTGAGCTGCGACAATGCGAAGGCCCCGACGGCGATCTCCACATCCCGCACGGCAAGGTCGTAGAACATTCCCGTCGTCAACAGATTCACCGCGATTCCGAGCAGCCAAAGCATCACGATGTAACTGCCGATTTTCGTCCAACGGCTCAAGACAATGAGGCCTGCGATGATTTCGACAACGCCGACCACGTGCATGAACGTTGTGGTGCTGACCGGAACAATCTTTGTGGCGAGTGGGCTGAGGTACATCCCCCAATCGGTCAGTTTGTTGAAGTATTTGTCCACGCCCGCGATAATCGGCCCAAGTCCTACCCCGATTCTCAACGCCCACCAGCTGACGTTGAGGCGGCTGTCGAATGCGCTCATGCTTGGCCCCTGCCTAAGTGAGCTTAAAGGCGAGCATTCGGTTACAAACATTCTTTGTCGCCCTCCAGCTTCCCCGCTGCGAGCACCCCCTGTAACCATTTTCCCACCAATCGCTCTATAGTGGTGAACCATGGAACGCACTGGAATCCTCGACAAAGCCAGAGCCGAAGGGTGGACGGACGAAGAGGTTGTGGACCGCGTGCGGGCAGGCGAGACCGCCTTGTACGAAATCATCATGCGCCGCTACAACCAGCGCCTCTACCGCATCGCACGCGCGATCGTTCGCGAGGACGGCGAAGCGGAAGACGTCATGCAGTCCGCTTACGTGCACGCCTACGAGCACTTGCACCAGTTTGCCGGGCGTGCGCCGTTTTCCGCCTGGCTCACGCGCATCGCGGTGCATGAAGCTCTGTTCTGCCTTCGCAAGCGCCGCCGGCTCGATCAATTGGAGGATTCTGAGGGCGCCTATGGCGCCGGAGCAAATATGGTTGAATCGTCGCCTGATCCCGAACAAGTAACCACTCGAGCTGAATTACGCCAGTTGCTCGAGGAAGCCATCCTCGATCTCCCGGAACAATATCGCGTCGTACTCATGCTGCGCGACGTCGAAGAGCTGAGCACCGCGGAAACGGCCGATGCCCTGAGCCTCACGGAGGATAATGTGAAAGTTCGTCTGCACCGCGGCCACGGCATGGTTCGTGCGTGGTTACTTGCGCGTGTGGGCGCCAACGCAAAAGATGCCTTTCCTTTCATGGGCGTGCGCTGCGATCGCGTGGTCCACAACGTGTTCGCGCAACTCGATTCTTCTGGAAGCGATCACTCCGCCACCCACTAGCCACTGCATTCCTCCGGCAGCTTGCTCCGGCAAACAATTCTGGAAGGACTCCGTGATACGCTGAAGGTCTCTCATGGAGAATCCATCGATGGCGGAGTGGTCCGGCAAGTGGGCGTTGGTGACGGGAGCAAGCGCAGGCATCGGTAAGGCACTCGCGGAGGAATTAGCTCGCGGGGGAACAAACCTCGTTTTGACCGCGCGCCGCCGCGACCGTCTGGATGAACTAGCTCAACAGCTTGCCTCCGCTCACAAAGTTCAAACGAGAATCTTCGTGGCCGACCTGGCGGAATCCGGAGCGCCCGACAAAATCTTTCACTTCACGAAAGAACAAGGCATCGAAATCGAGCTGCTGATCAACAACGCTGGTTTTGGAGCGTACGGTGAATTTCCAACGATCGATCCGCGCCGTCTTACCGACATGGTGCAGGTCAATTGCTCTGCGGTTGTCCATCTGACGCGGCTCTATCTCCCGGAAATGGTCGCTCGCGGCCACGGCGACGTGCTGATTCTTGCTTCGACCGCCTCCTTCCAGAGCGTTCCCTACATCTCGACCTATGCTGCAACCAAAGCGTTCGACCTGCTTCTCGCCGAAGGATTAGCCGAAGAGATGAAGCCGCATGGCGTGCGCGTGTGCGCGCTCTGCCCCGGCTCGACCGACTCCGAATTTGCGGAAGTTGCCGGCCAATCGCACGTCGCCGCAACGCGCGTGAACCGTGAGACCGCCGAAAAAGTAGCGCGCACCGGATTGCGTGCCCTTGCCGCGGGCAAAAGCTATGTCGTTTCCGGCACTCGCAACTATCTCGGCGTCCTCGGGCAAAGGCTTGCTTCGCGGCGCTTTGTCACGCGAGTGGTCGCTCGCATGTTCAAACCGCAAAGTAAGCCTTAGCGCACCGCGAACGAGCACGCAAAAACCTCTAACGTACTGCCCCTGTGTGTAGCGTACCGCCCTAGCTCTTTCCTATTGAGCTACTCCATCCTCAGGTTTACTCTTACCCGACACGCGCCGCGTCCCCCGCACGTCTAACTTACTGTGAAACCAAAGCTTACGAACGGGCAGGCTCTGGCTCTCGGCCAGCATGGGAACTTTTTGCGCTCGGGCCGGGAAATAAGAGAGAAAGCAGAAGACGCACCTCGAACTGGCACCGACGTCGTAGCAGGGGAGACGAGGATCGCAGCGCACGATAGAGACGACCTTCTGTTGCGGCGTGCCGCCAAGGGAGATGAAGAGGCTTTTGCGCTTCTCTACCGGCGGCATCAGGGCGCACTGTACCGTTTTGCTCTGCGCATGACCGGCAGTGCTTGGGGCTCTGAAGAGATCGTGCAGGACGTCTTCATGACTTTGATTCGCGAGCCGAAAAAGTATGACCCGACTCGCGGTTCGGTGGGCGCTTTGCTCTTTGGGATTGCCCGTAATCGCGTGTTGAAGCATTTGGAACGCACGCCGCGGGAAGTTCCGCTGGAAGAAAAGAACGAGGATGGCACCGGCTCCGGAATCGTTCTGCAAGACAATTTCACCCCTGCGAAATGGGTGGAAACCCGGGAGCGGATGCATCAGGTAAGGGCCGCCGTTTTGGAATTGCCCACAGAGTTTCGCGAAGCGGTCGTCATGTGCGAACTGGAAGAGATGAGTTACGAAGAAGCGGCGCAAATGACCGGATGCCCGATTGGAACGATTCGTTCGAGGCTTCATCGTGGGCGCGCTCTGCTACTAGCCAAGCTTGAGATGCTCCGGGATGTTCCCCGGCGTATGAAGGTTGCGAGGTAAAGGAATCGTGGAAGCGTTTGGGAAACAAACCGTGAACTGCGAGCAAGTCGAAGCCATCGTTCTCGATCTGGACCGCGACGACTCGCTCGATTCGTCCGAGAGAGCGGCGGCTCTGGACCACGTAAGCCATTGCCCACGCTGCGCGGCGCTGCAGGAATCCTGGCAAGCCGCGAGGGAAGAATTGCGTTCGCTTGCCGTGGATACCTTGGAAGCGGTTGCGCCCCCGCGCGTCGAAATGCGGCTTCGGCAGGAATTCCGCATGCGGCATCGCACCATGACGATTCGTCGCGGCGGAATGGTAGCGGCCTGGGCGTTGGCCGCGGCGGCCTTGATCATTGGCGCGGTGAGCTGGAGAAATTGGGAGCAATCGCGGCACGTGGATATCGCCAAACAGACGCTGGCCGCGCCCGCTAATCCCTCCGCAAACAATTCGGCTCAGGAGCCGAGCCCGACCCCAGGCCAGGCTTCGGATACTCTTTCCGCGGGTCTCTCGAATGTCGATGACTTGGGCGACTTTACGCCACTCCTTGGAGCAGTCGCGGACGCCACCGAGCAGGCGGAGATTCTGCGCGTGAGAATGCAGCGCGGGTCGCTGGGAGCGCTTGGCTTGCCCGTGAATGAGCAGCGCGCCGGCGACTGGATTCAGGTGGACGTGCTGGTCGGCAACGATGGATTGCCGGAAGCCGTGCGGCTGGCGCAGGAAGAAAACTAAAACGAGTTCGCTGCGGTGAATCAACCATCGCGGTATGGGAGAGAAGAGGAGAAGGGATGATGATGAATTTGAAGATAAAGGCGTTCTTGTCTTTGAGCGGAGCGCTGGCCTTGTGCGCCGTGGCTGTGCAAGCGCAGCGGCATGGCGGCGGTCCTCCGTTTGGCGCGCCCATGGAGCTCATGGGCTTCGAAGGGATGCACGGCGGCAAGACCGTGACCGGAGCGCCGTTTTCCGCCACGGCTAGCTCGGAAACGACGCAGACCTTGCAAGACGGCTCCGTGATTCATCGGACCTCGCAAGTCAGCATGTACCGCGACAGCCAGGGACGGTCTCGCCACGAAGCTACGTTCAATGGCTTCGGCGCGCTCGGCGCGTCGGGAACTCCAAAGACGATGGTCTCGATTTCCGACCCGGTGGCCGGTGTGCGCATCATGCTGGACGCGGATCACAAAGTAGCTCACAAGTCCGCCTTCCGGCCGCATGGCGGTAACAATGCGAATGCCGGATCCGCTCAGTCCTTCGAAGCACGAATGCAGGCGCGCGAGCAGAAGGAAGAAGCGGCCGGCTTGCTGAAGAAGGAATCACTGGGATCGCAGACGATCGATGGCGTGGTCGCGGAAGGAACCCGCGTCACACACATCATTCCAGCCGGACAGATCGGCAATGAAAAGCCGCTGCAAATCGTTTCCGAGCGCTGGTATTCGCCGGATCTTCAGATTGTTCTGAAGAGCAGCCGGACCGATCCTCGCTTTGGAACCACGACTTACACGGTGACCAGCGTTCAACGGACCGAGCCGGCGGCCACGCTCTTTAGTGTGCCGTCCGACTACACCGTGCAAGCTGGTGGACGCGGCCGCGGAGGAATGGCGCCAACGAAGTCGCCCAGCGTCAACTGATCAACGATCTTCTCTCCTGAAGACGGTGCGCCCTTTCCGCATCTGCCCCCATCAATGCGGAAGGGGCGTTGCCGTCTATCGAGGAGCTTTTTTCTCCCGGCGGCACGCGCAACTCCGCAGATGAATCGCCGACCACTCCATCCCAGGCGTTGTAAAATATATTCATGAACGAGAAAGCCCTGGTGAAGCAATTGGAGCGCGAAGGGTTTACTCACACGTTCGTCTGGCAAGACAGACCGAACACGTTTTACTCCGACCACACGCACGAGACGGAAACCGCACACATCATTTCGAGTGGTGAGATGAGTCTGACGATGGATCGCCGCACGCAAGTCTTTCGTCCCGGCGACCGCTGCGACGTCCCCGCCGGCGCCGTGCACTCCGCCCAGATGGGTCCCCAAGGCTGCCGCTACATTATCGGCGAGCGCTAACCGCAATCACCCGAGGCGGGCATCGCTAGATAGCGATGCCGCATTCCCAAACGAGATTGTGATAGTGTAACTTTCAAACGCACACGGAGAGATCGAAGAGGAGAACGATGGCGAAACCGAAAGTGCTTGCGACGCGGCCTTTGTTTCCCGCCGCGCAGGAGATTTTGAATGCGAACTGCGAAATGGAGTATTGGACAAAGCCGGAACGCATCCCGAAAGAAGAACTGCTTCGCAGGGTGAAAGACAAAGAAGGCCTCGTCTGCCTGCTGACGGAAAAAGTAAATCTGGAGTTGCTGAGCGCGGCGCCGAAACTGCGCATCGCGGCGAACGTAGCCGTGGGATTCGACAACATCGACGTCGATGTCTGCACGAAGCGTGGCGTGGTGGCAACAAACACGCCGGGAGTGCTGGACGAAACGACGGCAGACTTTGCATGGACGCTGCTGATGGCGGTTTCGAGGCGCCTGATCGAGGGCGAGAACCTGGCGCGTTCCGGAAACTGGAAAGGATGGGACCTTGACCAACTCGTGGGCACGGATGTTTGGGGCAAAACGCTCGGCATCGTCGGTTTCGGCCGCATCGGAAAAGCGATGGCTCGCCGCGCTCTCGGTTTCCAGATGAAGGTGGTTTACGCGGACGCTGTGCGCGCTCCAGAAGCGGTCGAAAAAGAACTGAAAGCCACTTATCGCGGCATGACGGATCTCCTGGCGGAATCGGATTTTGTAAGCGTGCATGTGCCGTTGCTGCCGGAAACGCGCGGGCTGTTTGACGCGCCAAGATTTTTCAAGATGAAGCCCACGGCATTCCTGATCAACACGTCGCGCGGACCGGTCGTCGATGAGGCCGCGCTGGTTCATGCGCTCGAAAGCGGCAAAATCGCAGGAGCCGCTCTCGATGTTTTCGAGAACGAGCCTTTCATTCATCCAGGGTTGAAGCGGCCCAACGTGGTGCTCGCTCCGCACATCGCATCGGCATCGGTCGAAACCCGCACGAAAATGGCTTGCATGGCGGCTGAAAATGTCGTGGCGCTTTTCAAAGGGCAGCGGCCGGCGAATATGTTGAATCCGGATGTTTTGAAGACGCGCTGAGAAATCTCAAACGGCGACTGCCCCATGGCCGACCTGAAGAAGCTTGCACTTCAAATCTTTCACCAGACACTTGCGGCGATTGATATTCCCGAAGCGATGCAACGCAAGCTGCGCCGCGACGGGAGTGTGCTGTGTCTTGAGGACGATCGAGTGGACCTGCGGAAATTCGACTGCGTGCGGGTCGTAGCCATCGGCAAAGCCTCCCACGCCATGGTCGAGGGATTTGTTGGCCTGCTTGGCGAAAACTTTTCTATAGAAGGCATCGTTTCGGCGCCGACACCTCCTGCGCGCCCTGTGCCCGACATGAAATATTTCGTCGCTGGGCACCCAACTCCCGATGCGCAAAGCTGGAACGCGGCGGAAGCGACTCTGGAGTTGCTGAAACAATGCGATGAAAAAACGGTCGTGTTCTTTCTCCTCTCCGGCGGCGGCTCCGCGCTGGTCGAGCTGCCGCTCGATCCGCGGCAAACGCTGGCCGACGTGCAGCAACTCCATCGCGCGCTGGTGACCTGCGGCGCTCCAATCGACGCGATGAACACGGTTCGGAAACATCTTTCGGCCGTAAAGGGCGGAAGACTTGCGGTGGCAGCAGGACGCGCGACGAAAATTACGCTGGCGGTAACCGATGTGCCCGTTGGAAAAGAGTGGGCCCTCGCTTCCGGTCCCACGCTGCCGGACCCGACGACGGTTGCGGACGTGCAGCGCATCCTCGCGGAGTTTTCGCTGAGGCAAAGATTGCCTGCCGTGCTCCTGCGTTGGCTCGACGAAAATCAGATGCCCGAAACTCCCAAGGCGCAGGATGCGGCGTTTCACAATGCGCATTTCTCTTTACTCCTCGGACTCGATGACTTGTTTCACCCTGCGCATCATGCCACGGAGGCGCAGGGTTTCGTGGCGTGCTGCGACAACACGACGGACGATTGGCCGGTGGAAAAGGCCGCCAAGTATTTGTTGGCGCAGCTCGAAGAAGTGCGCCGGGCGAATCCCGGACGGAACGTCGCGGTCATTGCGGATGGCGAGGTGAGCTCGCCCGTTACCGGAAAAGGAACCGGCGGAAGGAACGCGGCGTTTGTGCTGGCGTGCGTCGAAAAAATTGCGGGCCGGAAAATCGTCGTGCTCAGCGCGGGCACCGACGGGATAGATGGAAACAGCCCGGCAGCGGGCGCAGTGGCCGATGGCGAAACGTTTGAGCGCGGACGCGCGGCGGGATTCGACGTGCAGGCCGCTTTTGGAGAGAGTGACTCGCACCATTATTTCGCGAGCCTCGGAGACGCGATTGTTACCGGTCCGACGGGAAACAATTTGCGCGACTTGCGAATCTTGCTGGCGGCCGGAGACGCGACGAAGAGGTAAACTCGGCGGAAAATATCGATCTCAGGCAGTTTATTGAACGTCGAGTTCGCAAGGAACGCGATCACGAAACGCAAGGTCAAGGAAAAAGAACGGGCGCCGAAAGAATTCGGCGCCCGTTCTACTTTATGAGATTCCGATTACTGTTTCGGTGGAGGCAAACGCGTTTCAATCGTCTTGAGGCGGTCGTTGACCTCTTGCATTAGATGTTCAAGACGATCGAGGCGCTTGGCGACTGCGCCCTCATCGTTGCCGCCCGCGGATTGCCCAGCGCCTTCAGCTTCTTCTCCCTCTTCGCCGGAAGCTGCGCCATGGCCGCCCTCCGGTTTTTTCAAGCGAGCGATCTGCATCTTGATCATCGGTGCCATTTCGATGCTGAGATCGTCGCTCTTGAGAAGAGTTTCGAGAGCGGGGATGGCAGAAGCATCGCCGCGAGCGCCCAGCGCGAAGATGGACGCAAACCGCACGGGAAAGTGCTGCTCGGTCAGATACGTAGCGAGTTGCCTGGTGATGTCTTTGTTTTCCTTTTGTAGACGAGCCAGGCTCGAAATGGCAGCGGTGCGCGATTCAATCGGTTTGCCCGGGGCGGACCACTCGAGAAGAAGGGGCACGGCCTTGTCGTCGCCGAGCGCACCCATCGAACGAAGCGCGGCGTTGCGCAGGAAGCCATCGGGAGAATCGGCGGCGACGGCGGCATTGAGCGTGGCCAGGGCGCCGGGAGCTTTCATGCGGCCGAGCGCTTGAAGCGCCGCGGCGCGCGCGCGGTAAGAGCCGTCATCCTCGGCGATGGCGTCGAGCTTGGCGGCAATCGCCGTGTCGTCCTTGAAGTTCGCAAGCGCGGAAACGACGCGCGCGCGCACCCACGGCTCTTTGACGCTGTTGAGCGCGTCCAGAAGCTGCTTGGACGCTGAAGAACCTCCCAACTGGCCGAGAGAATCGGCGGCTTCGGCGCGAACACCCCAAGCCTTGTCGGCGCGAAGCGTGTCGCCCAGAGCGGCAACGGCCTCGTCATCGCCTTTCAGCTTCGAGAGCGCGATCACCGCATCCGCGCGATCCGCTAATTCGGTGGCGTTCTTCAATTGATAGAGCCACTGTTTCTTGTCTTTGTGGAAGTCGGCGGTTTTCAGGACTTGCCCGCCCTTATCGAAAAGAACCATGAGCGGCGCGGAGTCCGTGGGGAAATGGAAAACCTCCACGGCCTTCGACACGGTGATGGGGAAGAGTTTTGGTCCGGAAGCGGTCGTGATTTCAACGTCCGTCGGAACGTGGAAAAGTCCGACGTGGCCTTCGACCGTTTGCGTTTGCTTGACGGTCAGTGCGACGTCGTGTTTGGCGTCATCGTAAACGTAGCTGAGATCGAACTTCGGAGCGCCCGCACCATAAAGCCACTGATTGAAGAATTGATCGAGGTCCGTGTGCGTTGTTTCTTCGATGGCTTTGGATAGATCGGAGGTCACGACATTTTTGCCGCGATTGACCTCGAGGTAGTGCTTCAATCCTGCGTAGAAAGCATCGTCGCCAAGCTTGTGGCGGAGCATGTAAAGAACCCAGCCGCCTTTGGTGTACGCGTTGCTATCGAACTCGCTCGAATCATTGAAGTCATGGCGGACGATGGGCTTGCCATAAATATTCGACTGCGAGAACCATTCGCGCGCCGCTTGCCAGCGGTTGTAGTCCGCCTGATCCTTTCCGAAGTGCGCTTCGGTCCAGACCGTTTCCATGAAGGTCGCAAAGCCCTCGTTGAGCCAGATATCGCCCCAATCCTTGCAGGTGACCAGATCGCCGAACCATTGGTGGCCGAGCTCGTGCGAGATGAGGTCGTCTTCGCCGGTTGGATATTCCGGAACGAGTTTGGGATTTTGGAGCGATGAGCTCGTGTTCGTTGTGGCGCTGGAATTTTCCATTCCGCCGGCGACGAAATCATCGACCATGGACTGATCGTATTTTTCCCACGGATAGTCAACGCCAAGCTTTCGGCTGAAGAGATCGATCATCTGCGGAGTGCGGCCATAGTTGATGGAGAGGCGGTCGCCGCGTCCTTTGGGCGCGTAGTAATCGACGGGAATTCCGCGCCAGGAATCCTTTACTTCATCGAGTTCACCGGCAACCGCAGTGATGAGGTAGGTGGAACTCGGCAACGACTCGCGCCACGTCCAGGTCTTCATACCGTTGCGTGATTCGGAAACGCTGATCAGCTTGCCGTTGGCAATCGTGACCCAAGTATCGGGGACGGTGAGGATCGTTTCGGTCGTAAGACGATCATTCGGATAGTCGTAGGTCGGAAGATAGTAGCGGGTGTCCTCGGACTCGCCTTGCGTCCAGACCTGCTTGGGACGATCGGGATAATCCTTGTCGGGAAGAATGAAGTAGAGTCCTTTGTTGGGCTTGCCTTCATAACGAATATTGACCTCGAACTTTTCTCCGGCATGAGCGGGCGAGGAGAGCGAAATGATGAGCTTGTCGTCCGCGGTCTCGAACTTGGCGTGAGACTTATTGACGGTGACGCTCTCGATAGTGAGGCCCGCGGAATCAAAAACGATTTTCGACGTGGCGTCGCGAAGGACGGTCAGCGTGTGCGTCACGTCGCCAATCACTTTTTTCTGGTCGAGATCGAAACGGAGCGCGATGCGCGAGTGCTGCAAGTCATAATCGCGGCTGCGCGCGTAAGGCTCATCGGCGCGAAGCTGCGAAGAGGTCGCGAGAACGGCGAACAGGCCGGCGATTGCTGCCAGCGCGATGGCGCGCCATGAACCACGAGCATTTTTCATGAATGGCACTTTCAATTCGGGCATGTTCATTTCGGTTCGCTCCTCTGAAAAGTGTGTCCTGCGCGCTCGAGTGTTGCGATGGCTGCGGCCAACGTGTCGGAGGTCACAAGCAGGTAATCGGTGTCGAATGTTGTGACGACCAGCAGACTGATTTTCGCGGCGGCCAGCGGACCGGCAAGCGCGGCGAGCACGCCGACCTCGGTCAGAACAAAAGGGCCATGCACTTTAATGACGCGCCAGCCGCCTTGCGATAGCAGTCCGGCAGGAACGCGGGACTCTTCGACGATGATCGAGAGCTCTTCGCTCGTGCGCGTGACGGAAAAGAACGGTCCTTGCGTGGCCCACGCGGGCAACGGCTCGCGCGGCGAGAGTCCCACGATGGCGTAACTTTCGGGCAGAAGCGAGAGTTGGAAACGGCGCAGGGAGAGCGTCATCGCGTTAGAGGAGACTCCTGACCATGCCGCCATCGACGGCGAGAGAGGTTCCGTTCACGTAGCTCGCGCGTTCCGACGCAAGAAAAGCGACGACGGCAGCGAACTCCTGCGGCGTGCCGATGCGGCCGGCGGGAATCTGACGCGTCCAATCGGCGAAGACCGCTTCGGGCTGTATTCCTTTTCGCGCGGAGATAGAAGCGGCGAGGCCATCGAGGCGCGCGGTGCGCGTATAGCCGGGACAAACGTTATTCACCGTAATGCCGAACGAGGCGTATTCATTCGCGAGAGTGCGCGCGAGACCAGCAACGGCCGCGCGAATGGAATTAGAGAGCAGCAATCCATCGACCGGTTGCTTCACGGCAGAGGACGTGATGGTGATGAAGCGGCCCCAACCGTTCTTTTGCATCCGAGGAAGCGCTTCCTTGGCGAGGAACACCGTGCTCATGAGAAGCAGCTCGACGGCCGCGCGCCAATCTTCCGGCTTGGTGTCCACAAACGGTTTAGACGGAGGGCCGCCCGAATTGCTAACGCAGATGTCGAGCTTGCCGAAGCGCTTTTCGACCGAGCCGACAAAATCGCCAATCGCCGCGCCATTCGTGAGGTCGACGGCTTGATGGAAGACTTCGAGCCCAGTGGACTTGTGAATGTGTGCCGCGGTCTGTTCGAGTTCAGACGCGCTGCGAGCGCAAATGGCGACGCTGGCGCCTTCGCGCGCGAGTTCCTCGGCGACGGCGCGGCCCAAGCCCTTGCTGGCGGCCGCAACAATAGCGACGCGGCCTTGAAGCCCCAGGTCCAAACTTACACCTCGTTTAAGTATTCCATCCTCTCGTGAAACCCGGAGTGCGTCAAATCGTCCAGGATGAGGAGGGGCGCTATCCTAGCGCATAATCGGCCGCATGGGGAGCCGTTCAAAATGGATCTCGGTTGGCTGAGGAGGGGAAGGGATTGCGAAGCGCCGGGGGCCCCTCCCCGCTGTTTTTTGCAAGTGTTGATTCTAAAATAGTTAGCATTCTTGTAAGTCTTTTGGAATCAGCAGCTACAAGGGATCCTCCAAGTGTTGATTCTAAGGGCTTTATGTGAAGAAGGGGGAGCCGCTTACCGTTCAGCTTGCAAGTGCGAAGAACAAAGGACTTAGGTAAGAGGAGGCGCATAAAAGCAAAATGCCGGCAGAATGGCCGGCGGTTTCGAGCACGAACCCAATATTACCTGGGAAATACTGTACATCAAAAGTTAGCGAATTGTCAAAATAAATCTGGACAAACGGCAGCCACTCTAAGCCCCGTCGCAGGATGAGATTTTGCTCGGCGTTGGCGTGCCAGCCAAACGCAGGTTCCGCTCCACTCTATCGGCTTGCTGAAGAGCCGCCGTGAGCGGCGACATAGGCGCGAGCGTGGGCGAGTTGCGGAAGATCGCCATCGGCGGATTTCCACGCGGACAGAAAGTCTGCGTACTCGGACGCGGCGGCCGTGGCGTCGCCGGATTCTTCGCTTGCGAGAGCCATGCCATAGAGCGGGAATCCGGAACGTGGGCGATCACCGAGCGCGGTTTTGTACGCGGCTTTGGCGTCTGACCAATCTGATGCAGCCATGTAGGCAGCGGCTTCCGTTTCGCCGGCGGGCCGAATAAATGCAGGCGGTTCGTGGTAGCCGAGTTCCTTTTCTTCCTGGGCGGCTCGCGCGTAGAGCTTCTTTGCTTCGTCGTTCTCTTTTTTGGCCATCAGCAGGCCGGCACGAAGTTCAAGCGACATAATGGACAAGTTACTGATCAGCGGCTTGGGCAACGCGTCCGGCATGATTTTTACCTTGGGCGGGCCAGCATCGATTTTCTTCTGGTCTTTATCTTTCTCGCTGGACTTGGCTGCTTCGTCGTCATCCAGGCGATTTGAGATTCGCCAAAGCTCGGCGTCGAATTGCGCTGCGGCCGCTTCGGCGGCCGGAAGATCATGGCTATCGAGCGCCTGCATGCCAAGAGCGTATTGCGCCAACTCTCGCGCTAGGAACTGGAGATTCGGAAGCTTGTCCGGCGGATTCGCGGGCTTCAACAAAGAAAGGATGGTGCTCCAATCGCCGGCACGCAGCGCGACAGGAAGGCGCGGGTCGAGCCGCGACATGGCATCGCGCGCCGACCAGGGATAGAGCGTGTTTTCCAACTCGCCGCGCGCAGCCCTGGCTTTCCCGGCCAGCGCCGTAGCCTCGTTCAGCTTACCGGCTTCGATCAAATTTGCGATGGCGTACATCAGATTGTGCACGTAGTTCCAGTCGTCATCGACCGGAATGTGCTGCGTATCCATGTAGGTTTCGTCGGCCTTCATCGAAGCGGCAAAGGAGTCTTCCGCGCGCGCGTAATCACCCATGCGATAGAAGATGTGGCCGGGCATGTGGACCATGTGCCCGGAAGTAGGCGCGAGGCGGCCGAGAATTTCCGCGCTGTGCAGCGCCTGCTCTGGATGCGGGCTGGCTTCGACCGCGTGAATCCAGTAATGATTTGCCGCGGAGTTTTCGGGGTCTTCCTTTAATACGGACTGCAAAATCGCTAACGCTTCTTTCTGCCCGGCGCGCGGCTGGCCGTCGTCGTCGTAGCCGTCTGAAACCGCTTCCGCCAGAAAGATTCGCGCCTGCATATCTTTCGGTTCGCGTTTTACGAGTTTGCGATAGAGCTGAACTTGCTTCGATTCGCCCGCGCTCCTGCTGTCGCTATCGGAGTTGGCTGCGGCGGCAGCCACACTGGCCTCGATATAGAGACGCTCCGTTTTGCTGGCGTGGCCTTCGAGGCTCCTGGCTTTTGCAAGCGCCGTGTTCGCAAAGTACTTGGAATTGCTGTGCGTGAATATTTCCGCCCGATAGATGCCCCAATAGCACATGGCGCACTGAGGATCGACGCGCACGGCCTGCTCGAAAGCGCGCGCAGACTCGTAGTCCCAAAAGTCGTGGAGCAAATTCAGGCCCTGGTCAAACCACATCTGAGCTTCCGGCGTGGCGGTGACGCGGAGGTGGGCATTGCCGATGCCGGCGAGTTTCTGCGGAGGAGGCAGCTTCTCGGGAGTGACTTCGTCGCGCATGCCCATCATGTGGCAACTCATCGCGCCCTGCGCGGCGGCGCGCCTGGCCGCACCTGCGACAAGCAATGCGGCGATCGCCCCGAAGGCCAGCGTTCGGAGCGAGCAAATAGCTTTGCGTTTGAGGTGAGACACGGTCCCCTCCCGGTCGCGTAGGACTTTGCCATTCTAGACGAAAATGTGGAGCAAAGTAGGCGATCGTCGTGTGTCGCGTAAGTTGGTTTGCGCTGGACGCGGACCGGAGCTAAGATTCAGGCAATTTCCTGCCTGTGGAGGCCACCATGAAACGCGTTGCGGAATCCATCGGAGTTCTGGCGTTGCTGGTTTTCGCCGCGAGCCCGGCGAACGGCCAACAGATTGGCAAGTACGTGCCCATCCCGGCGGGTTCGGACGCGGATCACGCGTTAACGGAGATCAACGGCACATCCGATCCGGCGCAGAAGCTGGCGCTCATCGATAAATTCTCGTCGACTCTGGGACAGGGAGACATGGCGATTGTGGCCGACGATCTTTACGTCAATTACTATCTTGCGCAGAAGAACTACGACAAAGCATTTGAATACGGGGACAAGCTCTTTGCGCTCGACCCGGACAGCCTTTCGAACGAAGTGAACATGATTCGCGCGGCAAGCGAGAAGGACGACGTGGACAAAGTGATGTCATATGGAGAAAAACTGCCTGGGATTTTGCAGCGGTTCCAGGCGGCGCCCGCACCGGAAGGTTCGGACGGGGAATCCTGGAAGCGGCAGCAAACGGCAACGCTGGAAAGCAACAAGGACAACATCCACTACGTCGAGGAGGCGATGTATCTTGTCGTTTATCGAACGCCAAACGCGGCGAAGCGAGCCGATGGCATGGCACGCTTTGCGCAACTCTTCCAGGATTCGCCCTACGCCAGCCAGGCGCTGGGCGTGGCGGCGGCTTCCTATCAGCAGGCACAGAACGTGCCGAAAATGCTGGAGGTCGCGAACGGCTTGCTTGCGAAGGATCCGAACAACATCGGAATGCTGCTTCTGCTGTCGGACTATTACAGCGAAAAAGGCGAGCAATTGGATAAAGCGGAGACTTCGGCGAAGAAAGCGATAACGCTTCTGGCCAGCGCGCAGAAGCCAGAAGGCGTCACCGACGAGCAGTGGCAACAGCAAGTTTCCTTGCAGAAGGGGTTGGCGCTGAGCTCGTTGGGACAGGTCGGCATTCAGAAAAAGGAAAACGCGCAAGCCGCCGAGAACTTCAAGGCTGCGGCGCCGCTCCTGAAGGCCGATGAAGGAAGCTATGGCCGAAATCAGTACTGGCTGGGTTTTGCGCTCCTGAATTTGAAGAAGAACGCGGAGGCCAAAGAGGCCTTTACGCAATCGGCATCGGTAAACAGTGCGTACAAGAACCTGGCGCAGGCCAAGCTGAAAACGTTCGCGGGTGGCGCCAAGTAGCCGAAACTTTGCCACTGTGTGCAGCATCCAATTTGGAGCTTATCCAAAGGGAGAGCAGGGCGTAACGGCGAGCCGTAGAGCTTGCAGGGGAGAAAGAAATGCCAGAGCTTGCGACATTTGGAGCGGGATGCTTTTGGGGAGTCGAAGCCGCGTTTCAACAGGTGCCGGGGGTGATTGAAACGGCCGTGGGTTTCAGCGGCGGCGAAATGGTGAATCCCACGTACAAAGATGTTTGCACAGACGAGACGGGGCACGCGGAGGTCGTGCAGGTGACTTTTGATCCGGCCAAAGTGAGTTACCAGCAACTGCTCGATGTGTTCTGGAAGATTCACGACCCGACGCAGTTGAACCGGCAGGGGCCGGACTTCGGCACGCAGTACAGGACCGCGATTTTCTTCCACTCGCCGGAACAGGAAGCAATTGCCAAGAAATCACTTGCTACGCTGGAAGCGGGCGGCAAATTCAAGCGGCCCATCGCAACAGAAATCACCCCGGCCACGGCCTTCTATCGCGCCGAGGAGTATCATCAAAAGTATCTGCAGAAGCGCGGCGCAGCATCCTGCCACTTTTAATCGTCAAACCAAGCTAGGCAATTACGTTTTTGCCGAGACCGGACGAGAATGTCTGGTCTTTTTTTTCTATGTCGAAAGCCAGGAGTGGAAATGGCGGAGAGGGTGGGATACTCACCTACCGCCTTTGGCCATCTTCGCGTGTTTTCGGCAAGATGGTTGAACACAGCGTGGATACTGGCGCTTTCTAGGTTTTCCACGATTTGAATGCTTTCCATAATTTCAGCCATTTAGGTCAAATTTCGAGCCTAAACAGACACCAAAGACACCAAGGAACTGCGGTTCGCTCTTCCTCCTCTGACATGTTTGGGAATATCCCTAAACACGCTGTTCCATCAACTCCTCGACTTCTCTAAAACCCCGTCTCCGGGCTCTGATGCCGGACCATGCGCACCCGTTCATTTACGAACCGAAGAAGGAAGCACGCAACCACGCTCGAAAGATGAATTATAGAAAAGTATTAGCCAGACAAGAGTTAGGGGGATTGTTGTAATTGAGGGTCGTGTGACACACCAGGCAGTAATTCTGTTCTGCCTCCGAGCTTTTCTCCTGAATGGCGGGCGCATTCGCAAGGTATAAGAGCGACCAATAATCCTTTGAGACAACTTTGAGGATGCGGCGAAACTAGTGTTCGGCCCTCGACAACCATTCTTCGAGCGCGCGCATCGTGATGTACGCGACAATGGCTTCCTCGCCGCGCATGTGAGGCTCGCCAAGTGTAGTTAGCAGAGCAGCAGAATTGTATTGCAACGCGAAGAAATAATTTCCTCAATCGCCGGGCGGGTGCTGAGTGGGCAATGCGAGAACTAGGGACGAAAAGTCTTCTGATTCTTCTATCGAGCTACCTCGAGATCATCTGATTGTTGCTTCGCAAGTTCGGCAGCATTCTTGGGACCGTTTTGCTTATCGAGCAGCAGGGCTTCCGCGATGGCAAGTTCCGCTTCGGCATTTGCCTGCTTGGAGTAGATGATGAGCCCAAACAGGCCGGTGAAGGAGGAACGAACGAGACTCAAGGAGTACTTGGCATCCTCCCACGAAGCGACCAGGGTTTCCTTTGCGTCGTAACTGTCTTTCGACGAGGGATCGACCACAGGCGCAACACTTGTAGCAGGACCGTACTTCGTGGAGACGGACTTCACCATGTCTCCCGAGGTGAGACCCTCCGTGGAGCCACGATCGTACGTCACCGTCATTTTGTAGAGAGTCCCGTCGTGGAACGAGAAGAGAATCTGTTCAACGCTATCCGACCGGAAGGAAATCCCCCTGAGGTTCGGAGGCCACCAGGTCAATTCCTGGATGGGCGATGGGCCCGCGTGAACGACGTTGACATCCCCCAACTTCTGGTCCGTCTGTTTAAGGACTGTCGTAAGGCTCGCGCCGAGGGAAAAACCGCGATAGGCGGAATAATCCTGCGCTCGAATCGCAGTGGCGGAAAGAAGCAAGACGCCAATGGTGAGAATTGAGATGGATCGTTTGTTCATTTTCAGATCTCCCGCAAATTTCTAAGAACCGGAATTCGCAACGGCAAACTTCTTTGCAGCTAATTTGTCGCTTGGAGCCTCGGCTGGCATTCGAAGAACAAAACTCTTTGCCGGGACCAAACTGATTCCTTCCTGAATGTGTCTTGAGTAGGCGGTAATGCTCAAGAAAGGAATGAGGAGAAACCGCCGCGAAACAATTTTTGTGATCTCCAAGGAGTTGAGGCTTTGCCCCTCGCGCCTAGCCAATACGCGCTTGACGGCCCAGCGAAGAGCTGCTGGCCTATCGCGGCCGATGACCGTTGCCTTGATGGGCCCGGCAAGATAGAAGAAATTCCAGCACGCGTTCTCAATCTTTCGGGTAAGGCCCCGCCGATCGAGATTCTTAACGACGTTCCACCCAGGCAAGAAACCTTCCGTCTCAATCACCAGTCCCGGCGGCAAGAGCGTGCCCTGCTTGATGAGGATGATTCCCGAGTTGTTGTTGGCTGACATTTAAGCTTTACGAAACTTGAGCAAATAAGAAGTGGCCGACTAACCTTCCGGGGAAATCATTTGTGCTGGTTAGGAGGCAGCGGCGGCAATCTCGCGAAAAGTTGAGTTCACAACCTCGTAGGTAGCGACCTTAGGAGTGCCCTCGAGGAGTGCCGCCAGTCTCTTCAATACTTCGTGGTACGTTGCGCGGCCGTAGATTTCCGCGTTCGACGCCGAGTCCCATATACTAATTGCCGTTACGGCGTCCTCACCGGGCGCGAACAGCGTTAGTACGTCCTGAAAACCACTCTGGTTGCGGAGCATGGGAATAACCTGTTTTTCCATGAGGAGGCTGAATCTGGCGATGCTGTTCGGCTTCAGAAGCGCGATCACTTTGCGTGCAAACATGAAACTCTCCAAAGCTTTCTAGCGACTCTTGAGGAAGAATGATTCCTATCTACCAAGGAGAACGGCAAGGGGAGGGATACCGTCCGTCCCAGCCCATGATACCGGCCAATATCGCTCTACCTCGTCGTCCACCTACATGCTAAACGTTCCGCTTGAAGCGGACTGTTCTCTTTTGCACAGTTTTGGAGGAATCACATCGGTAAGCTAGGGATGGCCGAGGAGCGACCACGTGGCGTCGGCGCTCCCTATTAAATATGAAGCCAAAAAACTACAAGAAAAATGGCAAAAACGGCGTTTTCGACCCCCAGGTCTTCCTCGATACGGCAGGAGTTTCGAGAAAAATTGCGGAATATCGGCGAAACGAGTCGATTTACACGCAAGGCGACGCTGCGGAAAGCGTAATGTATGTCCAGAAGGGCGGCGTTAAGCTGTCCGTCGTGAACGGGTCAGGGAAGGAAGCGGTGGTCGCGATGTTCGGCCCGACTGACTTCTTTGGCGAGGGATGCATGGCCGGCCAAACAGTTCGGATGGGCACGGCTGCAGCGGTTACGCCGACCACAATTCTCGTTCTTGAGAAAAACGAACTGCTGCGTGTCCTTCATACCGAGCAGGAGTTATCCGACCATTTCATCCGATATATGCTGGCACACAACATCCAGGTTGAGGAAGATCTGATCGATCAGCTTTTCAACTCAAGTGAAAAGCGCTTGGCACGCACGCTTCTGCTTTTGGCGCGCTACGGAAAACAAGATCAGCCGATTCGCGTTTTGCCGAAGGTCTCTCAGGAGACTCTGGCAAGCATGGTGGGAACTACACGTTCTCGCGTGAATTTCTTCATGAACAAGTTCAGAAGATTGGGATTTATCGAATACAACGGCAAAATTACGGTCAACAAATCGTTGTTGACGGTTGTCTTGCACGAGTAACGCCGTTCGCTCCTCTTCGTAATCCGGACGCGATTCGGGTCCCGGCCGAAAAGCCAGATTTTCACTGCACGTCCAAGGTGCGTGCTTCTTGGATAGCTATGTGGCGATTTTTCCGCAATTCATGGATTTACAGGAAAACGAATGTCCTTGCCGAAGACAATGCTCCCATCAGAAACGATCAACTTCATGGACTCGGCGTCTCTTGTATTGGACGAGGCGTTGGTCAAATTCATCGTTGCTCCGCTGCGCCCGATGCTTCCAGGAAGAATCGCGGTCGTCGGGAACTATCTTCCACGGCATTGCGGAATTGCAACGTTCACCACGGATTTGTGTGACGCTATCCATGCGGAATACGGCGCAACGGAGCTGTTGGCGCTCCCAGTCAACGATATCGAAGAGGGTTATGCCTATCCCTCCAGAGTGCGGTTCGAGCTGTCCGAGGACAAGCTGGCTTCCTATCGGCAGGCGGCTGACTTTCTAAATTTCAGCAATATCGATCTGGTTTGCCTCCAGCACGAATATGGAATCTTTGGAGGACGTGCTGGCGCGCATATTCTGGAGCTCCTGCGGCGTTTGCGAATGCCTTTTGCAACGACTCTGCACACCGTGCTGCGCGAGCCAAATCCGGACCAGCGTGCGGTCATGGAGGAAATTGCTACGCTCTCGGACCGCCTCATCGTGATGAGCCAGCAGTCCGCCGACATTTTGCAGGAAGTGTTTCACGTTTCCGGCGACAAGATCGATCTGATTCCGCACGGCATTCCCGATTTGCCTTTCACGGACCCAAGTTTTTATAAGGACGGGTTCGGAACGGAAGGAAAAGAAGTTTTGCTCACCTTTGGTTTGCTCTCGCCGAATAAGGGAATTGAGAATGTCATCCAAGCTCTGCCGAAAATCCTGGCGCACCACAGCAATGTCGTCTACATGGTTTCCGGTGTGACTCATCCGCACATCTTGCGGCGCGAAGGAGACAAGTACCGGCACTCTTTGCAGAAACTGGCGCGCGACTTGGGCGTTGAGGCCAATGTAATTTTCCGCAACCGGTTTGTGAGTCCGCAAGAAATGGTTGAATTGATCGGCGCAGCGGACATTTACATGACGCCATACAAACACAAACAGCAAGTGGTTTCCGGCACGCTCGCGTATGCTTTGAGCGCCGGCAAAGCTATCATTTCGACGCCCTACCTGCATGCGATCGAGCTTTTGGACGACGAGCGCGGGGCGCTTGTGCCCTTCGATGATCCGGAGGCGATCGCCGCAAAGACAGTGGAATTGCTGGACAACAGCACAGCAAGGCACGCCATGCGGAAGCGCGCTTATCTCTATGCGCGAGACATGGTTTGGAGCCGGGTAGCGCAGAAGTATATGAAAAGCTTTGAACGCATCTACAACGAACGCTTGCGCAGTCCACGCGCCACATTCTCCGCGCAAAACACGGAAAAAACGCTCGACCGGCTTCCTCCCATAAAACTGGATCACCTGCATCGAATGACCGACCAGACGGGAATCGTCGAACATGCCGTTTTCGTGGTTCCGAACTATCCGGAGGGTTATTCGACCGATGACAACGCCCGTGCGCTGATCGTAGCAATTCTCTTGGAAGGGTCCGGAGCCGGAGTTCCTCTGGGTTCCACAGACTTGGCAGCCAGGTATCTGGCCTTCCTCTGGTTTGCCTTTGATCCGGCCACAAAACGGTTCAGAAATTGTCTGAGTTACGAACGCCAATGGCAGGAGCCGGAGGGCTCGGAAGACAGTCACGGACGCGCATTATGGGGACTGGGGACGGTTCTCGGCAGATCGAAGGACACCGGATTGCGCGGCGCTGCAGGACGCATGTTTGAAGTCGCCGTTCCCGCAGCCGTCGAGTTTAAGAGTCCGCGCGCGTGCGCCTTCGCTTTGCTAGGACTCCTGGAATATCTGGACTCGTTCCCCGGGGATCGAGCGGCCTTGAACGCGGCCGACGCTCTGGCAAATCGACTTTTGTGTTCCTACCGTTCCAACCGATCCGAAGACTGGAAGTGGTTTGAGAATGGACTGGCCTATTCAAATGCGCGACTGCCGCAAGCACTGATTCGATCGGGAATGCGGGCCGCAAACGAAGAGATGGTTTCGGCGGGGCTCGAAGCGCTGGATTGGCTGCTCTCGATTCAGCGTTGTGATGTCGAGGGCCATTTCGTGCCCATCGGGTCGCTGGGGTTTTATTCAAAGACAACCGAGAAGGCGCGTTTTGACCAGCAGCCGGTAGAAGCCTGCGCGGTCGTCTCTGCGTGCTTGCAGGCTTACCGTGCAACGGGCAAAGGCCGTTGGCGCAAAGAAGCGTGGTCAGCAATGAACTGGTTCTTGGGAGACAACGATCTCCAGATCGCACTCTACGATCCGACGACTGGCGGCTGTCGAGATGGCCTCCACCCCGACAGAGCCAATGAAAATCAAGGAGCGGAATCCACGTTGTCCTTTCTGATGGCCCTCTTGGAGATGCGCACGCTCGAAGAGTCCGATGGCACAGAAAACAGACTTTGAAACCTGGCGCGGTCCGTCCTTACCTTTCGCAGAAAGCTGAGATAACGATCCCATGAGCACCGTGAAGCTCTCTATAAGAACAACAACGAAACAATACGAAACGCTATTTCGCAGGCATCCTGCCAATCCCATTTTGACGGGGAAAGATTGGCCGTACTCCATCAATAGCGTTTTCAATGCGGGCGCGACACTTCTGCCAGACGGCTCAACGCTGCTGCTTTGCCGCGTGGAAGATCGCCGCGGGCTTTCACATCTATGCGCCGCTCGATCCGTGAACGGCGTTGATGATTGGCAAATCGATCGCGAACCGACCCTCCTGCCGAATCCGGAGGAATACCCCGAGGAGTTATGGGGCATAGAAGATCCGCGCATTACCTACGTGCCAGAGCTCAAGAAATATGCCGTGGCTTACACTTCGTATTCTCGGGGGGGGCCCGGCGTGTCTCTGGCACTTACGGAGGATTTTCGCAGCTTTGAAAGAATTGGCGTAATCATGCCGCCGGACGACAAGGACGCGGCGCTGCTGCCCTGCAGGATCGGCGGATTCTGGGCATTGATTCATCGGCCGATGACACCGCTAGGGGCACACGTCTGGATCTCTTATTCACCCGATCTTCGTCATTGGGGAAATCACAAGCTAATGTTGGAAGCTCGCCGCGGCGCGTGGTGGGATGCCAACAAAATTGGCATGTCTCCGCCACCAATTGAAACTTCGAGAGGCTGGCTGATGATCTATCACGGCGTGCGACGGACGCCTTCCAGCTCGATCTATCGGCTGGGACTGGCTCTCTTCGACCGTCAAGCGCCGGACAAATGCCTAGTCCGCGGGGATTCCTGGATGTTTGCGCCCGAGGCAGAATACGAGCGTCATGGAGATGTCCAAGACGTGGTATTTCCATGCGGCTATACCGTGGCGGGGGACGGAGACACGATCAACCTCTACTATGGGGCTGCCGATTCAAGCATTGCGCTGGCTCAGGGCAGCATCCAGGCTCTCTTGAACTGGCTGGACGCCAACGGGCATGCCGAACATAGTAACGACCGGCGTCACAAATAAGCCGGTCGCAGCGTCACAACGAAATCTCACTTACAAAACTAAACACAATTCGTTCTCGCTTGCTACGCAGGGTGCGCGTTGGATGATCAGAAAAAGCTAAAGGCCAAGCTGCAAAGGATGGCGCTGGTAGCGCGGCCTCTGCAGATGGCCTCTCTCGAAGATTCAGCGAAACACTGCGCCAAGCCACTGTTCTGGAGATTGCCCGTATGCCGGGATTAAAAAAATCCCGACATACGGTTTATTGCATCTACCGGTTCGAGCCGCGTTCTGATTCGTTGACGGGTGCGTTCTTCTCGAGAACGTTGACGAGATGGCGGCCGGTACTGGGCACGCCAGTATGCTCGCCACGTACGATCTCACTTGCCTTGATAGCGTGGCCATATACGTCTGCGCTGGCGTCGTCGTCAGGGCGGATCGTCGAGCCTTCGAGCGAAACACCAGCAAATACGCCGCGGGAACGCGAGTAGCTAAGAATCTCGGCTCGCATCCAGGCGTCGGTGTCTGCAGAAGCGTCGCGTCCTTTGGGGCCACCAGCAATGGAAGCATCGCCGCCGAGCTTGACCTTGCTGCTGAGGATCGAGTCCATTCCGCGTCCATTCATGACCAGCAGGATCAGATCTGTTGCTTCGCCGCCGACCTGGAAGCCGACGCTGCCGCCTTCGAGCGCGTACATTGCTGGTGCTCCCCATGCTCCGCGGAAATGTTCGCCGGTACGGCAAACCATCGCGCCGCGTCCGTAGTCCGCGCCGACTCCCAGAGCCAGTTTTCTGACGGAAGGAATCACGATAACGCATTCGGCCTTTTCCAGAAGGTCATGAGGAATGTTGTCGGGGATGTCGAGGACCTCCTGCATGACAGTGCCACATTCTTCTAGGCGTTTTTGCTCCTTGTTCAATTCGCCGGCATAAACTGCACCTGCGACGAGCGCGAGACATGCTGCACTTGCCAGATATTTCTTCATCATTGACCTCCAAGGTCAAACTTCTTCGGCAGACGTTTTGGTTCCAGGCAGATTCTTGGCTGAAGGACTTTCAACGCGTTTAACTCACGAGAGGGATATGCGTTGCCCGACTCTCAGGCGGGCACCATTTCGACTACGAGCTAAGAACTAAGAATTTTTCTTACCCCCAACGATTAGCAGCGCAATTCCTCCGACGAGCGCGAGACCGCCGAGGATCGGTGGAACGGGAATTCTGTCTTGCTTCTCTGTCGTAACGTGCATGGGACCTACATCCATGAGACGCTCGCGATGGGTGTAATTGAATCCGTGATAGGCGAGCGCTAAACCGCCTAAAACGATCAAGAGGATTCCAACCCAAGTAATCGGTTTCATATTCTTTGTCGTCGCAACTAAACCACTCGCCTTCGGCCCTGAATCAAGTTGAATACGAATAAGACCAAAGCCACGACGAGGAGCACGTGGATGAAACCCCCGAACGTGTAGGAGGTGACCATGCCGAGGAGCCAAAGGACACATAACACAAAAAAAATTGTCCAAAGCATTGCAATTCCATTCTCACAAGAAACCCGCGTTACAGCGCTTGTGCCGCACCTGAAGACCACATTTGGTTTTCCGGATGACTGATACTAACTGCCTTCAATTTGAATGTCTGTGCACTTGAGCACACTTTCGAAGTTTATTTTGCAGGTTCGGCAAGGAGAACGGCTTGCTGCTCAAGGCCTTGCGTGGGCCGCGATGACACGGCGTGAGAAAGCGAGGACTTTTCGGGAGGCGGGGCCGGCCCGGTTTGGCAACTGTTCACTGGCCCACCAGAGGAAGACAGCTGCAAAGGTGGCCAGAGCCAAAATAAGGAAGACGCCAGTAAAGAGAGCAAAGGAAACCAAAAGCTCGCGCACGTAATACGAGTAGAGACCAAGGATTGCGATCGTGATTCCCAGCTCGCAAGTGCATTTGACGATGTTGGTTCTGGTCAATGAATCTCCTTGGCCTCGTGGCCTTATCTAGGCGTCGGCTGGGACAGGCCGGGCGCGGTGTTTGCATTGGGTGTGGCGGACTTCAATTGATCGAGCGAGGCAAGGACGCTTTGCCATTGAGCGGCGTCCTTTTTGGTCTCGACTGGAAGAGAGAGGTCGGAATAAAAGCTCAGGACGTTGTCCCGGAGGTCCTGGGAAGTCAGGTCGAATTTGCGTGCTGCAAGCCGGCTTAAGAGTTTTGCATAGGTTTCGTCCGTTAAAGAGTACTCCGCGGCCTTGGTTTCTTTTCCAGTGTCAAAATCGGCGTTCGTGAGTTGCAGCGAGTCCGTGCCAACTTGCTTCAGATAGATGCGGTATTGGTCGACGGTGGTGTTGATGCTCTTGAAATAGAGGTCCTCAGTCTGCGCTGTGGGGTTGTTGAAGGCCAGCGCTTTAAAGGGACCGATCTTAGGCATAAAACGCAGAAGGATTGCAAAGAAACGCGTCTTGAAGCCGTCCTTCTTGTAGTCCTTTCCCCACTCTTTTTCGTAATCGGAGCGCGAGAGCCGATAGAGGAACTTCTTTTTCGCAAAATCCGGCCGTTCCTTCATGATGTCTTTCTTGTGCGTGCGGAGAGCGATCTGGGTCATCTGGGGGATCATGCGGCTGACCGCAAAACGATACGAGCCGATGGCAAGATCCTCGTGGGTCAGCACGTCTTTCAATTCCATTCCGTAAACGATCGGGAAAGTCCTCTCCAGCAAGGGCTTGGACACCTGGAAGCCGATGAAATCGTGATACTGCTGCGAGGCATAACGATTCTTCGCCACTTGCACCATGTCGAATCCGAACTCCGTCTTCAAGTGCGCGGCGTGGTCATCCTCGTAGGTCACGGAGTTTCCGTACTTGGCATGGAGCTTGGGGTATTGGATAGCAACAGCCGCGTTGACGGCAGGATGGCCGGCGATATCCGACGCATAGTGCGCGAGCGCGCCAAGCGCAAAGGCGTACTCGTTCGCATCCTGGCTCTGCGAAAGCAGCTCCCGGACGAAGTCGCCGCTGCGAACGTAATGCACCAGGTTGCTGAATTCCACGTTCCCAAACGGATAGTAGCCGAGGTCCTGGATGACGGCACCGCCATAGGCATACGAATGTGCTTCGGTGATCTGAACTTCGGTCAGATTTGGAAAGCGCTTGAGGAGGAGCGACCTAATTTCGCTGGCCCATAGCAAATCAACAATTTCTTCGTGCGTCAGAACCGAGTATGCCGGCATACAAGTGGCGCACAGGAGCAGGATGACCAGGAGTGCGGCCAGACGCATGCCACAGGGAAATAAGTTATTGCGTGAAACAGCAGGTTGAAAGCGAGTCCTACTTCGCTTTTTTGAGTTCATGAACTAGTTTCTTCGCTTCCTTCATTCGATCTTTGTAGAAGGCCGGACTGATCAGGACCTTTTTCTTCCCCACTCGAACATCCGCTTGGAGTCCTCGCTTCGACAAAAATAGAGAAAGCGCTGAGTAAGTCTTGAGTTCTTTCTCGAGAAACTCGATTGCATGCCGCCTGGATTCATCCATCGCTGGCCTCCGACCTGCTAAATGCGTCCGAGAAGTACGAGAATCACAACGATAATGAGGACGAGGCTTACTCCTCCCGTCGGCATGTAGCCCCACTCTCGACTGTGCGACCATCTCGGCAGAGCGCCAAAAAGCGCCAAAATCAAAAAGATAATCAAGATCGTTCCAAGCATTCTCTGCTCCTTTTCAAGTGAATCCATCCAACGGGACGCAATTGCTCCGACCCGGCGCAATTAGTAAAAGTTGACGAAAGCCCGCGCCGGGTCGGGTTGATGTTCCAGCAGCACTCAGGATCGAGAGTTACAGTACAACGCTGATCGCGAAGCGAGCGCCCGGATAGTACGGGTCGTACATGTAATAGCCGCCATCCACGTAATCGATGTAGACATCATCGGTGTAGTACCAGCCTACTGGCCACGGTTGGACAAATCCAAACCAATAACCGCCGTACTGGAAGCGGGAATAGCCGCCAACCAAGACTGGATTGCCCATGTGGAACTCATGTCCGCGGCCAAAGTTGGAACGGAAACGGTCATCTGGAATTCGGCCGCTGCCCCTCTCGCTTAGGCGGAGTTCTGGTTGTGCGCGTTGCCTCTCCATCTCTTGCTGGGAGCGCTGCGGTGGATGCGAGTATTTTACCTGTTGCTGGCGCGCTTGCTGTTGTTGATGCCCCTTAGCTTGCTGCTGTTGTTTTTCGGGCGTAGCCTGGTGCTCCTGCTTCGACGCTTTGGCTTGTTGCTGTTGCTTCTCAGGCTTGGCTTGTTGCTCCTGTTTCGGTGCCTTGGCTTCTTGCTGTTGCCTTACAGGCTTAGCCTGCGACTGTTGCTTTGGCGCTTTTGCTTGTTCCTGCTTTTCAGGTTTTGCTTGCCGCTCTTGTTTCGGCGCTTTGGCTTGTTGCTGTTGCTTCTCAGGCTTCGCTTGTTGCTCCTGTTTCGGTGCCTTAGCTTCTTGCTGCTTTTCGGGTTTAGCCTGTTGTTCATGTTGCGCGGGCTTCGCCTTTTCTTCCGGTTTTTCCTGGCCCGCGAGAGCCGGGGCAGCGATTCCGAGAAGCAAAAAAATCGCGGCCGTATTAATTATTCCAGTTGCTTTCATCTCTTATCTCCATTGCATCTACTCGTGCGCTGCTCACCCATCATGCGTGGTGCGCCTTTTGTTTCCGATCCTGCATCCCCATTCGAAACTGCCAGATCTTTCCCGGTCGGCTTGCACAATCGTGGTTATGTTCCAACGTGGATACGCGAGAGGGAGTGGAACAATCCAAATACATTGAGTAGCCACACCACCACCACAATCACCACGACTGCATTCAAGATCGACTTGATACTGCCCGCCATGGGGATGAAACGATTCACCAGCCACAGCAAAACGCCCACTGCGATCAGGGCTAATAGGATTTGAATGAGAGGCATCCTTCTTCCTTTCTGTCTTTTTTGCCAGACACTTCTACGCGAATCCCAAGAAATGCGGCCCACACTGCCTGGTTCAAGAATGCATTGAATCTCTTTGACTGACCGAAGAGATGGACTGACAACTCAGGCTAACCGTCCGATTCAAGTTTTGTTCAAGGTCCCCGAGGCTTTTGCGATCTTGGATTTCAAGCTGAAGGGGATGGACTGGCCTGCACTGCAATCCTTCCAACGCAAGATCATCCTAGGCTTCGTGAACACACATATCTGTTCACTTGTATACAGGTTCATGACTTATTTTCGCGTGAATGTCCTATACAAGATGGACGTGCGGATCACCCGGACTTGCTCTTTCCTAAATTAAAGCAAGACATCGACCTGGCTGGCCGTCGTCCGCCACCGGTAAGCACAGCTACCTTGGAGAGGGAATTGGAGATAAAGAAGTTGTTAGCGATACAAGGTGATTCGAGGAATCAGGAGCCCACCCTGTCTCCGACAGGATGGCCGCGCAGGTGTTTGCATCTACTCGGTTACGTTCCACACGTACAGGAAACTAGCGTCGCTGGCGGTCGCCACCTTACGGCCCGCTTTCCGAGTCGCGCGATTCAGCGCGGAGCGAATTTTTTCTTTTGCCCCCACCAATTCGGCCAATGGCACTTTGATCGCCGCGCCAGCTTTTAGATGGTCGAGGTCCTTGAGGATGGTAGTGATAATCAATTTGTGCTTGCCATTCCGTCCTTGCGGGACATCCAATTGCACCATCGTCTTGAAATGCGTAGGTCCGGTTTTCAACTGGGCGCTCCCCATATAGACCTTCCTTGCGATGAAACGTTAAACAAACGTCACGCTATCGTATCTCACCGTGGCGAGTCCTACAAGTAAAAAATAAAAGCTGCCCAAACGAACAATCGAAACGAAAACATTTCCGGGGGGGGCGAATCCTCGACTCAGCGAAACGAGTCGCTCAGTCCCGGCTAACTCGCCTAATCGGTTTCCAAAAAACTCTCCAAAAGATTTCAAAAGATTCGAAAAGAGCTGACCCGTATGAATTCGCTCCTGCTAGCTTCTAGATGAGGAACGGTTCCCATGTTCAATTCGAAAACTTATTTCGAGCAAGTGCCTCTGGAGTTCGTAAAGCAAATTGTTGAGGAACAAATCCGGACGGGTGGGGCAGACGAAACGATGGAAGAAATCGATAAGGAAGTGCCGAACGAAGGGCCACCGGAAGCGGAACGACGATTCATTCCCGAGCCCGGCACGACTGCCAAGATGAGGTCTTTAAATTAATCATGAATCCAAAAAACAAGAAGCCCAGCGCCGCCTCTAATCAAAAAGGCGATTTCGATGCCCAAGCATTTCTGGACACGGCCGGTGTGGCAAGACGGCTGAAAGAGTTCAACAAAGCCGAGGTTGTCTATACACAGGGTGATGCCGCCACAAACGTAATCTATTTACAAAAAGGCGCTATCAGGCTGAGCGTCGTAAGTGAAGGCGGTAAAGAGGCGGTCGTCGCGACACTGGGCCCGGGTGACTTCTGTGGTGAAGGTTGCTTGGCAGGTCAGTCCGTTCGCATGGGGACCGCTAGGTCCATTTCCCCGAGCACCGTGCTCGTCATTGAGAAGAATGAAATGTTCAAGGTCCTGCATGAACAGCACGACCTATCTGACAGGTTCATCGCTTTCATGCTGGCCCGGAACATTCGGATCGAAGAAGATTTGATCGATCAGCTTTTTAACTCGAGCGAAAAACGGCTCGCTCGCACACTTCTATTGCTCGCCCGTTACGGCAAAGACGATTCGCCTCACGCAGTACTGCCCACCATCTCGCAAGAAACGCTTGCCGAGATGATCGGCACAACGCGTTCGCGCGTCAATTTCTTCATGAACAAATTCAAGAAGCTCGGTTTCATCAAGTACAATGGTGGTCTTCAGATCCATACTTCTCTTTTGAGTGTCGTCCTGCACGAATGACGCTAGCCACCATTTCCGGAATGGCGCTGCTCAGACACATCGTTACGGATTCGCGGATGGAATGAGAATCTGCTCGTATATAAATCAATTCATCGAAACCGGCCATCCTAGCACGTTCCCTCTCGATGGACCCTTTATCGGAATGCTGCCACTGCCATGGCGGACCGCTTCCGCGTCACGCTCGATGGCAATCGCGGCCAGACACGCCGCCCGTTGAATGAGCTGAATCTCACCGCGGGAAGGGTTGCGTGGAGTGCAACAATACATCTCGAGCGAGCCAAGCTCTTTGCCGCTCTCCGCAAAGATCCCGACCGAAAGGAAAATATGCAGGCCAAATAGCTCCGCGTTCCGCGCTATTTCAGAGACGCTTGCCGTTTCGTCCTCGGGCAGTGAAATGAGCGAAACCATGTTCCCCATCTGGCAATCGAGAGCGGTACAAATTTCATTCAAGATTGTCGGAACTGGAGCCCGAGCCGAAATCGACTGAAGAATTTTCTCCTCAGCATTCAACAGGTATTGAATCCGGCCCTCAGAATGGTGAGGAGGGACTGGAATCAGTCGCCTTTCGCCCGGACGGGAACGATGTTCATCCATTGGCTTCCCTCTTCTTCATGTCCTGTACACTGTGGATTCTGCTTAGTCCTGGCCCAACGGCCTCAGGCCGCTTGTCTTTCATCGCATAAAGGGCCCTGTCCGCTGCGTACAGCAGGGTTCCGATCGTTTCGGCATCCTTCGGATGACTGGCAATTCCTACGCTCACCGAGAGTACCGGCTCTTCTGACTCTTTCTCAAGAAGTTCGCAAATTCGCTGTGCTACCAAAGTGGCCGCGGCCATGTTCGTCTCCGGCAAAACAAGCGCAAACTCGTCACCTCCATGCCGCGCCGCCGTATCTATGGACCTGCAGCAATCTTTCAGAATTTGCGCGAGCCTGCAGAGCGCCCGGTCGCCCCCCACGTGGCCGCATTGATCGTTAACCTCTTTCAATCCATCGAGGTCCAGCAATACGAGGGAAAACTCTCGGCCTGTTCGATTGGATCGGCAGATCTCCGCATGTAGCACTTCGAAAAGACGGCGATGATTGGCCAATCCGGTCAGCGAATCGCTCGATGCTTGATGGCGCAGTTGATCCTCGAGGGTCCGCTGTTCAGTGACATCAACGGCGATGATTTCATACCCGGCAAAGTTTCCGTTGTCGTCGTAAACCCCTCGGCCGCTCAGCCTGGCTCTGAGCGTCGTTCCGTCCTTCCGCTTCCTCTCAATTTCAACTGGCTCGATTCCCTTCGCTTCAGGAAAGCGCCCCGCCAATGGTGAGCCCTTGCCTAAGTCAAAGAGGATCTCCGTGGGATGATTAGCAGCCAGCAATTCTTCTTTGCTTCCGTAACCAAGCATGGCTAGCAGAGCCTGATTTACGTCGATCGTTACGCCTTTCGCGTTGCAGCGATAGATTCCGTATGCAGGATTGTCTACCAGGGCCCGATACAGCGATTGCGAGTGCCGCAGAGCTTTGCGCGCCTCTTCTAACTCCTCGCGGAGTTTCTTTTCGTTCAGCGCTTGGCGGACAGCCATGGGCAATTGCGCGAGGCGGTCTCTTTCAACGTAATCGAAAGCACCATCAGCGGCTAATTGCTCGATGCATTCACTGCCCTTGGCGCTGGCCACGAACAACAAGGGGATCTCCTGCAATTTTTGATGGAGCGCTTGCAATGCCTGCGATCCTTTCAAACTCGGACAAGGGTATTCGGCAACCACCACGTCGTACGATTGCGAGTGCAGCCGCTCGCCACACTGCGCGAAATTCAAAACAAAATCGGCGTTCACGATGAACTGCGCCCTTTTCAGCTCTTCCAGACAGTTCTCTATGATCTCCGCATCGCGGTGGACGAAAAGTGCGCGGAGTGGCCGCCGCCTATGAGAACCCATGCCCACCGTTCGAAAACTCGCCGGATCAGACTTCAAATCGCTCTGAGCCAGATCTGACATCGAAGCACACACCGACTACCGAAGCCGCCCAGGAATATCAGGGGAAGCGGCTAGAAGGTAGACCCCTTCGAACTCAAGTTAAGTCGCCAGGAAAGTGTGGTCTGTTCCGTTTTGAACGCCTACCCTATGGGGCTATTTCCGAGAAAGCGCGAGAAGCAGCAGAGAAAAGCAAGCGCGCGACTGGCTCGGCGATTGCGCCTATCGGATGCCACTGTTCAAAATGGGACAGAGAGGAGGTTTTCCCTTGATACAAGATTAGTTCGCCGCTTGGATGCCAATACCGCATCAGGAGATTCTCAATGTTGAGTTGTCCGTTTTGCCAAAGTGATCAAGTCCACAAATCACGACGTCACGGCATCCTGGAAAGAGGATTTATGGCCATGATCTTCCTCAGACCTTATCGCTGCCTAAGATGTGACACGCGATTTTTCCGCTGGGCATTCTACGCAAATACTCCAGCTTCCCGGCAGGCAACCACTCGCTAATCCACCCGCTCCCCTCGAAAATGAAATTTAGCTCGGAATGATTCTGGCCAAGGCATTCTACAAACACTTCTTTGCTCGTAGGCTTTCCAAATCTCACGAGTCTCATCGCGCTCCAATCCAGTGGGATTAAAAACCTCAGGATCCTAGCCGCCTTGGTCCCTTTTCTCAAATGAGATGGGCAGCTAATCCGCATCAACTTCGCAGAACAAGGGTTGCTATCGCAGCAGGCGAGATTTTGTCTGGTCAGTCGGTTCATCCCACAGGGCGTATCTCCGCAAGATTAATTGTTTCTACGGGCCGTTCGATTTCCGGATTCGACATCGCTATAAGTCAATGAAACGAAGATTGTTGGTCCGTTGCAGTGAGATTGGTTGCCGATCTTTCTGCCGGTTTCCGGTGTCACCGAGAAGGCCGCAGTCCTTAGCCCTTGTAGCCGCCGTGGACGATTTTTCGCATTTCGGCCACTAACTGGGGTACCTTCGACATGAATACAATGGATTTCGGCATCTGAAGTCTGATAATATAGTTTTTCGACATGGTATCGAGCATCGGAACCATTTTCGACCTAACTAAACGGATTTCGACATGCGGCTGAATTTCAAGAAACCAACAGGCTTTCAGGAAC
The DNA here is from genome assembly GCA_049641765.1 of Candidatus Acidiferrum sp. Taxonomy (GTDB): domain Bacteria; phylum Acidobacteriota; class Terriglobia; order Acidiferrales; family UBA7541; genus Acidiferrum. The sequence goes on from JBAQJX010000107.1 coordinate 39,983, forward strand.
AAAGCATTCCTGAAGCCTCAAAGCTTGCCGGATTTGCTGCCCTTGTAAACACCCTTTCCATCGAAGCGCCGGTGCGCCGTCCGTCTTGTGTCTCGGACAAGCATATCCGCGGCAGCCATCGGGAGGAAGCTCTCTGGACTGTTTTTGATCGCAGATATTGGCCCGGCGACACCTTCGGCGATCACCTTAGTTTTGCGCTGCGGCACGAGCGAATTGACCTGCTCGTCTTGAAGCGCATCTTCGAAACCGTACCAGCAGCCACCGTGGCTGAATTTGTCCGCGAGGCGCCTAACGGGATACCGAATCGGCGTGCATGGTATCTCTACGAACTACTGACCGGCCGCAACCTAAAAAAGGTGTCCGATGCGAAAAACGTCACAGCCATCGATGTGCTCGACGCAGACGCATACTTTACCGGCAAACCGCAGCTTTCCCGCCGGCACCGCGTGCGCGACAATCTTCTGGGGATCAGCCGGTTTTGCCCCATAATCCGCCGAACCAAGCTACTCACCGAGTTCATAACGCAGGACATTGCGAAAAAAGCGAGTGAAACAATTGGTCGCACCAGTGCGCATTTGGCTGCCCGTGCGGCGAGCTTCATGCTACTCGCTGATAGCCGGGCGAGTTTCGAAATTGAAGGAGAGCGGCCGCCACGCAACAGGCTTGAACGGTGGGGACGCGCGGTGCTACAGGCAGGGAAGAACAAACTCACTCTCGATGAAATCGTTCGTCTTCACCGCGTTCTCATCGAAGACTATCGATTTGTCCACATAGGCCTCCGACGCGATGGTGTGTTTCTAGGCGAGAGAGATCACAACGGCGATCCGCTGCCAGAATTCATCGGCGCGCGGCCTGGAGATCTTACCGACCTGATGTCGGCGTTACTTGAAGCAAACGATCGCATGATGGCCGACGAGATCGATCCTGTCTTGCAGTCCGCAGCCACGGCCTTCGGGTTCGTTTATGTTCACCCTCTACAAGATGGCAACGGCCGATTGCACCGTTGCCTTATCCACCATGTTCTCGCCGAACGAAAATTTACACCACCAGGCATGGTGTTTCCGGTCTCGTCGGTCATGCTCGACC
>JBAQJX010000114.1:0-8304 GCA_049641765.1 Candidatus Acidiferrum sp.
TTTCGTGGTCCAAGCGCCGCTGGACAAGCAGCTCTGCGGTCTCTTCTCTGGCCATGGCAATCTGCTGATAGCGTGTGTGAAAATCACATCCTATAATGAGCATCGCTCGGCTCCTTTCTTCCGAGCCCTGGTCGTTTGCGCAACCAAGTTTACTCGGAGCTAGGAGCCGACGCCTTCATCTAATCACCCGGAGCAAGTTTATGACTTACCGAGTGAGGGTTGTGCCGAAGAAAAAGCGTCGCCAGATGCAGCAAGGTAAGACCACCAAGTCATCGGATGGACTGCAGGCTATCGAGAGCGGCCTGACGTGGCCGCTCGTAAAAGATCGTATGTTCTGCGATCTTCCCAAGTCTATGCTTGCCGAACTCGACGAAATTTCCTCGCCTTCGACCTATCTGAAGGATGCCATCCTTTTCGCCGAAGGACAGGAACCTCGCGGTGTCTTCATCATTTGCAACGGTCGCGTGAAGCTTTCCACCAGTTCGTCTGATGGCAAATCGCTTCTTGTTCGTGTAGTAGAGGCTGGAGAGATGGTGGGCTTGCCTGGCTCCATTTCGGGAAAGCCTTACGAGCTGACGGCCGAGGCGTTGGAACCACTCCAGGCCAACTTTATTCCCCGGGAGGCCTTCCTGCAGTTTCTGCAGCGGCGCGCGGAAGCGGCACTGAGAATCGCTGAGATCTTGAGCCAGATCTATCAAGCGACTCTTTCGGAAGTCCGCTATTTAGGGCTCTCGGCTTCCACAACGGAAAAACTGGCGCGCTTTCTGCTGGAACTACCCGGAAACTCTACAGACGGCAACGGTCGAATTCGAGCCGCTCTTACGCTCACGCATAAGGAGATTGGCGAGATGATCGGAGCCTCTCGCGAAACGGTCACGAGGCTATTCGCCAGTTTTAAGCGCAAGTGCCTGTTAGAAGTTCGCGGTTCGACACTCATTGTCGCGAACAAAGAAGGCCTTGAAAAGTTGCTCGGCTCTTGACAGTCTTGCCCCTTCCGTAGCCGCGGCGAGCGTCTCTTCTGTGACGGGCGTCATACTCATTTGCGGTTCCAGAAGTACATAATTCATACAGGAGGGTCGGGAGTCCCCCATGGAACAAGCACCGGATGTCCACCGGCTCCGTTTTGCCTTTACAGTGCGGCAACACTGTATCTTTCCGCAGCACACGGTGGGCCTGGCAGACATCCTGCGTAACTTCTAATAGTCAAATAGTGCCCCCTTCCAAACTTCGGTGACGTAGGACACGCGTGGGTGTGACAAGCGTCACATACTTCCAGAGTCGCTCAAGTGGATACTGCGTGCTCGCAGGGTGTTTCGTTCTGAACTTCGAGAAGCAGCGGGGGGTGCGGATGCTTCAGTCGGTTCATCGCTACTCTACTATCTCGATTCCCATCTTTGTCGTAGTTGCGGTGGTTGCCATGGGGATGGCCCCCAGCCGAGCGCAGCAGACCGGAAATTCGGCTCAGTCCGCGGGCCAGTCAAAAAAGTACGAGCGGCCCACAGATGCGTCGCTCTATGTAGGCTCCGAAACCTGCAAGACCTGCCACGAAGACATGCCCGTTAAGGGCTTCTTCAAGCATTTCGAAGATTCCCCCCACTTCCAGACCACCCTCGACACCAAGAAAGGGCCGGAGTGGCACGGCTGCGAAGCCTGCCACGGTCCTGGCAAGGCCCATGTCGATGGCGGGGGCGACAAAACCAAGATTTTCACTTTCAAGGGCGCATCGGCGCAGGAGATTAGTGCGCGCTGTCTCGATTGCCATGCTGGTGGCACGCAGCACATGAACGCCATCAACTCGGTACATTTGAAGAATGACGTCAGTTGTATTTCGTGTCATTCGCCGCACCACGCAAAGGAAGAGCAGTTTCTGCTGGTAAAGTCTCAGCCCGAACTCTGCTACACCTGCCACCTTCAGCAGAAGGCGCAGTTCGAGATGCCGTTCCATCATCGAGTGAATGAGGGGCTGGTGCAGTGCAGCGATTGCCACAACGTTCACGGGACGGCGGGGCCCAAGCAGGTGCGGACTTCCTCGACGCAGGACGCCGTCTGCTTCAAATGCCATACGGACAAGCAGGGGCCGTTTGTGTATGAACACGCGCCCGTCAAGATCGACGGATGCCAATCGTGCCATTTGACGCACGGCGGGCCTAATCCTCACATGCTGAAGTTGAGCAACGTAAACCTGCTATGCCTGCAGTGCCACACGACATCCAGTTTCAGCAGCGCGCCGGGCATGCCTTCGTTCCACAACCAGGCAAGCCTTTTCCAGTCGTGCGTGCTGTGCCATTCGCAAATTCACGGCTCCAACGCGGACGCAACGTTCTTCAAATAGGAGCCGCCATGAACATTATTTCGGCTGGGGGAAAGATAGACGAGCCCGAAATGAGGTTTCCGGGTGTAAAGGGAGAAAGGCCATGAAAGGCTGCCAGGGGGTTCACTCAATTCCTCTCGTTTTTGTGATTGCTATTGTGGCGCTTTTCCTTCCGCCAGCAGTTTGCGCCCAAGACGACTCTGAACAATCCAAAGGGGTCAATTCGGGCGGCTACAATATCCACCAGACGCTTGAAGTTGGCTACCGGACCAGCAACATCAACGGGAACATGGACACGTACAATACTTTTGAGAATCTGGGTTCGGGCCTCCGCCTCTTTGATTACGACGTGCAGATGCGCTCGCTCGATCACCATGGATTATTCTTTGACACGCTGACATTCAGCAATTTTGGATATGGCGGCGATCCGAACAACGTCTCACGCCTGCGCATCGAAAAAAACAAATGGTACGATTTCCGGCTTTTGTTCCGCCGGGACAAAAATTTTTGGGATTACAACCTCTTCGCAAATCCGCTGAACCCCGCGGCGCTAAACCCGGCAGGGTCATTAACGACCGGATGCTACGTGGGACCGCCAACGACGGCCTTTCCGCAGGGCGCTCCGGCCTACTGTTCCAAGCCAGCCGTGGCGCAGACCACTTCCGTCGATAGCCTCTATCTGACGCGCCGCATGCAGGACTATGACTTGACGCTACTCCCCACTTCGAAAGTGCGATTACGATTGGGTTATTCCCGTAATCGCAACCAAGGACCCGGCACGACTTCCACCGACGGCGGGACGATCTCCGCGTTCGACGCGCTTTACAGCTATACGACCAACGCCTATCGCGCGGGGATTGATTTCCGGATTCTGCCTCGAACAACTTTTTCGTTTGACGAGTTCCTGAGCTACTTCAAGCAGGATAACGTCATCGAGGACAACCCAGCGATCAATCCCGGGAATTTCGGCTACGTGATTGCGAATCCCACGGGAGTCGGAACACAAGCGGGTACGCGGGTAGACCTGGGAAATATCTGGAGCACGCAAACTGCGGCGGAGACGTTTCCGTGCGCGACGCCGATTGTAGCAGGGACAACGAACACGGCGACGCCGACATGCAATGGATTCTTGTCGTACAGCCAAGTGGGCAACCCGCGGAATTTCATGCCAACAGAGCGGCTGCGTTTTCAGTCGAATTACTTCAAGAATTTCGAGATGTCCGGCTCGGCGGGTTACAGCACCAGCAATAACATGATCCCGGATTTCTTTGAAACGGTGAACGGATACACGTCGCGGACCGCAGTGCGCGGCGGGATCACCGGCGGGCCGGCGGAAGCCAAGCGCGTTTCGGTGAATGCGGATTGGTCGGGGGTCTATTCGATCACCGACAAGCTGCGACTCCAGGATTCCTTCCGCTATGACAACTGGCGCATCCCCGGAATGTGGGCGCTGGATGAAACGAACATCTTTGGAACGGGCTATCCCGGGTTGACGGGGATGCAGCAGAGCCAGGCGGTTTTCAACACGACGAATTGCCCGTTGGACTCGAATGCCGTGACCTGCCCGTTTCACGCGCCGAGCTCCGCAGCCGATGTGACCACGGGCCTAGCGACATCTTTCCTTGGGCAGAATCTGAAGTCCAATACTTTGGAGCTTGAATACAACTTCAATAAGCACTTCAACGCGCACATTGGTTACCTCTATACGAACCGAACCATCGCCCAATACAGCGATACGAATGACACGGAGCTGATCTATTATCCTGGCGGCGCCACGGCAACGGCCGCGAACGATTACCTTGCGGCGCGTGGCAGTTGTGCACTGGTGGCCGGCGCACTGCCTGCTAGGTGCACACTGAATGGCGACGGGTCGATAACGTTCCTTGAACCTGCCGCGGCGGCTCCAACGCGGGCTTTGACGACCATCAACGAGGATGCGCTATTGCTGGGCGCCGTCTTACGCCCGGTGGAATCGCTGCGAATCACCGGGGATATGGAGCTGGGTTATAACGATGCCGCGTATACGCGCATCGATGCCCGGCAAATGCAGTCCTACAAAGTCCATCTGGATTACAAACCGAGGCCTTGGGCAACAGTCAGTGGAGCAGTGGAGATACACGAAAACCGCGACAACGTCTATCAGGTGGATAACCTGGAACACGACCGCTCCTACACCTTCGCCACCATATTGACGGCAAGCCCACGGCTGACCGTCGACTTCGGATACAACTACTGGAACGTTTTTACGCAATCGTTGATTTGCTTTGCCTATTCACAAACTTCAGCAAACCCAACCCCGCCGCCAACAACGGTGGTTGCTTCCGCGTTTCCACCGGGAGTGCCGGAGCTGCCGACGGGGACAGCGTGCCCGATCATGGGCGCATCGTCGCCGCTGGGCGCGCTTTCAACCTACGGCAGCACGGATCATTTCGCGCATGCCACGGTGATTTGGAAGCTGATGAAGCGCGTGACGACGATGACGGGTTACAGCGGCAGCTTTGTGCGGGGCAACACGATTTTCCTGAACCCGCTCACGCCCACCGGCACGCTTAATTTCAACTACCAGCGGCCGTTTGCGTCGATTGCCGTCGATATGGGCGGCGGGTTCACCTACAAGATGGCGTGGAATTATTACGGATTTAACCAGGGTGGCAACAGGAACCCATTTGGGCTTGCGGCGATTCCTCTGCAGGACTTCAACGGCAACAACGCCACATTCACGTTGCGGTACTCGTTTTGAAGCGTCTGGACCGGGCAACACAGAGGCCATGAGCCAGGCCGCGCTGGGGATCAGGGAACGAGAGATTTGCGAGGAAATTCGACCAGGCTTTGAGTAGGATACGGGCTTAGAAGTGAGGACCGCACCATTATCAGGAGGAACTATGAATCGATACACGATATTTGCTGAATGCGGGACACTGGCGCTTCTGTTGGGAGTGGCGTTCGGCGTTGCGGCAAGTTCCGCGCGGGCGCAGTCCGAAGGGGCGGCTCTTTTTAAGACGAAGTGCGCGGTTTGTCACGGCGCGGACGGAAAAGGCGACACCGGCGTCGGCAGGGCGGACAAGATTCGTGACTTGGGTTCCGCGGAAGTGCAGAAACAAAGCGATGAGGAGTTAGCCGGAATCATCAGCAACGGCAAGAGCAAAATGCCCGCTTACAGCAAAAGCTTGAAGCCGGAGCAGATCAAGGATCTCGTCGCCTTTATTCGAACGTTGAAGAAGTGAATCGCGGATTGAGTTTGATGGCACCATGCCTACCATTGCCACCGTAGTTCTCGTCTTGTTCAGCGCGGTGCTCGCGGGGGTTGTGGTTGTGCGTCCGGCGGTTACTGTAAGCCGCGCGGGAAAGATTTTAGCGTTCTGCGTGCTCTTCTTTCTCCCACTTTTTTCTCTCGCCATGGGCATGCAAAATGAAATGACGCGTTCCGAAAGCACTGGATTCTGCCTTTCGTGCCACATTATGGAGCCCTACGGGAAGAGCTTGCATATCGACGACCCCAGCTATATTCCGGCGGGGCATTATCAAAATCATCGTGTTCCCGCAGACGAGGCTTGTTACACATGCCATTCGGATTACGCGATGTTTGGGCCGATTAAAGCGAAACTCGGGGGCTTGCGGCATCTCTACGTGTACTACCTCGGGAAACCGCCCTTGCCGGAAAACATCAAACTATACAAGCCCTTCAGCAACCAGGTATGTCTGCACTGCCATCTTGGGGCGCGCTCTTTTGAAGAAGGCGCGGTTCATAACGCGGACCCCGCGACGCTTCCCGCGATCAAAGCAGGCAAGCTTTCTTGTATTTCAAGCGGCTGCCATGAGCAGATCCATAACGTAGGCCATTGGGGGAGCAGCGTGAAATTCTGGTACGCGAAGGACTAATGCACCTCGGATACTCCATCGACCGGTGGCTGCGCATAGCAGGGAGCTTCGTGATTACGGGGCTGCTGATTGAGGCGATTTGTCTTTCGTGGTCGCGGCCTATCGCGTTTGTGGTGCTGGTCGTGTTTGGCGGGGCCCTGATTGGGATAGGCGTTTTGTTTTTTCTCTATTCACTGCTTTCGGCCGCTCCGCATCATACAGACTCTTCCGGAGCGGCTTCCGACAAGAAGTGAAACAAAGCGGCGAATTCAGTCCGGACTCGCGACTTTGCAAGCAGGGCAGGCTCCTGTTTGAGCTGTCTCAAAAAAAACTCTGCCAGCTTAGGGGTTCACCCCAAAACTTAGGTCCAACTTGGGTCCAAATGCTGACAAATTAGGTCCAAAACCATGTACTATGACGCAGCACAAAGCTAGGCGGACCAATCAGATAGCATTCCTACCGCTGCCTTGGGCGCAGGAGGTCCCGAGTTCAAATCTCGGCGCCCCGACCAAAAGTATCTTCCGTATTTTCTACGGCTTATAAAAAGCGTTCTTCACCCTACACTTCACTGTGGAATTCGGGCAGACAGGAGGTCTGAATTCGCAAGTCGTTTAGTTTCCGAGAGTTCGCCACGTGACGAATTTGCAAAAACGCGGGGAGGCAGGAGTGCTATTCAGAAATTATTGAACGGACGCAAGTTAATCGCCCGCGATCTGGCAAGTATGGTGAAAATTCGGGGGACCCTGCGCATTTCTCGTCTCATAGATCTTCCGAAACTCAAATCAGTAAATCACGCGCTAGGCTCAGCTCGCGCTTCGCGGTGCCTCTCAATTGCTTCCTGATTCGTTGGTTGAACTTGGAAAGTGGGAGACCTTGGGGGCGGTTTGCTAATTCACCCTGACCTGTTCGTACTGATCGATTTTCGTTTGTTTTGTTAGCGTTATGACCTTTTCAGTTGCGCCAGACACCCTCATTCGCAGCCTATTGTTCAGCAACTGTTCAGCGAAAAAACTGCAACTTCGCGCACGGACTCGTCAGTGCCGGCAACTATTTCTGAGTTTCCAAGACCTTGTCCGCACTTCTTCCGTCACTTCCCAGGACCCCGTTTGTGGGACTAATCCCAGCGCCGGTTCGATCACCGCCAACTCAGCCAATTATTGCCCACGACGCTTCAGCATCTGGCCGTATTCCAGTCTGGCTTGAATAACGATTGGCAACCCGGGATCGGCAGCCTTCCAATATTCCAAAACGTTTTCGTATGCCTTGCGGGCGTCCTCTATTTTGCCAAGCCTAGCGGAAGCGCGGGCAATACCAAGTATCGCAAGGGGCACAGACGGCCTGAGGGGATCCACCCCCCGATGATCGAGCAACTTTTGGAATTCGCTCAGCGCGTCTTTCGGCGAACCACCTTTCAAATAACCCACGGCACGAATGTAAATCGGATTCAGCGAAGCTATCCCGCCTGTTTCATAGAGTCCCGCTGGAGCCATAAGGTCCTTGATTTCTTGAGCGGGCCTTCCACGGTGGATAGCATTACCGGCGTTTATCATCGGCGAAAAAATGCCCATGTTATAGGTTGAAATCGGGTATTCGCTGTCGAACTCGCGCTTCACAGCGGTTGCCCGATTCGAGTCGCCATTCCACGCGAAAACGGCGGCGACCGCACCCAAATTGATGTCCGTCTTTCCACTCTTCAGGCTCTTCTCTGCGCTCTTGATTGCCTCTTCAGGCTGTCCCATCTGCAATTGCATGAATGCTTCGTCTGCGTAGAGATTTGCCGCGTAGCCGGGAACGCCGGCCGCAATTTGCTGCTGCGCAATTCTCTCGAAGAGATCGGCGCTCCGCTTCATTTGGCCTCGCGCAGCAGCGTACTCCGCTTCACCGTAAGGTATGGACGAGTCGTCGGGGAACTCGGCCGACCACTTGCGTTCCTCCTCCAGAGCAGTCGGATCCGACTGCAGCACTGCGGCTGCAAACAAAAGCAGATGCAGACCTCCGTCGTCTCTGGCGTGGGATACCGCCTGTCTTGCGACGCTTTTCGCCTCGTCCACGTGATTAAGGGCCAGGAGTGCGCCAGCGAGAATCTCGTAATTGAACGCTTGGTCGGGGTTCAGCTCCAGTGCCTGCCGTGAAGC
>JBAQJX010000130.1:0-1594 GCA_049641765.1 Candidatus Acidiferrum sp.
GTGTGCTGGCTCAGCCTGAAATGGAGAGGTGACGTTTTCCGTTAGTGAAGATTCCGCCCCTTTGGGGCGGGGATTTTCAAGGCATGGGAGTCTATCGCCCGATGCTTTTATCTGGTGATGAGTCAGCGCGAGAGGATTAGCTCCCGCGCTGTTTAGCATCGGTTCGATGAGCTCCACCAGGTTATCCCTCAGCATGGTTGCATCCCTGCAGAGCCCGCTTCTGTTTCACCTGGCGAAGTCATTGTAGTCGCGTTCGAAGAATGTGCAAGCAACGATCTGGCCTCCCGCCGGAGCTGCCGTTGGTGACGCGCTTCCTCGAGCTTGCGATCGCGTGCCGCGTGGATCTCAGCCTGGCGCCCGGCGAGCATATCGTGCGGTGTCACGTAGCCGATGGCGCTGTGCAAGCGTACGGTGTTGTAGTGATCCACGTAGGCTTGAATCAAACGCACCGCGTCTTCTCTCGTCAACGGTGTACCTGGCCTGAGGCACTCCGATTTTAGCGATTTGTGCCAGCGTTCAAGCTTCCCGTTCGATTGCGGATAGCCGGGCGAGGTTCGCACGTGGGTCATCCCCGCGATGCGAATGAATTCCTTGAAATCCCTGGCAATGAACTGCGGTCCGTTGTCGGAGATGATCCGGGGTTTCGCTTCCGGATATTTCTCCCGCGCTCGTTGCAAAATGACTTCGATCTCCGCTTCGGTCATCGATTCCCGCAAATCCCAATGAACGATCGAACGGCTATAGCCATCCAGAATGCTGCACAGGTAATAGAAGGTGCCGCTCACGTTGATGTAGGAAACATCGATGTGCCAATGCTGGTGCGCATGCGGTGGTTGCTCGAAACCGCTCCCCTTGCGCGAAGGCTTACCCTTCCATCGGGAGAGCAATCCGGCTTGTTGGAGCACCCGCCAAACGCTGGAGGGGCTGACGGCCACAACATCGGCGTCCAGCATCATGAACGTCAATCGCCGATAGCCTTCCAAGGGATGTTCCCGGTGGAAGTCGATGATGGCTTGCTTCTCCCACGGTTGTAGCCAGAAATCACGGGGAACCCAACCGTTGTGCTCATTGACGCGCCCATAGCGCTCTCGCCAGTCGTAGAACTTGCTGGCTCGCACGCCCAGCCAGTGGATGAATCGTCCGGTGCCGATCTCTGTTTTTTCCGACCAGCACCGGACGAAATCCACCACCAGGTCCCGCACATCGGGCGGCACCCACACCTTGGTCAGAGCTCCCCAAGACTTTTTTTTAAGGCGATGTGCTCGGCCATCAGTTCGGCCAACACCTCGTCTTTGGTCTGGATCTTCTTCTCCAGGAACTCGATCCGTTGCTGTTCGGCTTGGTGGTCCGGGCGGCTCTTGCCAGAGAAGGCCGCAGCGCCGTTCTCGAAGAACTCTTTTTGCCAACGATAGAATACCGTTGGCTGCAATCCCAGTTCATCACACAGATCGGAAACCGGCACTTTATCCAACAAGTGCCGTCTCAGGATGGCAACCTTCTCTTCTCCGGTGTAGTGCTTTCGCCCTTTTCTCATGCGTCCTCTCCGTTATCTTAACGGAAGAACGCCCTCTCCAGTTCCAGCTGAGGCAGGACA
>JBAQJX010000019.1:0-122078 GCA_049641765.1 Candidatus Acidiferrum sp.
GGCAGCAAACTTTGCGCGAACGGGTCGACGCCGGGAAGCTTGTTGAAGGGCACCGGCTGCGGCACCGGACCAGCAAATACGTTCAAAAGCTGGCCAGCCGGGGCGCTGCAGATTCCGGAATTGTTGAACGTGCCGCCGGCCTGGGTGCAGAGGAGGCCAAAGTCGCCGGTGCGTTCGGTTTGTGTGGGGACGGTGGCGCTGACGGTTTCGCCTTGGCGGAGACGAAGGCCTTCGTAGTAGCCAAAGAAAAAGGTCTTGTCGTGCTTGACCGGCCCGCCAAATGTGCCGCCGAACTGATTGCGCTTGAGAGGCTCGACGCTGGTGGCGAAGAAACTTTTGGCGTCCATGGCATCGTTGCGTATAAATTCCCAGAGATCGCCGTGAAATGCGTTCGTGCCGGTGCGGGTGATGATATTGGTGGTCGAGCCGCTGTTGTGGCCGAACTCGGCGCCGGCTGTATGTGTGAGGATGCGAAACTCGGCGATGGAATCGATGGGGAGCTGGATCACCAGGCCGCCGTCGACGGAATTGAAGTTACTCGCGCCATCGATGAGGAAATTGTTCGATTCGGGACGCTGGCCGTTAACGGCGTAGGCCTGTCCGTTGCGCAGCGAGCCGCCAGCGGCTTGGAGACCGGGGGTGAGGGGAAACACGCCGGGTTGGAGCAGTCCAAGTTGAGAAAAATTACGGCCGTTCAAGGGCAGGTCGAGAACGTCCTGCTGCTCGACGGTTTTGCCGAGGTTGGTGACGGTGGTTTCGACGAGAGGAGCGTTGGCGTCGACGTGGACTTCTTCCGTGGCCGTTCCGACGTCAAGGCGGACTGCCACGCTTGCGATCTGATTGACGTCGAGCGAGATTCCCTGCTGGACGTATTTCTTAAAACCCTTGGCTTCGGCTTCCAGGCGATAGTGGCCGACGGGAAGCTCGACGAGAACGTAGGCGCCCTGCGAATCGGACAAAGTCGAGCGGACGAGGCCCGTGTCGGTTTGGATCGCTGTGACCTTAACGCCCGAGACGGTGGCCCCGCTGGCGTCCAGTACGGATCCGCGAATGCTGCCCGCGATTTCCTGCGCCGAGGCATACGCGCACGAGAAAATTGCAATCGTTACGGCGCAAATCAACTTTCCGATATTCCACATGCGATTATCCGCTCCTGGGCGATCCGTTTTTTCGATGTTTGGACACACTCTGGCGCGGGAACGCAAGGATGGCTTGCGCGCCGATCGTTAGCGTCAGACATCACCCCGCACTTGAGTGGCGCATTATAAGAACCGAGGTAGAGGGAGGGTCAATAATGCAAAAGAACTACTGGATGAAGGCGAACGAAATTGACGGTTGGCGTTTCGATGGTTAAAGTCCTACTTCTTCAGGGAAGAGGTGCAAAGATGAACCGCTTTTTGATAGCGATTGGCATTGCGGGAACGATGGCGCTGGCGGGAAGCGCGGCGGATACGGGCAAACCGCTGACGCCGGAGGCTTCCCTGAATTTGCGCTCGATTTCCGATTTGCAATTTTCGCCGGATGGGACGCGAGTCGCGTTTGTGGTGATGGAGCCGCCGAAGGGCGAGAGACGCGCGCGGCATATCTGGATCTACGAGAAAAAATCCGGCGCTGTGCGGCAACTGACTTTTTCAGCGAAGGACGAATCTTCGCCGCGATGGTCGCCTGACGGAAAAGAGTTGGCGTTTCTTTCGAACCGTGTGGACCAGCAGCAGGTGTATGTGCTGCGGATGGACGGCGGAGAAGCAGCAGCCGTGACCAAGGGCAAGCGGAGCGTGCATGCATTCGAATGGTCGCCGAACGGCAAGGAGATCGCGTATCTCGCGCCCGATGCACGATCGAGCGCAGAGGAAAAGAAAGAAAAGGATAAGGATGATTCGCACGCCGTGGATAAAGACGATAAGCAGCCACGGCTGTGGGTGTTGACGATGGCGACGAGCGAGGCAAAGGCGCTCACGGATCCGAAATGGGAAGTCGGTGAGCTTGCGTGGATGCCGTCGGGCGATCGCATCATCGTGAGCGCGACGGACCATCCTGAATCGGACGAAGACACGCAGCGGATTTTTTCGGTGGAGGTTTCGGATGGCGCGCGCAAGTTGCTCCTCGCGCCGCACGGACCGTTTGGCGGGATACGCGTTTCGCCGGACGGGACAACGCTCAGCTACATCGGCAGCCGCGTGGACGGTCCCGAACCGCATGACCTCATGCTGCTGGACATTGGTAAGCGAGCGACGCGCAACCTTACGGGGGCGAGCCTGGATCGCGCAATCCATGAGGAGATCTGGTCGAAAGATGGCTCAATGCTCGCGCTTTACGCGGATGGCTTTCGGAACAAGCTGACCGGCTTTGCTCCGGACGGGATGAGCAAGGCGCTTGCGAATCCGCCGGCGGGAAACATCGGCGGCTTTGCAATTTCTTCCGCCGGCGAGATTGCGTATGTCGGGCAGTCGGCTACAACGCCGCCGGAACTTTGGATGTGGGATCAGAAAAATCCGCCGCAGCAAGTTTCCCACTTGAACGATGCTTGGAAGGAATTTGCGCTTAGCTCGCCGGAATTTTACAAGTACAAATCGTTCGACGGGCTGGAGATCGAAGCTGCGCTGCTGAAACCGGCGGGCGCCGATGCAAATGCCAAGCTGCCGCTGATCGCCTTGATTCACGGCGGGCCGACGGGGAATTGGCAGGATTCCATCGATACATGGGGCCAGTTGCTCGTGACACATGGTTACGCGATTTTCTATCCCAATATTCGTGGTTCGCTGGGCTATGGAGAGGCGTTCGTTGAAATGAATCGCGGCGATTGGGGCGGCGCGGATTTCAAGGATGTCATGGCCGGCGTGAAAGACCTCGTTGATAGGGGAATCGCGGATCCCGCGAGGCTCGGGATTGGCGGATGGTCCTATGGCGGCTACATGTCGGAGTGGGCGATTACGCAGACGACGGAATTCAGGGCTGCCGTCTCGGGCGCGGGGCTTTCCAATTTAATTTCCGAATATGGGAGTGAAGCTCATCCTTCTTACGACGAGTGGTTCTACGGCGTGCCGTACGAGTCGGACAGCCTGGTGAAATTCCTGAACAGTTCGCCGTTCACGCAACTGAAGAATGCGAAGACGCCGACGCTGATTCTCCAGGGCGAAGCGGACACAACGGATCCTCTGGACCAGAGCCAGGAGTTATATCGCGGGCTGAAACACTATGGCGTGGAGAGCGAACTGGTTGAATACCCGCGAGAGCCGCACGGCTTTCACGAAGAGAAGCATCTGCTCGACCGGCTGAATCGCATTCTCGCCTGGTACGACGGGCACATGAAGTAGTTGGCGGAGCGCTTCCGGCTAATTTCAAACCGGCTGGAGCTTTGCCAGCTTTTCGATTTGCGGACAGGATTCGAGAAACGTGAGCGTGCGCTCGGGCGCGTTTGTGCCGGTACGAAGCGCGTTGGCCATAAGTTGCACGGCCTGGCCAGCCATCGGCGGAACAATCACAGTGGCCGTCAGCAAGCCGGTGCGAACCCAGGATTGTCCGGTTTTTGGCAAGCCGTCGGCGCCCGTAAACGGCAAGCTCAGCCACTTTTCCCGCTCTTGTGGGCTGCCGATTTCCTGGATGGCTTTCCTCGCACCGATAGCCATTGCGTCGTTCTGCGCCACGATGGCCGAGACAGTCACCTTGTTGGAAACTCCCAACTTGAGCCACGCCGCCGTGCTTCGGTGGCCACTTTCTTCCGTCCATTTGCCGCGCAACAGTGTGACATGCAGGTTTTTCGCGCAGACCGCTTCGAATCCTTCTTTGCGGTCCTTTACCGTGGCGCTTTCCGTGGGGCCGAGAATGTAGATGACGTTGCCGCCCTGCGGCAGAAGCGCGCTCAACTGTCGCGCTTGAATTCGGCCAATCTCTTTGTGGTCGGTGGTTACGAGAAAAATGGGCGACTTCGCGCCGCGGCGCAATTCGGCAACGTAGTCCGCATCACGATTGACGAGGCACCACGCAATGCCGGCATCAACCGCGGCCCTGGCGACTTGCGGGAGGCCCGTTCCACCGGCCGGCTCGACGAGGATGCCGTCAGGCCGCAGGGCGGAATGCGCCTGAATGGTTTTGAGTACTTGCGTGCTCTGGGTGATGGTGTCGCCATCGGCATAGGCGATCTCGAGATCGACGCCCAATTCACGCGCCATCGCTTCCGCGGAGACTGCCTGTTCGACTTGAAAGTCGTTGTCTTTGGTGATGAGCGCGAGAAGAAATCGCAGTTTTTTCACATTCAGGCGCCCCCAAGTTGCGCCCGGCCGTTCGGATCCTGCTTGTAGGGATGATACGGCGGTTCTTCGCGGGCGGGAGGACGAAACAAGAATCTGGTTACAACTTGGATAGCCCGTTTGGGGCGAAGCGCCGTCTAAAGAAAGTAAATGCGACGCGAGAAACTTTGCGGAGCGTTTGAAGACTTTTCGCCGGTCCGGCAATTGTGGCGTCCCAGGATTCGGTACTATCTGTTGCGTAGGTCTTTACAGGCGGAAAAGCTCGTGATACGCTTTTTTCCCGTACCGCCATCCATGCGCCAGGCGGCTGGGCCTCTGACTGAGAACCTGCCACACGTTTGTCTAATCGACCGCAAACCGGTCGACTTGTCGTTCGAAAGCCCCTCCCCACGAGGAATAATGCGTCGTCTCTTTACGCGCAGATTGCCGTTGGCCTCCGCCGTTCGCGGCATTGTGGCCAACTCAGGCAAAGGGGAGCTCAGATTGGCGCGGACTGAGGCAAAAAGAGGACATCTTGCTTAAGCTCCGAAAAGTGGAAATCGTAGGCTTCAAGTCGTTTTGTGACCGCACGGTGGTCACTTTCAGCGGTTCGGGCACTACCTGCATCGTCGGACCCAATGGCTGCGGCAAATCCAATGTGGTGGATGCCATTTCCTGGGTACTGGGCGAGCAGAGCCATAAATCCCTTCGCGCCGAACGCATGGCCGATTGCATCTTCAATGGAACGACCAAGCGTCCGCCGCTGGGCATGGCGGAAGTCACCATCACCATGGAAGATGCCGAACTGGCCGAAGCCGCACGGTTCGTGCTGGAAGGCGCGGAGGCGGACACCGCTACTGAGACGGAAGAAGCGCCAGTTGAAGAAATCAAGGCAACCTCGACGCACGACTCGAACACACAGATACTCTCGCTAGACCCCGCGCCGGCCCCCGAAGCACAGCAAGAAGTGGAAGGAACGCAAGAAGCTGCGGCACAAGCTGATGAAGTTTCGACGGCTGCTCCCGAATTTCTGAAGGGCAAGCGGCGGAAGAAAGGCACAGATAAACCCGTGCTCGCGGTCAGACCGGGCGAAGTCGTGGTGACGCGTCGCTTGTATCGTTCCGGACAGAGCGAATATCTGATCAACGGCCGCATTGGGCGGCTTCGCGATATCCAGGAAATGTTCATGGGCGTCGGGCTGGGCCCCGATTCCTACGCCATCATCGAACAGGGACGCATCGGGTTGATCCTCTCGACGAAACCGATGGAGCGGCGAGCGATCATCGAAGAAGCCGCAGGCGTCACGAAATTCAAGACGAAGAAGCGGCTTGCGGAAGCCAAGCTCGAATCGTCGAAGCTGAACCTGGCTCGCGTGAACGACATCGTCGTCGAGGTCGAAAAACAGCTTGGTTCGTTGAAACGCCAGGCGTCGAAGGCGCGCCGTTACGCCGAAATTCGCGAGCAGATGCGCGGAATTGTTCGCCAGATGCTTGCCGGAAAAGCGCGCGAGTTGGATGCGGAAGCGGAGCGCATCGCAAAGCAGCTAGCCCACCTAACCGCGGAAGAGACCCAGCAGGCACAAACCCTTCAGCAGCAGGAAGGCGAGCAGGATCGCCTGAACCAACGCGTTTACGAACTGGACGCCGAGATTCGCCAAAACCAAAACGTGTTGAACCTGACGGCGCTGGAAGTCGACCGCACCGAGAATCGTATTACGTTCAATCAGCAGCGCGCCGCCGAGCTGGGCACGCGGCACACGCAAGTTTCCGCGGAAATGGCGGAAGCAGCGGCGCAAGCAGCGGAGTGGAAAGCGCGCGACAATGCGCAGCAGCTTGCGGTGACGTCGCTCAGCGAGGAATCTTCCGTTCTCTCCGGGCGCGTGGAGGAACTAGCCGCGCGCGCCGAAACGCGTGCCAATCAAATTCGTGAATCCGAGATGCGCATCGAAGCATTGCGCCGCGCAGCTTCGGAATCTGGCGAGAGTTTGCTCCGCCTGCACGGCGAACAGATGCAAGCCGAAGAGGCACTCGTTCATCACCTCGAAGCGCTTCGCAAACGCGAAGTCAGCGAGCACGAATTGCTCGAAACCTCCATTCGCGTCCGCGATGACGCCGATCAGGCGGCCTACGACTGGGAAGCCGCGAGTGGGCAACTCAATTCGCTGAACCAAAACGCGGCTGCAACCCAGACACGCATCACGGAACTCCGGCAGCAGCGCGAAGCGACGGTACAAAACGCGGACGCGCTGCGCGATTCCCTTTCCGGGGTCCGCGCGCGCCACGCCACGCTTACGCAAATCCTCAACGACAGGTCGTACACCGCCGATGCCGTGCAAAAACTCTTCGCGGCCAACGAGCGCGGCGCAAGCGACAGCTTCCGCGCCATCGGCGTGCTCGCCGATTATGCCGAAGTCGAAGAGCAGCATGAAGCGGCGGTCGAGCAATACCTGCGCGACGAGCTCGAATACGTAGTGGTCGAAACCTACGACCACGCTCGCGCGGGCGTTTCTCTGCTTCGCGACGAAGTGGGCGGCCGCGCCACGTTCTTTGTCGATTCGCTGCGCAATCTGCGTCTGGCCGAATACGAGCCCATCATCAACTTTCACGCCGAGGACGGCGTAATCTCCCGGCTGGACAAACTGGTCAGTTTCCGCGATCCACTCGGCGCTGCGGCGAAACAATTTCTTCCGAGGCTGCGCTCGGCCTATCTGACGGACAGCGCCGCATCGGCCGAAAAACTCGCCCGCGACAACCCGCAGTATGCCTTTGTCGTGCCGGACGGAACTTGCTATCAGGGTCGCATGGTGACCGGCGGCCGCGCGGACGAAGCGGGACCGCTGGGTATGAAGCGCGAATTGCGCGCGCTGGACGCGGAAGTCGCGCAACTGGAACAGAGGATGAGCGAGGCGCAGGCCGCGCTTGCGCAGCTAAGCGAGGAACTGCGCAAGGCCGAACAGTCTCTCGAACATGTCAACACTCAGCAGCGCGAAACCGAGCGCAACGTCTTTTCCGCCACGCACCGCCACCAGCACATGCAGAGCGAGCTCGCGCGGCTAGGCCTAGAGCTGACGGTTTGCCAAAACGAGCTTTCGCGCCTTCGCAAGGATTCCGACGATGCGAAAATGCGCGCGGAACGCGCTCAGCACCAGCATGCCGCCGCGGCCGCCAGCCGCGCGGAAGCGGAGACCGAGGGCGCGCGCCTCGTCGAGCAGCTTGCGCAACTTCGCGGCTCCGTGCAGTCCGAACAGGATGAACTCGCCGGCGCTCGCGCTCAACTGGCCGCGGTCCAGGAACGGCTCTCGGCCGCCGAAGCTCTTGCCGCGCGTTTGCAAGAAGAACGCTCGGAACTCGATCGCCGCGAATCGGCGCTTCAACTGCAACAATCCTCGATTGGCGATGAAACAGCCGCTCTCGCCAAACAAAGCGAAGAGCTCGCGCAACAACTCGAAGGCCTACGCGGCGAAAAACTGCGCCTGGAAGTCCGCCAGCGCCAATTCGAGCAGGAGTGGGAGACAAGCCGCACTCGTGTGACGCAACTGGAAGATCATCTGCGCATGGGACGGCAAACATTGCAGGAACTTCGCGAGCAGCGCAGCCACACGGAAGTAGACGCCGCAAGGAACGATTCGGACCGCCAGCACTTGCGCGAGACCTGCATGACGGAGGTCAATGCGCAGCCGGAAGATCTGATCGCGACGGAAGCCGCGTTCATGACGGGCGAAGAACTCGCCGCGGCAGAAATGAATTACCGCGAGATGAAACAGCGCATCGAGGCCATGGGGCCGGTCAACATGATGGCTCTCGAAGAGTTCAATGAATGCGAGCAGCGCTTCACGTTCCTAACCCGCGAGCGCGATGACTTGCTGAAATCGATCGCGGACACGCAGCAGGCCATCACCGAGCTGGATCTGGTCTCGCGCGAGCGATTCGAACAGGCGTTCCACGCCATCAACAAAAATTTCAGTGAAGCTTTTCACACCATTTTCGGCGGCGGCATGGCGGAAATGCGCCTGACGGAGCCGGACAGTTCCGGCGACGCGGGCATCGACGTAGTGGCTTCGCCTCCGGGCAAGCGCATGCAAAACGTGCTTTTGCTTTCCGGCGGAGAAAAAGCCATGGCCGCGCTCGCGCTGCTCATCGCCATTTTCCGCTATCAGCCGAGCCCGTTCTGCATCCTGGACGAAGTCGACGCGCCTCTCGACGAAGCCAACGTCGGCCGCTTCACACGGCTGGTCACCGACATGAGCAGCCAAACACAATTCATCATCGTCACCCACAACCGCAAGACGATGGAAACTGGCTCGGTTCTCTACGGCGTCACCATGCAAGAGCCGGGCGTCTCGAAGCTCGTCAGCGTTCGCTGGGAGGGCGATGAAGCTCCGGCTCTGAAGCGGCAAGCCGCCTCCGCCGCCTAAGAATCACAATCGCGAAGCAAAAGCTCCCACACGGGAACAAAGTTACTTGTCCAAAAATCTCTTCCAATAATTTCCTCTGCGTTCGACTTTCCCTCGACGTGGCGCTGCGCTAGAATGCTCCCCACCTTTGGGGAGAAATTTTTCTGTGGCTGCAAGCCCTGTGAGTCGAATCATTCAAGAAACGCATTTCGCCGGCCTTACTCCCGCGGCGCGCGGGAAGGTTCGCGACATCTACGATCTCGGCGATCAACTGCTGATCGTTGCCACCGACCGGCTCTCCGCGTTCGATGTTATTCTGCCAACGCCGATCCCCGACAAAGGCCGCGTCCTCACGCAACTTTCTCTCTTTTGGTTCGACCTGCTCAAAGACGTCATTCCCAACCATGTTCTCAGCGCCACGGACTTCCCCGCCCCGTTCAACGCGCATCGCGACGATCTCGCGGGCCGCTCCATGGTGGTGCGCAAGACGCAGCCTCTTCCCATCGAGTGCGTCGTGCGCGGATATGTTTCCGGATCCGGCTGGAAAGACTACAAAGCCAGCGGAAAGATTTGCGGCATCACGCTTCCCGCCGGATTGCGCGAATCAGACCGTTTGCCTGAACCGATCTTTACGCCGGCCACCAAAGCGACCAGCGGCCACGACGAGAATATTTCGTTCGAGCAGGCTGCCGCCTTGATTGGCGCGGATTTGGCGGAGAAAGTTCGCGCCGTCAGCATCGAGATTTACCGGCGTGCCTCCGCCTACGCCGCGCCGCGCGGCATACTCCTCGCCGACACCAAATTCGAGTTTGGCCTTCTCAACAGCACGATGGGGTCGCCGAACGCGGTTGACTCCTTGATATGGATTGACGAAGCGCTCACTCCAGACTCTTCGCGCTTTTGGCCCGCGGCGGAATACAGCCCGAGCGGCCCTCAACCCTCTTTCGACAAACAGTTTGTACGCGACTACCTCGAACGTATCCGATGGCCGAAGACTCCCCCTGGCCCGGAGCTCCCCGCCGAGGTGGTTGCTGCGACGCGCGCCAAATACCGGGAAGCCTATCGCATCCTGGCGGGGCGCGATCTTGATCCATAGCTGGACACCGGCCCAGAACAGATCAGAACAAATTCTGCGGAGCGTGCGATCGTGAAAGATCAACTCGAAGGGCTTGTCATTCAAATGGTCGACAGGGGAATTCTGTTTGACGAAGCCGTGGAAGAATTTGAGAAGAGATTCATCAAACGCGTGCTGGACCGCGCCAACGGCAATCAATCCCGCGCCGCCCAGGTGCTCGGCATTCATCGCAACACACTGAGCCGCAAAATTCACGACTACAAATTGGCTTCTGGAAATCACCGCTCCCGCTGACGCCTTCTTCTTCTTACCGAGAGCTCGGCAAGCTTTTTGCCGGCGAGTCAGTCCATTTGCGCGCAAAAAGAAAAACGGCCCTCCGAGCGTACCGGAGAGCCGTTTCTCTGATCTGTAAGCCGTCTAGTTGCTCGAACGCCCCGAAGACGGCTTGTGGTGCACCGGCTTCTTGGGCGCGGCTTTTTCCTTCGGGATGTCCTCTTCGTTCACTTTCGCCTTTTCCCAGTGCAGCATGAACGCGGGATCGGGATCGTAGGAAACGAGCGTTCCGGTAAAGTGCACCGCGCTGTCCTTCTCCACGCGGGACACATCCGGCTGGCCAAGCACCTTCACATCCATGTTCGGCGTCGTCGCGGCATCAAACTCCGCGTCGCTGGTCACAAAGGCGATCTTCAGAATGATGGGGTCGTTTGCCGTCGCCGCCGGAACATTTTCAATCACCTTGCCGGGAACGCCGGGGAACTCCAGGCCGCATGCTGCCAGCCAAGTAACCTTGGACTTGTCTCCGCCCGCTTTCAGGTCCGTGACCACGGACGCGATCGTCATATCCTTGCGCGCCGCATCGAGGTCGGCAACGCTCGGCAACGTGTAGGTCGAAGGACGGTCCACGGAGCTGCTCGCCAGTTGCAGGAGTTCGTTCAATTCCGCGTCCGTCAAGTTATCGCACGCCGCTTGCTGGTAGTTCAGGATCAGCTTGCGCAGATAATCCTTCACTTTCTTGGACTGCGCTTCCGTCGTGCCCTTGGCCGAAACCGCGCGCGCGAAGGACCAGAACGCGTCCATGTGCTGCGGCGGCGTCATCGCTTCGTACGCGAGTCCCAGCCGGTAGCTGGTGATCCCGTCATCGGGAGTCAGCGCCAGAACCGCCTTGTAAAACTGAATCGCGTTGGTGTAGTCCTTCTGCGACATCGCGGCCTGCGCGGCTGTCCCGTTGAAATAAATCTGGATCTGTTTCTTCTGCGCGTTGAACGCGTCGTCGGTCATGCTGTCAGGCTTCTTCAAGGCATCGAGAGCCTTCAGCCCTTCGACCGCGGCATCCTGTGCGGGTTTTGCATTCGCGGGATCTGCGGCCCAGGCGGCATTCGTCGTGCTCATCGCGTTGTAAGCAAACGCGTGCGCGTAGAGCGCCTGGTAGTGAACGCCGGGTTCGACCTTATCGCCCAGCGCCACGACTTTGTCCGCGTACTCGATCACCTTCTGATAATTCTTCAGTTGTCCGTAGGCCTGGTAATAGAGCGGGTAGACATAAATCAGCAACGCGGAGTTCGGATACTTCGAGACGAAATCATCCAGCAGCTTGATCTGCTGAGTGGGGTCCTTCTCTGCGGCGGCGGCTTGATAGGCGTTGTACTCCGCCATCGTGTACTGCGGCTTCGCCGCAGCCTGCCCCCCGGCCGCATCTTGTGCCTGCGCCAGCGCGCTCGGCCCGTTCCCTAGACTCAAACAGAGCGCCGCGACCATCGCGAGGCCTGCCACTTTGCGTGTTCCACTCATTCCCACTCTCCTCGCCCAAATCTGGAATTAGAATTTTCCGATGCTGATTTTGCCCACGCTGCATCCGTCGATAATTGCGTTGGTTCCAAAACTTGGGAATTATAGGAAAAGCTTCGGCCCGTCCGCAAGCGTTCTGCACAGGAAAAACTTAAAGCGCCCGTGGAAGCCTCCCGCCGGACTTCGCACTTCTCAACATCTTCCCAACACACCTTCGGACACCCCAAGCCTTGAGGGAGTTGATTAGACTCCTGGATGCTAAGATGAGTTTCGCACAAATTTGGTGGCTAGCAAGAGGAAGAATTGACATGCCTCAGAAAACACTTGTCGACTCATCGCTCGCGGGGTCTGTCCCGCTCGAGCGAGCCATCGCCCTTGTCACCGGCGGCAGCCGCGGCATTGGCCGCGCCATCGCGCTTCGCCTCGCGCGGATGGGCGCTTCCGTGGCGATCTGCAGCCGCCACCCCGAGGCGCTTTTGAAGACAGAAGCCGACCTGAAGAAAATTGGTTCTCAGGTGCATTCGCAGGTCGCCGACGTTTCGAATGCCTCCGATGTCGCGGCCCTTGTGGACAAGGCCCAGTCCGCGCTCGGCGCGATCTCCATCCTGGTGAACAACGCAGGAATTGGACTCTTCGGCCCAGCCCACGAAAAAACAGAAGTCGACTGGGATCGCGTCCTCGATACGAATCTCAAGTCCGTCTTCCTGGTCTCTCGCGCGGTGATCCCTACCATGATTCGCAGCGGCTCGGGCGATATCATCAACATCAGTTCGCTCGCGGGCCGCAACGCTTTCGCCGGCGGCGGCATTTATTGCGCCTCCAA
Source organism: Candidatus Acidiferrum sp. (assembly GCA_049641765.1). Taxonomy (GTDB): domain Bacteria; phylum Acidobacteriota; class Terriglobia; order Acidiferrales; family UBA7541; genus Acidiferrum. The sequence continues at coordinate 12,303 of JBAQJX010000019.1, forward strand.
ATGGGGCCTGCAAGGACTTTCCGCCTGCATGGCCGAAGATCTGCGCGATCACGGCATTCGCGTCAGCGTCGTCAGCCCCGGCAGCGTGGCCACCGAATTTTCCACGCGCGGCTCGAAGGATCCTTCCAAGGCGCTCTCGCCGGAAGACGTCGCCCATGCCGTCGCGATGATCGTCACGCAAGGTTCGCAAAGCTTTCTCAGCGAAATTCAGCTTCGACCGCTCCGCAAACCTTAGGCAAACTGGGCAAGTCCGGCCCCTCTCAATTGCCTCTTGACACTAGTCGTCATAACAACTATTGTATACCCATGAGTTCTCGCGCGTCTTCCCGGCCGCTTCTTCCTGTCGAAGACCGCATCTTCATCTCCCTGCAAAGAACCGCCGACGCGCTCGGCCTCCAGGCCGAACAGCTCCTCAAGCCCCACGGGCTTACCGGCACGCAATACAATGTTCTCCGCATTCTTCGCGGCGCCGAGCCCGAGGGCCTTCCATGCAGCGGTATCGGCGAACGCATGATTTCTCACGACCCGGACATGACTCGCCTCCTCGACCGCATGGAAAAGCGCGGCCTCATCATCCGCGCGCGCCAAACCAGCGACCGCCGCGTCGTCAAAACCCGCATCACTCCCGCGGGCCTCGCTCTCTTGAAAGGTCTCGATCAGCCTGTTCGCGATCTGCACAAGCGCCAGTTTCGCCACATTGCCGCTGCGCGCCTGAAGACGCTCGCCGGGCTTTTGGAGGAAGTTCGCTCTTGCGAACTGGAGTAATCGCAGCAAGTTCAAAACTGCCTGAGCGCAGTTTGCACCAAAAGGAGGCAACACCAATGGGCCGAGTTTTCTCTCGCATCGCCATCGCAGCCGGAATCGCAGCGATTCTTTCCCTGCCCGCCGCCGCGGCCACAACCGACTGGCAAATCGATCCCATGCATTCGTCGGCGCAATTTGCCGTCAAGCACCTGGCGATTTCCACGGTTCGCGGCGCATTCACCAGCGTCAAGGGCACCGTCCAGTTCGACGACAAGGACATCACCAAGTCCGTCGTCGACGTCACCATCGACGCGAATTCCGTCGACACGCGCGTAGCCGCCCGCGATAAGGATCTTCGCAGCGACCATTTCTTCCACGTCGAGCACTATCCGACCATCACGTTCAAATCCACGAAGGTCGAACAAGTCGCTCCCGGCAAGCTGAAGGTCACCGGCAACCTCACCATGCACGGAGTCACCAAAGAAGTAGTTCTGGACGTGGATGGCCCCACCAGCCCGGTGAAAGATCCCTGGGGCAATCAGCGCATGGGCATCAGCTCCACCACAACAATCCATCGGAAGGAATTCGGCATTGGCGCCAACTATGGTCCCGCTATGATTGGCGACGACATTTCCATCACCATTGACGCGGAAATATTTCACAAGCTCGACAAATAGCCAGCGCGGCTTCCACCACTCACTCTCTGCCTCGCAATGGATGCGTCCGCCGGAATGAACCGCGTTCCTCCGCGCGCTGTTCGCTCCGGCTTTCTGCATCCATACACGCTTCAGCTCTGCCTCGCCGAATCCACGCACCCTCCTGGCGTTTCCATTCATCTAACGTCTGCACATAAAAATGGAAGGAATGACTCACATGCACAAGCCGGCACCAACAGATTTTCCCGTCCACGATCTGATTCGCAATCGCTGGAGCCCCCGCGCGTTTTCCAACAAACAGGTCGAACGCGAAGTTCTCGCCAGCCTCTTCGAAGCCGCACGCTGGGCGCCCTCCAGCTTCAATGAGCAGCCCTGGGCCTATCTGGTGGCCACAAAAGACGACTCGGAGAATTTCTCGAAAGCGCTGAGTGTCCTGGTCGATTTCAACGCCGGCTGGGCAAAAGAAGCTCCGGTTCTTATGTTTGCCGTCGCCCATCTCAACTTCTACAGCAATGGCACACCGAATCGAAACGCCTTCTATGACATCGGAGCTGCGACCGCGCTGCTCAGCGTCGAAGCCACTGCGCGCGGCCTCGGCGTTCACCAGATGGCCGGCTTCGATCCCGCCAAAGCAAAAAAAGTGTTCGAGATTCCCGCGGACTGGGAAACCATCGCTGCCATCGCCATTGGCTATCCCGGAGAGCCGGACTCGCTTCCCGAAAAACTCCGCGATCGCGAAGCTGCGCCGCGTCTTCGCAAGCCGCTCAGCGAATTTGTCATGTCGGGCCGCTGGGGGCATACTTCTCCTATCGTCTCTCGATAGTCGCTTACATCGGTCATAGGGGACCAAACCCGCCAAAATGCATCGCACCATCGAATTTCTTTTGCACCACGGTTATGTCGTTTTGCTGGCTTGGGTCTTCGCGGAGCAGGCCGGGGTACCCATTCCTTCGCTTCCGTTGCTGCTCGCTGCCGGCGCGCTCGCGGGCTCTCATCAATTAAATCTCTATGGTTCGTTCTTCATCGTTGCGTTTGCTGCCGTTTCTGCCGATTCCCTCTGGTATCAGCTTGGCCGTCGCAGAGGTATCAAGATTCTCCATTTTCTTTGCAAAATCACCATCGAGCCGGACTCCTGCGTTCGCCGCACCGAAGGCATTTTCTCCAAACAAGGAGCGCATTCGCTTATCGTCGCGAAGTTTATTCCCGGCCTCGGCACCGTCGCCCCCCCTCTCGCCGGCATCTTTCACATGCGGCCGCGCCGTTTTCTGATCTTTGACACCCTGGGCGCGTCGCTTTGGGCCGCCACTTTTCTCGGCGTGGGTTATATCTTCAGCGGACAAATTGAGGACATCGCGGAACACGCTGCCTCCCTCGGCAGCGGCCTCGGCGTGATTGTCTTCGGCGCCCTCGGCGCTTATTTGGCCTACAAATTCATGGCCCGCAGACGCTTTTTGCGCGACCTGCGCATCGCACGCATCACCGTCGAAGAATTGAAGCGCAAGCTGGATGCCGGTGAAAATCTGGTCATCGTCGATCTTCGTCATTCCCTGGATTTTGAGGCCGACCCCGAAACCATTCCTGGCGCTTTCCGCGTGGATGCCAAGGACCTCGAAGAGAAGGATGAGTTACTGCCGCACGATCGCGAAATCATTCTCTATTGCACTTGACCAAACGAAGCTACGAGCGCCCGTGTGGCGCTCCTCCTCAGAAGCCGGGGTATCACGCGCATTCGGCCGCTGGAAGGCGGCTTGGACGCTTGGCGCGAGCATGGCTACCCCGTCGTTGGCGTCAAACTAACTCAAATCTCCACGACACAAATTTCTACGAGTTGATTTTTACAGCCGCGGCAAGACAATCCCGCTCTGCGCCTGGTACTTCCCTTTTTTGTCCTTGTAGCTCACTTCGCAGTCTTCATCCGATTCGAAGAACAGCACCTGGCACAGCCCTTCGTTCGCATAAATCTTCGCGGGCAGCGGCGTCGTGTTGCTGATCTCCAGCGTCACAAACCCTTCCCACTCCGGCTCGAACGGCGTCACGTTCACGATGATTCCGCACCGCGCGTACGTCGACTTTCCCAGGCAGATCGTCAGCACGTTTCTCGGAATCCGGAAATATTCCACCGATCTCGCCAGTGCGAAGGAATTCGGTGGAATCAGGCACGCATCGCCCTTGAACGGCACCAGCGACCTCGGATCGAAATGCTTCGGATCGACGATCGTCGAATTCACGTTCGTAAAAATCTGAAACTCGTCCGCCACGCGAATGTCGTAGCCGTACGACGAAACTCCGTAGCTGATCACTCCCTCGCGCACTTGCCGGTCCGTGAACGGCTCGATCATCTTGTGTTCCAGCGCCATCTTGCGGATCCACCGGTCTGGCTTAACGGACATCCATTCCTCCTCACTTCACCTTTTCAGTTTCAACCTCTTAGACTTTTGCTCGTCCCACTGCTCTCGATGTCTCTCGAACTGTCGGCTCCGGTGCTCCCCTAATTTAACCCCTCTTCCCTTAACCTTTAACCTTTGAACTTTGAACTCTTGAACCTTTTCCTTCACCCATTCGCTTTTTGCTGTCCTCGAACTGTTGGCTCTAAGCTGTCGTCGATTCTCTCTCGCCGAAAGCGCATCAGTGTAGTGTATGCACCGCGTCTTGACAACCCGCGGCTCACCCTCTAGCATTTGCCGAAGCAGCGGGAGGCGCGTGTGATCAAGCTGGACATTGTGAATGCGGTGGTGGCCAAGACTCTCATCAGCCGCACCAAGGCCGAGCAAGCGGTCGAAACCGTTTTCGAATCTCTCAAGCAAGCTCTCGGCCGCGGTCAGCGCATCGAGCTCCGCCGTTTCGGCGTCTTCAGCGTCAAGCCCCGCAAAACCGGAATCGGCCGCAATCCCCGCACCGGCGAAGAGGTCAACATCCCTCCCGGCAAAGCCGTCCGCTTCAAGCCCGGCAAGGAACTCCAGGGTATCGAAGCCGAAAAAAAATAATTCCCCGCTCGACGTACCGCGCTTCTGTGCCTCGTTTCCAATTCTCAATCCTTATAAGGATCGAACTCGTTCGCTCCCGCCATCGCCACTCCCACCGGTGTAAGCGTGTGCAAAATCCGAATGCTGCTCCCATGTTCCGCAAGGACCTCTGGCAACCGCTTGTAGCAATCGGGCGATTCATCCAATCCCGCGCCGCGCAACTCCACCTTCCCCCTTTTCAGCCACGCGTTCATCATCTCCTGCGTCACTTTTCCCGCCCGCTTCACCTCGCCCGTCTTCTTGTCCACTTTCCCTTTGGCTTCCATCCGCCCCATCACTCGCCCCGCTCCATGCACCGTGCTGTACAACGAGTATTTCGCCTCGTCATTCTCAACGCCTTCTAGGATCACCGAAATCTCGCCCATCGTTCCGCCCACAAATCCCTTCTGGCCGGGAAACGCCGGCGTCGCTCCTTTGCGCACCACCCAAAGCTCTTCTCCGCCATGCGTTTCGCGCCAGGCAAAGTTGTGATGGTTGTGCACTTCCTCCAGGATCGTCGCTCCCAGGATCGCGGCCACTTTCGCGCAAACCCAGTCTCGCCCCGCGTACGCGTACTCGCCGCCGAGTTTCATGCACTGAATGTACTGCTCTCCCAAATCGCTCCGCGCATCGATGACGCAAGGTTCCACGTCCATTCCGTCCGCCGCGCCGGCCTTCTTCAAGAACCACGTCGCGATTTTGTGGCCAAGTCCGCGAGATCCAAAATGCACTCCGATCCAAACGCGATCCTGTTCGTCCATGAACAAGTCCACGTAATGATTCCCCGAACCCACCGTTCCAAGTTGCAGCCGGGCCATCTCTTTCAACGAAGAGGCTGCCGGGCACTTCCACCCGGGTCCGTCAAACAGCGCATGATCCACTCGTTCCTTGTTGCGCCGCCCAACGCCGAAACTGATCGTGTTCCAGATATCGTCCATGATCTTTCCGATGCTCTGCCGCAAAGACTCTCCCGGCATGTCAAGCAGCACCGCTTTGTTGCCGCAGGCGATGTCGAAACCCACTCCGCTCGGGCTGATCGAGTCCCGGTAGGCAACGACTCCTCCGATCGGAACGGCATAGCCCTTGTGGTGATCGGCCATCAGCGCGACCCGGTCGGCGCTCCTCGCGCAAGTTTTGATCTGGCTGACAGCCCCCTCATCGGGAGGGCCCCAAATCGGAATGTCATCAATGATCTGCATGTTGACCCCGGAATCTCGAAGCCCGAATCGGCGACAGCGTTCACCCGATGTTCTAAATTAGCATTACGTATACGAAGATGCACCTGGTGGCCGCTCTTCTGCCGCACGGCGGTGACACTCAACTCCCGCCGCAAAAGAACTTCCGAGTCGAGATGCAGGAAAATGGTTCGCGTTTGCTGGCGCTCCAATCACTTAATTGCGCCAGCTTCGCTGGCGCAACCGCCTCCACTTGTGCTGTACTTGTGTTCGTGAATCTTCTTCCAGCGTCCAATCTTCCGTGAGCACCCCACCTTCAGATTCATCTCTCAGCCCGCTCCCTGACTCCGTTGACTGGGGCAATCTTCCGCCCATCGCTCGGTACTACGTTCCGGTTCTTCCTCGGCCTTCCCTCAAATCGCTTCTTCTCGCCATACTCCTCTTTCTCCTGACGCTCTGTACTTGCCTCGCCGCTGGCGCGCAGTTCGCCATCGCCTACGCCCACGATCAGGCCGTCTCGCTCGACGATTTCCTTCGCGCCTTCACTCTCTTTTACAAGAATCCTGCCGGCCTCGTCGCTGGTTTGCCTTTCGCTGCCACTCTCTTGATCATTCTTCTCGCTCACGAGCTCGGCCATTTCTTCGCTTGCCGCCATCATCACATTCATTCCAGCTACCCTTTTTTCATTCCCTTCCCGTCGATCATTGGCACCTTCGGTGCGTTCATCCTGATTCGTTCTCCCATCCGCACCACGCGCGCGCTTTTCGACGTTGGCGCTTCCGGTCCGCTGGTTGGTTTCGTCTTTGCCGTTCCCGCGCTCATTTTTGGGCTCCTTCACGCCAAGATCGCCCCCGGCATCATCGATCCCGCGCACGCCGATGTCGTCTTCGGCGCTCCTCTTCTGCTGCGTTTCCTCGCTTCTGTTTTTCACCACGGCACGCCCTCCAGCATTCTTCTCCTCCATCCCGTTGGCCGCGCCGCCTGGGTCGGCCTTTTCGCCACTTCGCTCAATCTCCTCCCCGCCGGCCAGTTGGATGGCGGACACATACTCCGCTCCGTCAGCGCTCGTCTTCACCGTTACTCCACTCTGTTTCTTCCGTTCGCGCTTCTTCCTCTCGGCTATTTCTTCTGGTATGGCTGGTATGTGTGGGCCGTTCTCCTCTTCGGCCTGCGCTTTCTCCGCATCGCCCCGATTTACGATCCCGCTCCCCTCGATCCCCCTCGCCGTTTCGCCGCCCTCTTGACCCTCATCGTTTTCTTCCTTTGCTTCATGCCCGCACCCCTTTTCGGCTTCTAAATTGTCCTTGACAAATCCATAATCTTGGGTGTAGAGTATTGACTAGGTACTATTGGGTTTTCCCTCTTGTCGCCAGCTTTCCGCTGGCGTTTTTGTTTTCAACCGTCACTTTGCGGCAGCAATGCTTACCTCTGGACGGAATGCGCATCAATATCATTCGATTACACTTAGCCGTCCTTTGTTTTCATACTCTTACGCACTCTTTTGCACTGCCCAAAATCACAACTCTTTTATTTTCATGCGTTTCCGCACTCTTTGCGTAAATCACCGGGGGTGGGTAGCCGCTAGCACTTGCCGTCCAACTGCACGTGCTGCCGAGTCCGCCTCGCGCGCTTCGCACTCGATCACATGGCTCCAAAACTTTCGTTTGACCCCTACCCAACTCCAGCTATGATGCAAACCCTGAACACGCACCCAGAGGTCCGCGCAACCGACTAATGCCGCCACTCATTCGCACTCTTCGCCTCCGCGACCTCTTCTTACTCTTCATTGGCTCCGTCATCGGCTCGGGAATCTTCCTCACTCCCGGTCTGATTCTTCGCCAGCTCAATGGCTCGGTGGGGCTCTCGTTTCTCGTGTGGATTGCCGGTGGCACACTCTCTCTTCTCGGCGCGCTCACTTATGCCGAACTCGCCGCCTCCAATCCGGAAGCTGGCGGCCTCTACTGTTTCATCCGCGACGGCTTCGGTCGCGCCCCCGCCTTTCTCTATGGCTGGTGCCTGTTTCTGGTCATCGCCAGCGGCTCCGTGGCGGCGCTCGCCCGCGCGTTCACCGAACACTTTGCCGAAATCATTCCGCTCTCCGCCTTCGGCAAGACCGTTCTTTCCGTCGTCATGATCATCGTCGTCACCGCAGTAAATGTCTGGGGCACGCGCAAGAGCTCCAACCTTCAGAACTGGACCACCCTCATCAAGGTCAGCATCATCGTGGTCCTTAGCGGCATTCTCTTGTCCCTCGGCAGTCACGCTTCGGATATTCCTCCGGCCCTCGGCACGACGCAGCATGGCCTCAGCCTGCTCTCGAATTTCGGGCTCGCCATGATCGCCGTCCTTTGGGCTTATGAAGGATGGCAGTTTGGAACCTACAGCGCGGGCGAAGTGGTCGAGCCGCAAAAAGCGTTTCCACGCGCCTTCTTGCTTGGTTCGCTTTCGCTTGCTGCGCTCTATGTCGTCGCCATCATCGCCTATCTTTTCGCGCTTGGTCCTGCCGGGGCCACTGCCAGCAACACCATCGCTTCGACTTCCGTGGGCATCGTTCTTGGGCGCAAAGCGGAAATCATCGTAGCGGTCACGATTTTGATCTCCACGTTCAGCGCCGCCAACAGCGTCATCCTCACCGCTCCGCGCGTTTTCTACGCCATGGCGAATGACAATCTCTTCTTCAAAAAGCTTGCCGAGGTGCATCCGCGATTTCAGACGCCGGCAGCCGCGATTGTCGCTTTGGGTGTGTGGTCGTCCGTGCTTGCTTGCGCCGGAAAATTCGCCGAGCTGATCGGCGGCGTCATCTTTATCGGCTGGATTTTCTACGGGCTAGGGGCCGCTGCGATCTTCCCGTTGCGCCGCGCTGCGAAAGGTCTCCCCATTCCCTATCGCGTTCCGGGTTATCCGTGGACGCCTCTGCTCTTTGTTCTCGCTGCCGCGGCGATCGTCGGCAACGCCATCGTCGTCGCTTTGCTCGATCCCGGACAATTCAAGAACCTGGCCATCGCTATCATCCTTTTCATCCTCGGCCTTCCGGCCTATTTCTTCTGGCGCAAGCGCGGCGTGCCAGCTTCTTAGCGCGGCCTGATTGCCGCTCGATTCCACGAGCAGCTTGAATCGAGCTCCCTGGAAACTTTTTCGCCTTCTCCGGTGTCCAACGGGTTGTCCTGGGATTCGTTCGAGGTCTGTCTTCTCGCAGGAAGGCGCCTGATGCTCGAAGCGCGAGGGCTCACGAAGTATTACGGGTCGGTGCTCGCCGTCCAGACTATCGACTTCTCCGTCGAGCCCGGCCAGGTGCTCGGCTATCTCGGTCCCAACGGTTCCGGCAAAAGCACCACCGTAAAAATGCTCACTGGCCTGCTCGAACCCTCCAGCGGCCAGGTTCTCTTCGACGGCAAGAATATCCATCAGGATCTGGTCGCGTACCGCAAGCATCTCGGCTACGTCCCCGAGGAGGCAAATCTTTATCCGTACTTGACGGGCCGGGAATACCTCGAGCTTGTCGGCACGCTGCGCGGCATGCCGCAGCAGCGCATGAAAGCGAAAATTGACTCGTTTCTCGAACTCTTCTCGCTCTTTCCTCATCGCCATGTCGCGCTGAGTTCTTACTCGAAAGGCATGCGCCAGCGCATCCTGCTGATCTCCGCGCTAATGGATAATCCCGACGTGCTCATCCTCGATGAGCCGCTTTCCGGCCTCGACGTCACTTCCGCGCTGATTTTCAGGAACCTGATTCAATCGCTCAGCGCGAAAGGCAAGACGATTTTCTATTGCTCGCACGTTTTGGAAGTAGTCGAGAAAGTCTGCTCGCGGCTGCTCATTCTCCGGAAGGGCCAGGTCATCGTCAGCGGCGCGACGGAAGAAGTTCGCCGCCGCATCGGCGACAGTTCGCTCGAACACATTTTTCTTCATCTCGTGGAAGATCGGGACGTCGCGCAGGTCGCGAGCAACATCGTCGACGTGGTGACTTCCTCGTGATCGACAAAATAGCGCAGCGGATTCGCGCCGCGTGGGAACCTTATTCCCAGCGGCCATTTCCTTCGCTTTTGCGCGTGTTCATCGGCCGCGTCTTCCACGGTGGCGGCGACTCCGCCGCATCCGAATTGGACGTCGGCCTTGGCGTCGTCCTGATTTTGCTCGCGATGCCAGGTGTGTTTGTTTCCCTGCTGCTCTTCGAGAAATACAGCACGCTCCTCCGCTGGATGCGCCGGGAAGGCTCGTTCGATCCCTTCGTCTCGACGATCCCCGACGAATATTTCTTCATCGTGCTCAGCATGGTGGTCGCGGGCGCGGCCGCCGTTTGGCGATGGGATGCGCTTTTTCTCGACCGGCGCGATTACACGAATATCGTTCCGCTGCCCGTTTCTCTTCGGCGCATTTTCTTCGCAAATTTTGCGGCGATTCTGGTTCTCGCCGGAGTGCTCACTCTTGATGTAAACGCCGGCAGCTTCGTTCTCTTCCCGGTCGTCGTGGCCGGTTCTCAGGACTCGCTCACCCTGTTCCTCCGGTTTGGCGCCGGACACGCCGTCGCCGTGGTTTTCGCAAGTGCGTTCAGTTTTTTCGCGGTGTTCGCGATCATAGGCTTACTCATGGCCGTGTTGCCCTATGGGCTCTTTCGCAGAGTCTCGCTCTACATGCGCTTTGTGATCGCGCTTTTCTTCATCGCGCTTCTCGCTACGAGTCTCGCGGTGTCTCCGCTTCTGGCTCATGCCACGCGCGCGGGCAAACTGCCTCTCCAATTCCTGCCGCCGGTATGGTTCCTCGGCATTTGCGAAACGGTCTGGGGCAACGGAGGCAAACCATTTTTTGCCGCCATGACGCACACAGCTCTTTTGGCCTTCGGCATCGCGCTCGCTGTCGCGATGTTGTCTTATGCCCTCGCGTTCCGGCGCTCTTTCATTCGGATTCCGGAGGCAGCGGAAATTGGTCCGCTTGCTCGTTCGCAATTCCATCTGCTGCCTGTCCACCAGTTCGACCGCGTTGTTCTTCGCGAGCCGGCGCAGCGCGCATGCTTTCATTTCATCACGCGCACGCTTCTCCGCAGCGAATCGCATCTGCAAATCGCATCGGCATGCTTCGCCATGGGACTCGTTCTGAGCGTGCAATCGATCGCATCGCCTCTCCACGGCAATCTTGCGAGCGCGCTGCGCTTCCCCACGGAAGATTCGCTCGCCATTCCCTTCATTCTGGCGTTCAGCATCATCGTTGGAATCCGCTTCGCGTTCGAGGCCCCTTCCGATCTGCGGGCGAACTGGATTTTTGCGTTGCTCATCGATCCGAACGCATTGCAAACGCGCCCCGTCGCTCGGAAAGTTCTTCTTACTTTCTCCTTGGCACCATTGGTTCCCCTTTGCCTGGTTTCTTCCTGGCTGCTGTGGGGCTTCAGTGAGGCCTTACTGCACACCGTGATTTTCATTGCCTGCACCGTTGCACTTGTCGAACTTCTGCTTTTGCGCTTCCGAAAAATTCCATTCACTTGTTCTTACCCGCAATTCCAGAGCAGTTCCACGCTGACTTTTGTCGCGATTCTTTTCGGTTTCGCGGCGTTCGCGGTGTACCTGCCAGAGCTCGATTTGTGGTCGCTCGCCGAACCGTGGCGCGCGTGCTTTTTTCTTCCTCTGGTCGGGGCCGTCCTTCTTGGCGTGCAGCAATACCGGAAACAGATGCTCGACATGGACAAGCAGCTCATTTTTGAAGAAAGTTCCGCGTCGAGCTTCTAAATTTCCGCGTGCCTTCAAACCTTATGCAGTGGCGAGAGCCGCGGACTGGCTCTTGGCGGAGCGCGCTTCGAGAGTGACGCGGATGCCGTAGCGAGGGCGCAGCGTGATCGAGGCAAGCGGCACGACAGGATGGTCCGCGACGAGGCGGAAGCGGTAGTGCTGCGCGATGGTGGCGAGAACCATCGCAGTTTCCATCAAGGCGAAAGAATTGCCGATGCACTGGCGCGGGCCGCCGCCGAACGGGAAGTAAGCAAAACGAGGTATGCGCTTCAGCAGGTCGCCCTCCCAACGCTCGGGACGAAATTCCTCGGGAGCGTCGTACCAGCGCGGGTCGCGATGAACGGTCCACTGCGCGAAGGAGACACCGGAGCCTTTAGGGACGGAATAGCCGGCGATTTCATGATCCTCGATGGCCGTGCGCGCCGTTCCCCATGCGGGAGGATAGAGACGGAGCGACTCAGTGACGACATTGTTGGTATAGACAAGCTTCGGAAGATCTTCGAGCGAAGGGGCGTGGCCAGCAAGAACCGAGTTTAGCTCGGCGTGGAGTTTCGCTTCGACGGCGGGATTTTGCGCGAGGAGCCACCACGTCCAGGAGAGAGCGTTGGCGGTGGTCTCGTGACCGGCGAGGAAAAGAGTGATGGCTTCATCGCGAAGCTGTTGATCGGTCATGCGCGAGCCGTCTTCATCCTGGGCGGCGAGAAGCATGGAGAGCAAATCGCCGGCATCGCGGCCGGAAGAACGCTTTTGCGCAATGATGCGATAGAGGACTTTTTCGATCTGGCTGATGGCGCGCTCGAGGCGAAGGTTGGTGGGAGTGGGCAGCCATTGGGGAACAAAGATGGTGCGCCGGAAATTTGCGCCGATTTCGAGAAGAAGCTCGAGTGATTTGCCGATGTTTTGAGCGTCGTTTTCGACATCGGCATCGAACAAAGTTTTGCTGACGATTTGCAGCGTGAGCCGCATCATTTCCTTGTGGATGTCGCGTTCTTCGCCGTCACGCCATTCGTGCAGCAAACGCTCGGCGTATTCGACCATGGTCGAGGCATAGCCGGCGATGCGCGCGCGATGAAAGGCGGGCTGCGCGAGGCGGCGCTGCCGAAGCCAGAAGTCTCCTTCGCTGGTCAGAAGACCTTTTCCAAAGACGCGCTTGTTGGCCTGGAGCACGCGGCCTTTGACGAACTTCCGCGGATGGGTCACGAGAACGTTTTCGATATCGTCCGGATGATTGATGAGGAGAATTCGGAAGGTCAGAATCTGCAGGCTCGCGTAGTCTCCGTATTCGCGGACGATGTTGGTGAAATAACCGAGCGGGTCGCCTTCGTTGAGCGGGCCGAGCGACCAGCGCTTGAGGCCGTTGGATGGTCCGGGCGGGAACCTGGGCTTGGGGCCAGCGCTCATGAATTCATGCTACGGGGAGGACCGCATCGCGTCAACGAACGGCTCGCAAGCAGTAGGCGCCGCTGCGAAACTTCAGCGAAACGTTTGAGAATCCCGCGGAAGCAAGTCGAGCGGGCGCCGACGAAGCGTTCACCGGCGTAAATGTGCTGCGAATGTGGCTGATGCGATTGAGCCAACTATCCTGAATTTCGAGCGCGAGAAAAAGTCCGCCCGGCCGCAGGACGCGAAAGACTTCAGCAAAGGCGCGCTCCTGCGCTTCTTGCGATCGCAGGTGATGCAGCATAAGAATCGCGATTGCCGAGGAAAACGTGTTCTCCGGAAAAGGCAAAGCTGAGGCGTCGCCCTGCAACACCGCGCCGTTCGCGCCGGGGAAACGCGCGGCGAGATTGGCAGCAAACTTGTGGTCATATTCGAGGCTAGTCACACGCGGCGCACGTTTCCGCAATTCTTCGGTCGCCGCGCCCGGACCTGCGCCAAGTTCGAGAACGTGATTGCCCAAGTCGACGCCGGACAGGACCCAGGGAAGGACGTGCTTGCGCGTCATGCCTCGCCAAAAGGAAGAGGCACAGAACCAGTTTTCGAATCGATTCACAGAGACATGTCCCGTTCACCGCACGGCACGCAGCCACGCTTTCGCGTATACAGCGCTGATTTTTCAGGATTCGATTATCGCAGCATTGGGCCGATTCGCCGCAAGGAAGCGGCAAATTGATCGGCGTTGTACGCGGAAGGATTTTCAAGCTCACGGAAAAGTTCGTTGATGGCGCCGCGAACTTCCTCGGCGTTGGCAGGCTTTACGTCCTTGCTATACGCGATGTAGAAGGAGTCCATGGCCATAGCGGCTTGTTCGGCCGCTCTTTCGCCGGCGAGAGTAATCGCGTCCGCGCTCGCGGGAATCTGCTGGAGCATGCGGAGGACCAGCGCCTGGTCGTAGGACATGGAAGCGAGGCGGTCGGCAAAACGCTGCGCGATCGGCGCGGCCGCGGAAGCCGACGCGACGACGGCGTCGCGATTCGGGTTCAGCTTGGACATTTCATTGGACACTTCGAAAACGCGCCGGTCGAGCTCTTGCGCGCTCGCGGAATCGACCTGTCTGGCAAGAAGTTGAAAGACCGCGTAACGGGAGTTGTTCCATGCGGGATCACCGGGACGCCGGCCGGGAAAGCCGTGCGCCTGACGCCAACTGTCTTTTGCGGGGACGAGCGCGTGATGGCAAGCAAAACAGGAAAGCTCGGAATATTCGGGCCAGATATCTTTTTTGTCGAAGCGCTCGCCCTTGGCGCGCCAGGTGAGGCGATCCATTTCCGCGCGCAACTGCACGGCTTGGCCCGCGCTCCAATCGCGAACGCCCACCCAGGAGGCGTCTTCAACGGGCTTTCCGGGCGCGGATTCGCGGGGCGTCTTCCAATGGCGCGGCATAACGGCTGAAAAGGAATCCAGCTCGAAATAAAGATCGGGATGACCGGCAGCGATCATTTCGTGATCGACGAATTTGTCCTTTGTGCCGAGATGGCATTCGAGACATTTTTCGGTGCGATGAATGACGCTGCGCGTGTCGACCATGCCGAGCGCGGTCGATTTTTCATGAGGCCAATCGCGCGTGGTGTGAGGGCCGAGCCAGGCGGAAGCGGGGCCGTGGCAATTTTCGCAGGAAACGCCATCGGATAATTCGAAAGGACGGCCGCGGCGCTCGGATGAAACGTAGAGCGCGTGGCACGCGAGGCACTTAGGCGCGTCTTCCGCTTTGGAATCGAGCTTCAAGATGCGCGCAATGCGTTCGCCGATGTCACCGGTGAGAGCTTGGTAGGCGCGGCTGTGCTTGTCCTGCACAATCCAGGTGGAATATTCGTTTTGGAGAATGCGGCTGCCGGCGACGGGTTTGACGCTGCCGTGGCAGCTCGTGGAAGCGCAGGAGCCAGGACCGATGTACTTCACGGGCTCGCCGGCGGTGTCGGAAGGCGCGTGCGCGGCTGAAGAATCTGCGGGATGGGCGGGGGCGTTTTTGGCGGCGACGATGCGAACGGCGGAGACGAGCGGCAAGCAAAGCGCCACGGATAGCGTAATGCGCAGCCAGGATGAGTTGGGGGCGATGAGCATTCGAAATGCCGGACGAGTCTGTCGGTTAATTATCGTTTGAGCGGGAAGGAAGTCAACGACGGCGCGTTGCCTTTTTCGCAGCGTGGCGCGAAAAGGCAACGGGCGTCTATTTACAGGGCGTTGGAGCGCCAGTAGTATGCAAGGGAATCCGTACTGCACTTTGCGCCGCGCGAAAGCATTCGTCCGGCGCCTTTCCATGCGAGACGCCGCGCCGTGATCTTCGACGACCTGCGAGCTATCCAGCTTCGCTACGGCTTCTTGCCCAAGGCCGAACTCGAAGCACTTTCTCAACGCTCGAGTACTCCTCTTTATCAAATTCACAGCGTGGCCAGCTTTTATCCGCATTTTCACCTGGCGCCACCACCCAAGGCGGACGTGCGCGTGTGCGCGGACATGAGCTGCCACTTGAATGGGGCGTGTGAGTTGCGCGCGGAGATGGAGCAACGGTTTGCGAAGCATGGAGCGGCGGATGTGCTGGTGCGGGACGTCTCGTGCCTGGGAAGGTGCGATCAGGCGCCGGCGATCTCGATCAACGATGAGATCTTCGCGAATGTGACGGCGGCGATGGCGGAGGGGATCGTGCGCGACGTTTTGCGCGGCGAAGAGGTTCCGGAGCCGCATCCAGAACAAGCGCGAGTGAAGTGCGCGTCCGATCCTTATGGCGAGGGCGAGAAATACGGCGCGTTGCGGAAATTGGCGTCGACGAAAGATTGGGACGGCGCGCTGGCAGAGCTGAAGGCGGCCGAATTGCGTGGAATGGGCGGAGCAGGATTTCCGACAAGCATGAAGTGGGATTTGGTGAGGAAACAACCGGGAGCGGAGAAATATATCGTATGCAACGCGGACGAGAGCGAGCCGGGAACGATCAAAGACCGCTTCATCATGACGCACCTGCCGCATTTGGTGATCGAAGGGATGATTGTGGCCGGACTGGTGACGGGAGCGAAAAAAGGGATTCTCTATATCCGGCATGAGTATCACTTGCAGGAAGAGATTTTGGGAGAAGAGCTGCGAAGGTGCTATCACGCGGGCTTTCTGGGAAAAAACATTGCGGGAAGCGAGCTGAGTTTCGATCTGGAGATTTTCGTCAGCCCGGGCGGATACATCTGCGGGGAAGAGAGCGCGTTGATCGAAGCGATTGAAGGAAAACGGGCCGAGCCCCGCAACAAGCCGCCATTCCCCGGCCAAGCCGGATTGTGGCAGAAGCCGACGGTGATCAACAACGTGGAGACGTTTGCGAACGTACCGCAGATTTTGGCGCGGGGCGTCGAGTGGTACAAAGCGCAGGGACAAGGCGGATCGCGAGGGTGGAAATTTGTGGGCGTGAGCGGACACGTGGCGAAACCGGGCATTTTCGAAGTGCCGATGGGCACGGCGATGCGAGAGGTGATTTATCAACACGCGGGAGGAATTCGCGGAGGGCGGCCATTGAAAGCGTTCGCGCCGTCGGGGCCGTCATCCGGATATCTGCCGGCGTCGATTGTGGACGTGCGGCTGGATTTCAAGGCGCTGGCGGACGCGGGCTCAATGCTGGGGTCGGGAGCGATCGTTGTTTGCGACGATACGACGTGCATGCTGGATATGGCGCTGAATGCGGTGCGGTTTTACAGGAATGAGTCGTGCGGGAAATGCGTGCCGTGCCGCGTGGGTTCGCAGAAGATGGCCGATTTACTGGCGCGATGGACACGAGGCGGCGTGGCGGAAAAGCAATATCAGGCGGATTTGGCGCTGATCGATGAATTGTGCCAAGCGATGAGTTTGACGTCGATTTGCGGGCTGGGACAGATCGTGCCGGCGCCGGTGCAATCCGTGCTGAAACATTTTCGGGAAGAAGTGGACGCGCACGTCTTGAAGGGCCGATGCCCGAGCGGGATTTGCTTTACGGCCGCGGCGCGAGCAGGAGAGGCGCAGCGCGTGGGAATACGTCCGTAGCAGAGCGAAGCAAGCGAGGATTGTGAGCACAACGACGACACCGGCGGGAATGATCGAGATCACGATCGATGGGCGACCCGTGCAAGTGGCCGCGGGGACGAGCGTTTTCGATGCGGCGCGGATGAATGGGACGCCGATTCCGACGCTGTGCCATTTGCAGAACGAAACTCCTGTGGGCGTTTGCCGGCTTTGCGTGGTGGACACGGGTGCGCGAGTGTTGACGGCGTCGTGCGTGCGGCCGGTCGAGCCCGGCATGAAGGTGATTACAAATTCCGAGAAAGTCTTGAACGCGCGGAAGACTTTGCTCGAGCTTTTGATGGCGGATCATCCATCGCCATGCGCCAGGCAGGAAAAATCGGGCGATTGCGAGCTGGAAAGCCTAGCGGGCGCGGCGGGGATTACGCAACCGCGATTCGCGAAACGGACGATCTCGCGCGGCACGGACGATTCCTCGCTGGCGATTGCCGTGGATCACGATGCGTGCATCTTGTGCGACCGGTGCATACGCGGTTGCGACGAGATCAAAAATAACTTCGTGATGGGACGGATGGGGAAAGGCTATTCGGCGGGAATTGCGTTTGATCTGAACGCACCGATGGGCGATTCGACGTGTATTTCGTGCGGGGAATGCATGGTTTCGTGCCCAACGGGCGCGCTGACGAACAAAACGGTGGCGGGCACATCGATTGCGGCGGGGCCGGACGCGCAGGGATTCGAAGCGGAAGAGCTTCTGCAACTGCCGGTGTTCAAGGGCGTTTCGGGAACATTTCTGGAGATGAATCGCGGGGCCATCGTCAAACGGCGATTTCGCGCCGGAGAGATCATTTGCCGCGAGGGAGAGTTTGGATCGACGGCATTTTATATTTTGGAAGGGAAAGCGCGCGTTTCGCTATCCGCGCCGATTGCGCACGTAAAAACGCAAGGCGGAGCGAAGGGACTTTTCAAAAAGCTGACGAGCACGCTGGCGGCGCGCGATGCGGACGTGCGCGAAGAAGAGGCGCGCGACCGGACGATTCCCATCGACGCTACCGTCGATCTCGCTTACGGGAACCCAGTGGCGGAACTTGGGGCAGGCGATCTGTTTGGCGAAATGACGTGCATGAATTTCTATCCGCGGTCCGCAACGGTGATGGCGGAGACGGACGTCGTGGCGTTTGAAATGCTGCGAAACGTTCTGGACATTTTGCTGAAGAACAAGACGTTTCGCGCGCAGATCGATCAGAACTACCGGCGGCGAGCGCTGGAAAATCACTTGCGTGGCGTGCCGATGTTCACGGATCTTTCGCCGGATTTTATCGAGCGGCTGAAGGAGAGCGTGGAACTGCAGCGGTTCGCTCCCGGGCAGGTGATCGCAAGACAGGGCGATGCCGCGGACAGTTTTTATCTTGTGCGCATCGGATTCGTGAAGATTTCGGAGACGTATCCTGGCGGAGAGCTGGTGCTGGCGTATCTTTCGCGCGGAGATTATTTCGGAGAGATCGGGTTGCTGGGCGGAGGGGTGCGAACGGCGACGTGCACGGCTCTAGATCATGTGGAGGTCGTGCGCATCTCGGGCGACGACTTTCGAGACATGGTGGAGCGCTTCCCGAGCGTGCGGCTAGGGCTCGAGGCGGTGGCCGCAGAACGCAGCGCGCAAAATCAACAGAGAATGCAGACGGTGCGAAGCGTGCCGATCGACCAGTTCCTTTCGCAAGGCTTGATGGAAGCGCAGAGCCTGCTGATTCTCGATTTGCAGAACTGCACGAGATGCGATGCGTGCGTAAACGCATGCGCGGACGCGCACGATGGGATCACGCGGCTGGTGCGGGAAGGATTGCGGTTCGAACAATACCTAGTGGCGACGTCGTGCCGGCAGTGCCGCGATCCATTGTGCATGGTGGGATGCCCGGTGGGCGCGATCCGGCGGCGCAATTCGCTCGAAGTAATCATCGAGGATTGGTGCATCGGATGCGGGCTGTGCGCGCGGAATTGTCCGTACGGAAACATCAATCTGCATCCGTTCGAAGTGATGGTGGAGGACCTGGAGAGGCCGGGACGAAAGAAGGCCGTGGTAAAGCAAAAGGCCACGTCGTGCGATTTGTGCACGCACCTGAAGGAGCCGAGCTGCGTTTATGCGTGCCCGCATGATGCGGCACACCGCGTGGACCCAAGGACATTCTTCTCGGAGATGCTGGGCGGGGGCGCGGCGAAGTGAACGGGCGGAGATTTTTGCGTGCGAATCGATAAGACACAACGCGGATGGGCAATGGCGTCGCTGGTGATTCTAGCGGTGCTTACGATTGTGTATGTCATATACGCGGCCAACGCGCCGGAAGGGCCGCGGGGCGGCAGCGCGATGGGACTGACGTTTGGCGTAATCGGATTTGGGTTCATGATTTTCGCGGCGCTGCTGGGGGCACGGAAACGGGTGCCCGTGTGGCGGCTCGGCCGAGCACAAGCGTGGATGCGCGGACATTTGTGGCTGGGCTTGTTGAGCTTGCCGGTAATTTTGTTTCACGGCGGATTTCATTTTGGCGGGACGCTGACGAGCGTGCTGATGTGGCTGTTGATCCTCACGGTGGTGAGCGGAGTGTTCGGGGCCGGGCTGCAACACTACTTACCGAAGGAGATGACGGCGGACGTCAAGTTGGAAACGATCTACGACGAGATCGGAAATGTTCGAAAGCTGCTACGCGAAGAGGCGGACCGAGGAGTGGAGGCGCTCTGCGGACCGCTTGGGGTGAGCAAGGCGTCGGGCGAAGAGGTGCAGCGGGCCGGCGGATTTACAGCGGCGCGCGCCACGACGACGTCAAGCAGCGGCGGGGCGGTGGCGGCCGCCGCGGAGACCGTGGTGCTCAGCGAAGAAGAGCGCGCACCACTGCGGAAATTTTATTTGAGCGAGATGCGGCCATTTCTCGAACAACCGAGACGGAGAGGCACACGACTGTACAACGTGGACAAGGCGCATGCCGCGTTTTCCGGGCTGCAGACGCTTATGCCAGCATCGGCGCAGACGACCTTGCAGGATTTGGAAGACATTTGCGACGAGGCACGACAGCTCGTAAGGCAGGAGCAACTGCATCATTGGCTGCACGGCTGGCTGCTGGTGCACATCCCGCTTTCGTTGGCTTTAATTTTACTGAGCGCGGTGCATGCGGTGATGGCGCTTCGCTACTGAAGAAGCGGCGAGTGACGAGTGGCGAGAACACGAACAACAAAAAAGCTGGCGCAGCGGATCGACCTGAACTACTTCAAAAGGCCGACGGGGCTGAAGCGCGCGAAATTCTTGTTGAGCGTTGGATTGCCAGCGCTGGCGCTGATTTGGATTACATGGCATGGATTTGCGCGAGACTCACGTGTCTATTCGAGCGGGCGGATGAGCGAGGCGCACGCCGTGCTGGAAGCACAATGCGCCGCGTGCCACGTACAAACGGCGGGGACGTTTTCGGCGAAGGCTGGCGATGCAGCGTGTTTATCGTGCCACGATGGGCCGATCCATCACGCTTCACAAATTGGCGCGGCGAGCTGCGTGACGTGCCACGCAGAGCATCGCGGGCGCGTGAATCTGGTTGCGGCGAGCAACGCGAGTTGCGCGACCTGCCACGGCGATTTGAGCAAGAGCAGCAGCGCGACTCATTTTCAATCAAGTATTTATAGCTTCGAAAAAGGACACCCCGAATTCGCGGCCGTACGCGGGGACCCACGGGACCCAGGGACGATCCGCGTGAATCACGCGATTCACATGAAGCCCATTCGGCGAGGACCGAATGGGCCAAACGTACAACTGGAATGCGGAGATTGTCACCAGGCAGCCGCTGCGACGGTTCGCTGGCCGTATGCCGACACGAAATATACGTCGGCCAAAACCAGCTATTCGATGCAGGATGAATTGCTGGCGGGAAGTCCCGCGGGACTTCCGCGGGCCACGCCTGCGAGCGGGCGCGAGCTGATGGCGCCGGTAAAATTCGCAAACGGCTGCGAGGGCTGCCACTTGCTGACGTTCGACAAACGCTTTGATGAAGGTGTGCCACATGACACGCCCGAGGTGGTGCACGCGTTCCTGTTGAAGAAGTTCGGCGAGTATATTGCGGCGCACCCAACGGAGACGCGAGAAGTCCGCGAGCCGGGGCGGGATTTGAGCGGGAAACCGCTTGCAGCGGCCGTGCGAATGCTGACGCCAGCGCAATGGGTGATGGAACGTACGGCAGAAGCCGAGGATTTACTGTCGCGCAAGACCTGCAAGCAGTGCCACACCTTGTCCGCGGGAGAAGGACTTCCCCAGATCGCTCCAGCCAAGACCACTTTGCAGTGGATGCCGCACTCGAGATTCGATCACGACGCGCATCGAGGATTCTCGTGCACAAGTTGCCACGAAAAGGCGCTCACCAGCACGGAGTCCAGCGACGTGCTGCTGCCGGGGGTCGCGACTTGCAAAACATGCCACGCGCCAGGTCCGGAGCATGCTGAGTCGCGGTGCTTCGAGTGCCACACGTATCACGACTGGTCGAAGCGAAAAGAGATTAAGCCGACGTTTACGCCGCCTGCGTTGCAAACGGGCGGCAGCTAAGCAAAATGCAAGGACTGCGGAGATATTGCGCCGCGTTGTACGGCCAGGAGTTCCACGCAAATAAAGCCACGATTATGCGGAGGCAGACTGTTTCTTGTTGATGAGCGCCATCATGTGCGCGGGGTAACGATCGCCTGAAACTGCGCCACGCGGCGCCGCTTCATCGATGTGGCGCAAATCGTCCGCCGTCAGCTTCACGCTGAGCGCACCGAAATTCTCTTCGAGATATCTGCGGCGCTTCGTTCCCGGGATGGGGATGATGTCATCGCCCTGAGCAAGAAGCCATGCAAGAGCGAGCTGGCTCGGAGTGCAGCCCTTTTCCCTTGCGATCGATTCTATGCGTTCGACCAGACTGAGATTCTTTTGGAAATTCTCTCCCTGGAATCTGGGCGAGAAGCGGCGGTAATCGTCCGCTGCGAAATCCTCGAAGCGCTTGATCTGACCGGTGATGAAGCCACGACCGAGCGGGCTGTACGCGACGAATGCGATTCCGAGCTCGCGAGTCGTCGCCAGAATCTCGTCCTCGGGATCGCGGCTCCACAAGGAATATTCGGTCTGGAGGGCGGCGATTGGATGAACTTTGTGAGCGCGGCGAATCGTGTCGGCGGAAGCTTCCGAAAGGCCGATAAACCGGATTTTGCCTTCGCGGACAAGTTCCGCGAGGGCACCAATGGTCTCTTCAATCGGAGTGTCCGGATCGACGCGATGTTGATAGTAAAGATCAATCGTGTCCAGACCGAGACGTTTCAAACTGGCGTCGCACGATGAGCGAACGTAGGCGCGCGCGCCGTTGACGCCGCGAAGAGCTGCGTTCGCTTTGTCACGGACGATGCCGAATTTGGTGGCGAGGAAAACCCGGTCGCGAATGGGCCGGATGGTATTGCCGACGAGAATTTCGTTGTCGCCGTAGCCATAGACGTCGGCCGTGTCGAGAAAATTCATGCCGAGGTCGAGGGAACGTTGAATCGTGGCGATGGATTCGGCGTCGTCCCGCGGACCATAAAATTCCGACATGCCCATGCAGCCGAGACCAAGCGCGGAAACCAAAGGACCATTTTTTCCAAGATGACGTAGTTCCATGGATGACTCCTCTTGCTTTCAAGGAATTGGATGGCGTCTGGGGAAATCAGGATACATGATTGGGGTCGCTTACTCGCCAGCCTTTTTCCCCGAGCCAGCCACGAGAAGGGCGAGATTGGAGTCGCAAGGAGAATATGGGCATTCGAATTAGAAAGGCGGCGATGACGGATGTACCGGCGTTGCTGGAGCTCATTGCAGCATCCGTACGAGAGCTGCAAGCCGAGGACTATACACCGGAACAGATGGAGGCAGCACTCGAGAGCGTGTTTGGAGTGGACAGTCAATTGATCGCTGACGGAACGTATTTTGTAGCTGAGGCCGGGAGATTGAGCGAGCCACCAGAATGGGCCATCGCGGGTTGCGGAGGTTGGAGCAAGCGCAAGACACTTTATGGGGGCGACCGATGGTCGCGGCGCGAGGACGAGTTGCTCGACCCCGAGCGCGACGCAGCAAAGATTCGAGCGTTCTTCATTCATCCAGCATGGGCGCGGCGCGGGATTGGAAGCAGAATTCTAGAGGCGTGCGAGATCGCCGCCAGCAGCGCTGGTTTTACGAGCTTTGAAATGGGCGCTACGCTGACGGGCGCGAAACTGTTCGGTAAAAAGGGTTACGTCGCTATAGAGAAGATCGAAGTTCCTCTGAAGAACGGGCTCACTCTACCCGTGGTTCACATGGTGAAGAAGGCAGAGTAAACGACAACTGCTCAACGCGAATCAACTGCCCATGATGAACAGCGGCTTTTTCTGGAAGCTGGAAAATTGCGGGCGGAGACGCTCCGTATTGTAGTGCTCCTTGATGTCCACAACTTTCTTGGTCGAGGTAATGGTCTCAATGGGGATGTTGCCGTAACTGCCGTTGTGAAGAACGACGAGGCGGCCGTGGTCGCCCTTGAGGAGCAATTCGAGAGCGACATTGCCGTAGGCCATGGGAACGATGGAGTCCACCACGTCTGGATCGCCGCAGCGCGCCAGGTAGCCGAGCTTCTGATTGACGATATCGACGGTCTTGCCCTTATTAAATTTGGACGAAAGCTGTTTGACCCGATCGGAAACCAAATCGCCGATGCCGCCCAGTTTTTTGTGGCCGTAGGCGTCGGCGGTGTCGCCTTCAAAAACCATTTCTCCACCTTCGAACATAGCGCCCTCGGAAACAAGGACCGTTGAATAGCGGCTGGGATTCTTGTTGCGGTCACGAACGAGAAGCTCGGCGAGAAGTTCGATGTTGAACTTGAACTCCGGGATCACGCACCGATTGGCGGCGCCGGCCATGGTGGGTAGCATGGCGGTGTAACCGGCGTAGCGACCGAAAACCTCGATGACCATGAATCGCTCGTGAGAGCCAGCCGAGGTGCGGAGGTCGTTGACAAGCTGCAAGGTGCGCGTGACGCAGGTGCTGAAGCCGATGCAGTAATCTGTTCCGGGAACATCGTTGTCCATGGTCTTGGGGATGGCGATGACTTTGAAGCCCTCTTTGTGAAGGCGGACGCCGTAGCTGAGAGTGTCATCGCCACCGATCGGAATAAGAGTGTCGATGCCCAACCAGGCGAGGTTCTTGAGGACTTCCGAAGTGAGGTCGTTCTTTTCGGCGGTGAATTTGTCCTTCAGGTGGGCGGGAACGTTGGATTTGCTGACGCGACCGGGATTCGTGCGGGAAGAGTGGAGAAAAGTGCCGCCGGTACGCGCGGCGCGGTCGACGACCTCTTCGGTGAGAACGAGAAAATTGTCGGAGTTGTCGTAGTCCTTTTCGCGGACCATGTCGACGAGTCCTGCCCAACCGTGGCGAAAGCCGATGACCTGATAGCCTTCGTGGAGCGCGCGAATCGTGACGCCGCGAATCGCGGGATTCAGACCGGGGACATCACCGCCTCCGGTGAGAATGCCGATGACGCCCTTCTTGGTGTTGATGTTGGCCATGCGCTGAGCCCTTTCCGAGGAGAATTGAACCAACAATTATCCATGCGTGGCGCAAATTTAGAAAGGGCGGAGCGGGTTAATTTTTGTGAGATTGAGTATGCAGCAGAAGTTGCTTGAACGGTTGCCTGGTATGCCCACGATCTGAGGGAGCGCAGGCGGAAATTATGAGCTGAAGTGGATCTCGGGGAAAGCCTCGAAATGAGATATGGAAAGAGCTGGGCGGGAAGAGCAATATCGAAGGAAATTTGATGCGCAAGATTTAGCCCGATGTTCGTTCCAACTAACGTAGCCGGAGGACTCTTATGAAGATCTCGCGAGACGACCTCGACTCTGCCGTGCGGGAGGGCGTACTCCAGGCTGACCAAGCGGCGGCACTTTGGGCAAGGCTGGAGAGACCGAGCGTAGGCCGCCAGCCCTTCGACCTGGCGCACGTCGCTTACTACTTGGGCGCGCTGGTCGTCATGTCTGCAATGGGATGGTTCATGACGCTCGGTTGGCAGCGTTTCGGCGGAGGAGGAATTCTCCTGATTTCATTGATCTACGGAGTCTTGTTCGCGTTGGCCGGCCGAACACTATGGTTTCGCGAGAATCTGAAGGTGCCGGGCGGGCTGCTCGTTACCCTGGCAGTGTGGATGACGCCGCTCGCGATCTACGGCGCCGAAGAATGGCTAAAGCTGTGGCCGCAAGGGGACCCGGGGACATTTCGCGATTTTCACATCTGGATAAACGCAAGCTGGCTCCTAATGGAAGTCGGCACGATCATCGCCGGGTTGATTGCGTTGCGCTTCGTGCGTTTCCCCTTTCTGACTTTTCCTGTTGCGTTTTCGCTATGGTACATGTCCATGGATTTGACGCCGATGTTTTTTAGACGAAGTTCCTTTTCATGGGATGAGAGGTTGTGGGTATCGGCGTGTTTTGGCTTGGCCGTTTTGTTGGTTACATTCTTAGTGGATCGGCGCACCAAAGAAGACTTCGCGTATTGGGGCTATTTGTTCGGGCTGCTGGCGTTCTGGGGAGGGCTATCGTTAATGGACAGTGGCAGCGAGTTGCGAAAATTCCTCTACTGCATGATCAACCTGGCGCTGATGTTCGTCGCTGTTTTTCTTGAACGTAGAGCCTTCCTGGTTTTCGGCGCAATCGGAGTTTTCGCTTATCTGGGAAACCTGTCGTACACAGTTTTCAAAGATTCGATGCTATTCCCGATGGCACTCACGTTGATCGGCCTCCTTGTGATTTTCCTGGGCGTCAGTTATCAGCGGAATCGCGCCAGAATAGAACAGTTCGTGTTGTCTCTGACGCCAGAGACAATTCAGCGCCTCCGTCCCACGGCAAGATGAGAACCAGGGATTGACGTTGTGGCGCGCCGCGAATCAATTTTGGCGCGAGCTAAGCACGCATCGAGTGCTCAGAGCTCGATACGCGTGCCGAGAACGGCGAGGAGCTTGGCGAGCCAGGAGTTGAGCGCCGGCCAGGCCGGGCCAGTCACCAGGTTGCCATCGACGAGAGCATCGGTCATGGGGAGATTGACGTAAGTGCCGCCGGCGAGCGTGACGTCGGGCCCCGTGGCGGGATAAGCGCTGCACTTCTTCCCTTTGAGGACGTCAGCCGCGGCCAGCACTTGCGGCGCGTGACAAATGGCAGCGAGGGGCTTGTTAGCCTTCGAAAAGTGGTGAACGATTTCAATCACGCGTGGGTTGAGGCGAAGGTATTCCGGCGAGCGGCCACCGGGGAGAATCAGCGCGTCATAGTCTTCGGGCTTGATCTGATCGAACGTGGCGTTGAGCGCGAAGTTGTGGCCGCGCTTTTCCGTGTAGGTTTGATCGCCTTCGAAATCGTGGATGCAGGTGGGAACGAATTCGCCCGATTTCTTGCCGGGACAAACAGCGTGGACGCTGTGTCCAACCATAAGAAGCGCCTGGAACGGGACCATCACTTCGTAATCTTCAACATAGTCGCCAACCAGCATCAAAATGGATTTTCTGGACATGATTCCTCCGGGAGGATTGTAACCGAGAAGAACGACGGGCAAGAAGAGGAGGAACGGGCTTTCGGTAGCCAGCCCGCTGTCGGTGGCGGAGGCGATAGTTCAGGGGCCGGGCACGACCCAATGAGAAGAAGCGCAACCAGTGTCTGTGGCAGGCGCATGTCGCAAATTGAGATTGATTGATTTAAATCGTTTTAGACCTGAGACTTTTGGGGCGGCTTTGAGCGAATCATCGGTTGAGCCCCATTACCTTAACAGCGTGTAACCCACTGAATCTAAGGAACCTATAAGAAAAGCGGTCGAAAGCTCAGATTCCCGGAAAATTGGCTTAGTAAATGCATTTAGTAGGCGGGCGTTTATTTCGCCGGACTCTCCGGCTTCGAGGACAGAACAGTGAAAGGATCGAATCGATTACTCGTCGTGTGTCTCTGTATGGCGCTCGTGGGGACGAGCGTAGGGGCTGGTGTGCTGAAGGCTCAGACAGAGGAGGCTCCAGGGTCGAAGAGAAAGGTCAAGTCCTTGGGCAAGCCCCAATACACTGACCTGGCAAAGAGGTTGAATCTCAGTGGCACGGTAAAGATTGAGGTCACTGTGGGTGCGGACGGCAAGGTAAAGAGGACGCACGTCCTCGGCGGCCACCCCGTCTTGGCGGCCGAAGCGGAAAAGGCTGCCATGGAAAGTGAGTTTGAGCCGGGCCCGAGGGAAACCACTGAGGTGATCGAATTTAAGTTCGGCGCTCAGTAGGCAGCTGGATCTTCAGATTAAGAATTGGGCGACCATGCTGCGATGGCACGGCCGCCCTTCTTATTTCTCAGCCGAATTACTGTGCCTGGGACAGAGAGGCAGCGAGAGTTTCCGCCGAGTCCTGAATCGTGAGCATGTCTGTGCGTACTTTTTCCCATTCCAGCAGATTGAGACCGTACGAAGCGAAAAGCTTTCGGATGTGCGCGGAATCCCAGTTGAGGACCTTTTCGAGCACAGGAACGAGGACGCTCATCACGTTATCGCTGAGGACGGTGCGTTTCGCAACGCGCGAAATGACCTTCGATTCGGAGACGGCGATCGTAAGGCCATCGTGCTGGTTGACGTGCATCATCACAGGAAGATCTGAGCTGCCGTCACCCATGTAGATGATGTGATCGTGGCTGATGCTGAGTTCGGCGCGGCGCTCCTCAAGAACCGTGATTTTGCCCCATCCCGCCGAAGAACGAATGATGGATTCCACTTCCCCGGTGGACTCGTTGTAGCGAAAGCGCGTGCCGAAAATATTCTCTGGCGGCACGATACCTTCGAGCGCGGATTGGATAATTTCCTGCGGGGCCGCGGAAATAACATTGAAATGAAACTTGTAGCCCTCGGCGAGATTATCGAGAGCGCGCGCGAACAACGCGACGTTGTGCTTCAGGCGAATGCGCTTTCCGGTTTCAACAAGGTGTTCGCGCCGAACCCGGCGAAATTCCGGATCGTGCAGAATCAGGTAGCTGAGTTCCGCGCCCTGCTGCACGAGATTCATGGCCGCAAGACCCGCGACCTTATCGTGGAACCCATGAAATCCGATGAGCTCGGAGAGAACGACTCCCGAGTCGTTGAAACTGAGCGTCTGGTCAAAATCGCTTGCCAGAAGATACTGCTTGAGCATGTTCTAGTACTCCTTCTTGTGTTCCAAATGCTCGTCATTATTTGCGAGCTGGGCACGCCCCAGGGACCGTGCCAGTACCCCTTCATATCTACGATAGCTGCATTCTGCCGGAGGGTTGGCACGAATTATTTTGATAGGTGCTATGCGTCAAAAGCGTGAACAAGCTATTATACGTTGATTAGATGCCAGAGCCGGTTAAAGAGTACAAAAGAAAGGGGATGTACGCTGCTTTGCGAAGCGGCGGCACACAAGTTTCTTGCCTTCAAAGAGATAGGCAAGGCGAGCAAAAAGCGAAGAATGGCACCCATCGATTTGAGATATTGTGGCAGCTGCCTTTAGAGGCCCAAAGCGTTCATCTTCGCTTCTTCGTAGACCCCATCCTCACCTGGATAACGAAGTCGGGATTTAAAGCGGCCAGTTTCGGAGGCAAGCGCCCAGACGAGGCTTTCACCCGCCGGGAGGGTCTTAGGTAGACTGCGGAAGACGTCGTCTTGATAGGCAAGGGAGGCGTCGATCCACTGCCAGCCGGCAGTCTCGAATGCGGCCATCACGTCGGGAAGAACGAGAGCATTCAGCGTGGTGTAATGCATCAGCAGTGTGTGGCGAATGTCACGACCGAGAACATCGAAGGCCAGTTGGCGATAAAAGCCGGCGCGTTCGAGCAGGTGAGCGATCAGGTAGTCGCGATAGGGCTGAATGCTGGTGTTGGGCTTCTTCGCTAAGCGGTCGGACATGCGTTCGTCGACGTACCAATCGGAAGTGTCGATGGTGACATGACCAACGCGATAGCCGCTTTCCTTCAGCAGAGCGCGGAAGCGGTCGCGTTTGTCCGCAGTGTCGCCTTCTTTCAAAAAAGGGTAGCGGAAGAAAAGCTTCTTGTTTTGATAGAGAGCGATGACTTTTTCGTTTTTGAGGAAATCAACGGCAAAGTCTGCATAGCTCGTGGAACCGCCGTAATTCAAATGGGAATAGGAGTGATTGCAAATCATGTGGCCGGATTGGTCCCAGGCAGAGAGAAGCTTTGATCCCTCTGGCTCATCCACACGCATACCGCATACGAAAAGGGCGGCTCTGACGCTGCGGGCATCGAGGGCCTTCAGGATGCGCGAATTCGCGTCCGTCCAGCGAAGGTCGGAGTCGAGCCTCAGCTTCGGATCGTCCATCGTAAGAGCTAGTTGGGGACGCTGAGCGTTCAAAGAGGGAGATGAGGCAGAGTTTTGCTTAGGGATGCCTGCGTTGGCTGCGGTTTCGAAAAGTGGTCCGCAAGAAACGAGAGAGGCTGTCTTCAACGCCGATGAGAGGAATTTGCGGCGGTTCATGGATTTAACCTCAGAAATAGGAATTGAGCCATGAGCGGGCTCGTGCAAGTGCGAAGTCCCAGAATTCCGATGGAGAAATAGAAGAATTGCCTGCTTGGGAGCGAGGGGGCTCGACGGGTTCGTCCGTAACGGAATAAAATGCGCCGTTGCTGGAATGTAGATAAAGGCGCTGCATTTCGATTCGGTTGAGCGGACGGGCACCTCGGCGACCGAAGACGGCGAGTTGGTTGCCAGACTCATCGACAGCGCGATCCCGATCAATACCTTTGGAAATGGCAAGTGCAGGGCCGCTCGTGCGGGCTGTAGCGATGAGCTTTGGCGTGGGGCGCGGGCTGAAGCCGGAGAAATGTGCGGGATCGTCCCACGGAGAAACAATCTGCAAAACGCGCAGGCCGTTCCTTCCGTCCGCGACAAAAGCGTAGGCGCTGCCGGCAACCATTCCGATTTTCACATCGTTAACATCGTTGAGCTGGCCGTTGGCCGTAAAGAGTTGGTCGAGCTTAGGAGCGTCCGGTTTTTCGATATCGACAATGGCGAGGCCCTGTTTGCCCGCAGAGACGTACGCATAGGTGCGAGCGACGTAAATGTTGCGCGCGTCTTCGAGCGGGACAAGGGCGTTGGCCACAGCTTTGGGCTGGGCCAGGTCAGTGACATCGAGAACCTTCATGCCATCGCGATCGACAACGAATGCGTAGCGGAATTGCACGGCGATTGCGCGGGGACTGTTCAGCTCAGGAGCGCCGATGGTACTCGTGACTCGCGGCGAGAGCGGATTATCGAGATCAACTACGACCAAAGACTTCTCCGTCAGCACAAAAGCGTACGTGCCAGCGATGGTTATCGCGCGAGCGCCGGTGAGAATACCTCCAGGGTTGAAAGCCAGGGCGCGCTTCAGAAAATTGTTGGTGGGGTTGCCGTCCAGAAGAGTGCTTACGCCCGGACTTTTCGATTTCAGATTGGGATTGCCGATGACGACGAGGCCTTCTTCCTTATCGGCGACATAAAGAAAACCGTACATCAAATGAATAGGCTGCTCTTCATTCTCAGGAAGGCGCTGGCGAAGCGGATCAACGCCGAGGGTAGTCGGAGACGCAACGGCAAGGGCATTCTTCGTTGGCACAAAGAGCCGTTGGCCGATCGGAGAAACAGGAGCGGTAATCATACGCTCCGAGAATCCTTTGTTGTCGATGTTGGCGATGTCGAAGATACGTAAGCCGCCTGGGCCCGTTGCGGCGTAGGCGTATTCGCCGCGAGCCTGAATATCGAGGACGTTGCCTTCGTGACGAAATGCGATGGACAGTTCGCGATTGCGCGCGACGAACTTCTGATAGTCATCCGGATATGCGACGCGCTGAAGATCGCTTCCGTAAATGGCTTCCGGCTCGTCGTGCTCTGCCACGGCCACCGCTTCGAAACCCTTCTTGCCCGTGGCAACGTAAACGTAGCGGCCCATGAAATTCATGAAGTTCGTGCCTTGAAGCAGGAGCTGCGCCATCCAGGCGTTGTTGTCGTTGGCGGCGGAGACGTGGCAGTCACCGCACTGTTTTGTTTCCGTGGCGCGAACGGTGTGCGGAACGAACGTGCTGAAGGCCTGCCCAGAGAAGCCAGACGAAGAGATGGTTTGTTGGGTGTAGTACAGCCACTCGCGGTTGGCGTTCTGCGAACTGACGAGGATGGCGCACGAAGAACGTGCAGGAGCGATGCGATGGCCGGTCACGGTGCCGTCGACACCAAGCATGTAGGTGTCGTCGCGAAGAACCTGAAAGTTGTAGCTGGTGTAGTTGCGCGTGATAAGGCCCTCATTGTGCAGCATGGGATCGCGCGCATTTGCTGTCATCTGCAGATGACAGCCGAAGCAAGTCGGCGTCCAAGACGTATGGCAGGAGTAGCAGGTCATGGAGGAATTGGCGTGCGCGAGATGTTCGTCGTCCTGAGGCATTTGCGTGGCAACGGTGCCGTCTTTCGTCATCAACTTCGCGCGAAAAGATTTCATGCTGAAGTGCACGTTGCCTGGAGTTACAGAATCGAGTGTTTGCACGATCTCCCACTGCTTGTTTTCTTCGGACATTGACCGTTGAATCAGCACGCCATCGTCGCGCCATTCGAACCGTTTTAGTCCCCACGGAGTTCGCAGAGCGTCGAGATGGCGCCCTCCTGCTGGAGCGGCGGGACCTGAAGTAATGAGCGTGGCTTTGTTTCGAATCGTGCCGTGGCAGTCGATGCAATCGATCTCCACGGCCGCGCGAGGTTCGCCGTAGATCTTTCCATTGCCATGATTGTCCTGGGCAAAATGGCAATCGTTGCACTGCATTCCTTTTTCGAGGTGGATGTCCGCAAGATGCACGGCCTTCGAGAATCTTTGCGGATCGTTGAAAGCAATTTCATTGCCGGCCTTGTCGAGCCAATTGCCCTTGCGGTCGTGCTTGAAGACGGAACGGAAAACCCAGCCGTGGCCGTGGAAATCAGCGAATTGCGTGGTTTTCAGCTTTGCATTGAATTCCGGACTGCCGAGATTGTCGAGGAACTTCTCGTCGCCCCAGAGGCCGCGAGCGGCCGCGCCTTCGGGGTTGCGCAAGAAAGACTGATAGCGCTGCTCTTCTGTCGGGTTGCGTTGCTGTGCCGGATACATTTTGTCGCCATCGTCCTCGTTGTCCCACCAGGTTAGACCGAAATAAGTCGTGAGCATGTTCGTGCCGGGATGAATGTGGCAGACCATGCATTGGCTCGAAGGAATGGAACGCGTGAAGACATGCTTGATCGGGTGTCCGCGTTCGTTCTTCGCAATCGTCGGGTCTGACGATGCGCTCATTCCGAGGTTTCCGAATTGCGCGTAGGCGCCGGAATGCATTGCATCGCGATCGTTTGCGTAGATGACGTGGCAAGCCGTGCATCCGCTGGCACGATAATCTCCCGGGTGATCGTTGGTGCCAGGCAACGACATGACGGGATCAACCAGGCGCGTTTTCTGCAAGCCTAGAAACACGGGATCCGTGCGCAGCTCTGTGCCAAAGCCGCGGTCGCTGAGTTTGTCATCAGGCTTTCCCGGCTCTTCTTCGCGATTGGGGTTACCAAGTTCGGACTTTTTCTCACCCCCGCGCTCAAACACGCGGAGAACGTTGCCGGGCTGCGAAATCTCCCATCGATAGAGAGGATCAAGCTCAGGCAACACACCTTTGGCGCGGGTCTCCTCCGGTGTGGGAGGCGGATACGTTTTGATCGATTGCGGCTGGCCGTCGCGGCCGTAGCTCTCTCCGAAATGCGTGTCCTTATAGGGATAGCCGCCATTGTTGTAAAGCGCCGCACCCCAGAGCAAACCAGTGTGGGTCATCATGCTCGTTGAAGCATCGCGCACTTCCTGAACGTGGCAGCCGGACGAACCGCAAGTTTCCGGCGCGACACGCAGGTCCCCAGGATTCACAAACTTAATAAATTCTGGAGACTCTTTGAGCCATTTTGCATAGGTGCGTTCCGGCAATGCGGAGCGGTCTTTGAAACTCGGATCGCGCGGTTGGACATGCGCTTTTTCTTTGGCCTCGAGGTATTGCGAAGCATTAGGGGGAGTTCCAGCAAAGACAGAGATTGAAGAATTGCCGCCGTGGCAATCCGTGCAGCCGAGAAAAACGGTTTTTGTGGGATGCATCGTAGGCTCATCCGTCGATGTGTGGCACGAGATGCATCCCGTCGATTTACGAGCGGCTTCTTCCGGCGACTGGCCACGGACTGCCGGGACGTCTTGCTTTGCATGAACTCTTGAGGAGGATTCCGCGTAAAAAACCAAAAGGAAAGACAGAGCCGAAACACACAGCACTCCGAAGTTTCCCGGGGAGAAGCGTTCCGTTATGTACCGCGCGGTCATTCGCTGCGTTTCCTCAAAAAGTAAATTTCATCGAGCCGAAAAGCGAGAAGAGCGTGCGGCTCGTGTAGATATCCCTGAACCCATCGCCGGGCTGCAAAGCAGAAGCGCCCGCCGTAAGAATGATGTTTTCCGTTAGAGGCGGACGATAAGTCACGCCGACGCCGAAGTCTTCGCCGATGTTATGGCGAATCGGGGATTCGAACAGCAGGTACTCGAGCGACTCAGTGCGGTCAAAGCGAAGATAGTTGAAATTCGCAAATCCCTTGAGTTTGGGGGTGATGTCAAAATCGGCGCCCGCATTTGCAACGTAGATTCCCGGATTGACAAAGTTGGCCTGGCCTTCCTCTTTGGTGGAGCGGAGCGACGGAATCAGGCTGCCGTCGGTCGTGAGCGAAACACCGGAACCAAGCAGGCGAATGTCTTCGCGGTTCCAGAAACTGAAGAGTCCTCCCGCGAAATTCGGCAGATCGTCAATCGCGTCAAATCCACGAGCGCGCCCGTCGCGCGGATTTGCATCGCCGGAGGTGTAGAAAGTAGAAACGCGGTAACGAATCCAGTCGTGGTCGTAACTAAGCTCGACGGCCGCCATCTGCGCATTGACCGTCACGGGCCTCCCCGCGATGGGATTGAATGTATCTTCGCCAACCGCTTGATAAAAAGCATGCGTCAGATTCAGCCGGCGGATATGGCCGCTCCCGAGCCAGCCGAAGTAGCCGACGCGAATTCCATGCGCGAGAGGCCCTCCTCCCGGACCTTGGTTCACGATGCTGCCGATCGGCGCAGGGCGGACAAGAAAACCGTTGTCGTCGTAATGAACGCTCGGGTCGTCTTTGTTCCACGCGCCGACGAACTCCGCAGTGTAGCCGGGGAAGAGAAAGTCTTGCACATAGACATTTGCCAGGACCACTTGTTGGTGGCGGCGATCGAAACTGTTAAGGCCGCTGTTTGTGTTTTTTTCGAGAAGTTGAAAGTAGGCGGCGTTGTACTCGATGCGATCGCTGTCCGCGTTGCCGAAAATGCGCAGGCCAGGTTGCTCATCGACGAAAAGAAAACCACGAAAATCCGCGTTGAATTGCTGGATGCCGGCACGAGCCGAAATGAAATCGTAGTTGTCGCTCAGGTCGTGCAGCTTCACTTCGACAAACGCTTCCTGAAAGCCGAGATGATCATCAAAACGATTTGTGCCAGCGAGTACATTGGGACTGACAATCCCAAGTTCGCGGACGTCGAGATCATTCAGGCTCAATTCCGGCGTGATGCGAATGCGCCAATCGACCGGTTTGAAAGACGCGTCGCCATGGAAGAGATCGAAACTGAAGCGTAACGTCTGATCCACGAATGCCTGCTCGCCACGGCCAAAAAAACCAGGTGTCCCCGGTTCGGCGGTGCTTACTCCGCTCGGCGAGGGCACACGACGGCCGTCGAAGAACGTGTCCGATGTGGCTGTGATGTTCAGAAAAATTTGCTGACCAAAAAGTTCGGGCCAGATCGGTTCATCTCCTTTGAAGCGATTGCGATTGAAAGGGTCGTACCAGTGGGGCTTGGTGTAGATATATTCTCCCTTCTGCGGGTAACGGCGATAGTCAGGCTGATCGAGCGCCCACCGGTTGGGAACGGCGTTGTAAATATCGGCGACGGGCGGCAGATATTCCGGCGCCAATTCCGTGATGTATTTTGGATCGGAATCTAGTCGATGACGAAATTCGCGATAGCTGCCTAGTGAAGCCGATGGACCTGGAGGAGGAGCCGGGCCAAGCTCAGGCAGCCTCGGCAGGCGAGATCGAAGCACCGTGCTACTGGCACTCAACAAAGAGATTTCAAGCGTGGTGACTTCATTGGCATTGAGCGTTAGATCGGAGATGGAAAACGGAGTGTGTCCCTCGGCTTCGACACGTAATTCGTAATGGCCGGGAGCTAGTAACAGAATTCGAAAAACGCCTTCTGCGGAACATGTGCCGCGCACAATTTGCCCCGTTTGCAAATGACGAAGCGTCAGTTGGGCACCGGCAATTGGCCGCGTTTCCGTGGGCGATATGGCCTCGCGCACGACCCCATCGAGAGCGGCAGTGGTTAGGGCTTGTTGACGGGGGATGCGCTGCGCGGGCGTGGCTTCGCTGGATTTTTGCAGCGTCGCTTGTCCTGCCGGCGCGGTTTGGGACTGCTGCGCAGCCGCAGCTTCTTGCCAACCCAACGCCCTGCCGGTTCCGAAAAATGCCATCAGAACGGCGGCGCCAGCCGCCCAAACGACGCTTCGATTATTTCGCAAAAAGAGAGATAGCATGCCTGCGGCCCGGCAGAATTTGCGCAAGTAAAAGGGATCGCATTCTAGCTAACAATATCGGACCCGATGGGGCAACCCATTTCCGCGCCGCGTGAACACAGTCGATAACATCGCTCGGCCTAAGCAATTGTTCACCAATTGGAATCTCGAGCGCCGTGAAGGATTGAGGGCCGCTGAACGGCGTGTTAGTAAGGAAGATACCCTTCATGCAAACGGAACACTCGATTCGGCGGCCGGTCGCGGCCCATCGCACGCTGGAACGGCGCAACAGGACGCTGGCCATGTGCATCTTGCTCGCGATCGGAGTTGCCGCCGTCCTGGCCATGTTGTTGTTAGGTTGCGGCGGCGGAAGCAGCACGCCTGTGTCGCCGCCTCCAGTCCCGCCTGTCCAGCCTCTTCAGGTCGCCGACGTTCAAAACATCGTGCAAGCCGCCGTGAATTCAGCGAACGTGGACATGGTGGTTGCCGTGGTAGACCGGGCAGGATTTGTGCTGGGCGTATTTCGCACGCAAAACGCACCAACCACGACAACGGGCAATTTCGGGCAAACCCTGGATGCAAACGATGTTGCCGTCGCTCTTGCTCGTACCGGAGCCTTTTTCAGCAACGACCAGGCACCGCTGTCCTCACGGACCGTGCGTTTCATCAGCGGGATTCATTTTCCTCCTGGCGTAACCAATCAACCCCCGGCTGCGCTATACGGAATCGAGAACACGAATCGCGGCTGCACGCTGGTCAGTGGTGCGAGTTTTCAGAGTCAGATTCCTCCTTCTCTCGCGCTGGGAGGAGGTTTCGGACCTGGCGTGCTCACGGGCAAAGTCGACGCCATGGATTCGAGTCCCCTCGCCGTCAATCCTGGCGGCGTGCCGATCTTTTATCAGAATGTCGTGCTTGGCGGAGTCGGCGTGGTGACCTCTTCGAGCGATCTCACCGTCGCCGAGTATGCCGCTTTCGTTGGATCGACCACTCAGCACACCGGCCCGTCAGACTCCTTTGGGCCAACGCCGGCTGCCCCTGGAGCGATTTCGCTCAATGGAGTGACGCTTCCCTTCGTCACGCAAACTTCGCTGCCCACTGGGGTCTCGGCTGGCCCCGTTGCCGGCACCGGATCATTTCTAGTTTCGCCTGGAGATAGTTCGGGGCAACCTCCCGAAGGCGATTTGATCACGCCCGCCGCCGGACCACTGGGCGGTTTGAGCGCCACGGATGTTCAAAGCATCTTGGACAACGCGGAAGCGACCGCAGACCAAACACGCGCCGCGATTCGCCTGCCGATCGGGTCGCGTGCGCGCATGACGATCGCAGTTTCGGATCTAGATGGCACCATCATCGGCCTGCGCCGAATGCAGGATTCAACCGTTTTCAGTATTGACGTCGCGGTCAGCAAAGCGCGAAACATGGTGTACTTCAATAGCTCGACGAGAACGGCGGCCGACCTGAATCAAGTCCCCATGGGCACGGCCGTCACCAACCGCACCATCGGTTTTGGCGCGGAACCCTTGTTTCCGCCGGGCATCGATGGCACTGCCGCTGGACCGTTCTTCAACCTCTTCCTGCAAGACCTGGCAAATCCTTGCACGCAGGGATTTCAACCAGGACCTCCCAACGTGAACAAGAGTGGCATAGTCTTTTTTCCAGGAAGCGTCGGCTTATATCGCAACGGCACTCTCGTGGGCGGGCTTGGTGTTAGCGGAGATGGGGTCGATCAAGACGACTATGTGACGAATGGCGGCGCGGCGAATTTCCAGGCGCCGGCGAATATCCGTGCGGATCAGATTTCCATCAATGGGGTGCGGTTGCCCTACCTCAAGTTTCCGCGGAATCCAACGGATTGAGCGCGCGCGTCAACGCCGTCGCTCCTGGCCCAATCGAGACGACCATTTTCGGACGCACGGGGTTGCCGCAGGAAGCGGAGGACGAGTTTGCAAAGAACATTTCCGCGAGGGTGCCGATGAAGCGGTTTGGCCAACCAGAAGAAGTCGCCGGGTTGTCGCATTCCTTGCTTCCTCGGATTCGTCCTACATCACAGGCGAAGAACTGCACGTGGACGGTGGCATGGGACAGATCTAAGCGGATCTGATTTCAAATCGATAAATGAGGGCGGCGCTCGCCGCCCTTTTTCGTTTAGAGATTACATGCCGTTCGAAGGATCAGCAGAGGTTGCGGAGTCCACGTCAAGAAGCCAAGCATGGGCGGAATCGCCCGGAGCGTAGCAGTTTCCATCCGCGCTGTATCCTGGTGCGCAATGCGCCGTGAATTGCTTCCGCCGCGGCGATTGCGCGAATTGCCATAGCGCCGCGAACGGGATGCCGCTGTTCGCCGGCGCACTCGGAGTCTGCGAGAAAACGCAACCTGGTGACGGCGGGCAAGCATCGTTGAAAACATAAAATGTAAAATCCTGCGACGGCGCGTGCGCCCGGATGTCATCTGCCGTCGTAATCGTGGCGTCCGGCCCCTCTCTCACCGGCATTCCGGAACAATAAGCGCCGGCACGATAACCGGCTTCCTCCAACTGTTTGGCCCACACTTGCAAATACGCGTGGTAAGTCTCGGGCAAGCGCCCGCCTTCCTCGATATCCAGAAAAAGGATTGCTTGCGCGGGAAACCCGTCTCTCTTCGCTGCGGCGGCAGCGTTCCTTGCGTCGAGACTTCCCTTCTCCCTTGCCGTTGCCAGATTTCGCAGCTCCCGGCTTTCGCGTCCCAGATAGAGAAGCAAAAACCCAAATTGTTGCTCGCGCATTTCCTCCCGTTTTCCGCTCCAACTATTCGACTTCTCACCCGGCGGAGGACTCAGCCAATAACCGCCGAACGCAAATGTCTTTCGCAACACGGGAAGCGCGTTCGTGCCGGGGAAAATGTTGAGGTCGAATCCAAGATACGTCTGCGCTGCTATCCGTTGCTCAGGCTCTGATCGTGCACCGCTCTCACCAGCAAAGAAAATGAGGGCAACGGCGGTAGCGCAAACAAAGAGGAATGAGAGGACGCGCTTCATCTTGCTTCTGGTGTTGAGAATGCCAGAACTTGGCGCCTGCGGCTAGCCTTCGCGCAGCTTGTGCCCGGCTAGGTTGCCAAGCCCATCATAAGCCGCATACTTGTACGTCTCGCTGAGCGTCGGATAATTGAATACCTGTTGGATGAACTCGTCGATCGTTTGGCCGTTGTCGAGAATCGTCAATCCGATGTGGATAAGTTCGGTGGCGCTCTCCCCGATTAAGCTCACGCCCAAAAGCTTCCGGTCCGCACGCGCAAAGATCAGTTTGAGCATCCCGGAAGTATCTCCCGCGATGTGCCCGCGAGCATTGTTCTCGTAGTGCGCCCGTCCAACGCAGTAATCGATCTTCTTTTCTTTGCAGGACTCTTCCGTCTCTCCCACGGCGGAGATCTCCGGAATCGTATAAATCCCCATCGGCAGCATGGACGCAACGCGCTGCTTGTACTGGAAGCCAAATGCGTGACACACCGCGACGCGGCCCTGCTCCATCGATGTGGAAGCGAGCGCGGGAAATCCAATCACGTCGCCCGCCGCGTAGATGTTCGCGGCACTGGTCCGGAAGTTTTCGTCGACCGGAATGTGTCCGCGATCGTTGAGCGCGAGGCCGGCCTTCTCCAGGGCCAAGCCGTCAATCGCAGCACGCCGGCCAGCCGCGAAAAGCGCCGTTTCAACTTCGAGCGTCTTGCCGCTTGTCATCGCAAGGCGAACTCCCGCCGATGAGTTTTCCACTTTCACGGGACGCTCGTTGAACAAGAAGCGCATGCCGAGGGCCGCCAAGCGGTCCCGCAGGCGGTCCGAGATTTCCGCGTCGAGAAACGGAAGCAGCCGGTCTCTCCCGTCGACAAGCGTGACTTCCACTCCGAGCGCCACGAAGATCGATGCATATTCGCAGCCGATCACGCCTCCTCCAATCACAGCGAGGCTCTTCGGAATGCGCTCCATCTGCAAAAACGTATCCGAATCGAATGTGTGAACGTCGTCGAAAGCAATCTCTGGAGGCCGGTGCGGTTTCGAGCCTGTCGCAATCAAAATGATGGCGCCCCGCAATCTCCGGCTGCCGTTTGCATCAGCGACAATCACGGTGTGCGCGTCCTCAAACGCCGCCTGCCCGCGAACCAGTTCGATCTGGTGCAGATCCAAATTTTTCAGGATCCTCTGCCGCTCCATTTCCACAACGGCGCGCTCATGGCGCATAAAGTCCTGTACGGTAAGGTTTTCCTTGAGCGAGTAGTCGATCCCGTAGAGTCCTCGCTGCTTCAATCCGGAAAAATAAAGCGCCGACTCTCTCAGTGTCTTGCTGGGCACCGTGCCCGTGTTGATGCAGCTTCCCCCTACGTCCGGCGCCCGTTCGATAATTGCGACATGCTTGCCGAAATACGCAGCCTGAGCGCCCGCCTTTTCGCCCGCGGGGCCGCACCCAATCACAACCAAGTCAAAGTTCTCGCTATTTGCCACGCAAACCCTCGCAGCGCGCAAGACGCTTCTTCAGAAAACGCTCACGCAAGGAAATCAATAGAATCGCAATCGACTGAATCGCGCCAGTCGGATCAACGTCACTCTTGTCAAAGGAAGTGTAGAAGAAGAGCGAGCCTCAGAAGAAAATTACTGACCACGTTGTGCTGAATCGAGTCTGGCCGCGGGCTTGGCCGGAGAGAAAAAGCCAAGCCCGCGGCATTTCGAACGGTCTCTAATCGAGAAACTGCGCCTGAAGCAAGTCTTGTGGGAGGCCTTTCTTATGGCTTGAGCGAGTACGTCACATTGATGG
Organism: Candidatus Acidiferrum sp.; assembly: GCA_049641765.1. Taxonomy (GTDB): domain Bacteria; phylum Acidobacteriota; class Terriglobia; order Acidiferrales; family UBA7541; genus Acidiferrum. The sequence goes on from JBAQJX010000019.1 coordinate 52,402, forward strand.
TGGTATCCACCTCAATGGGCTCTCCATTTAGCAGCGTGGGCGTGTAGCGCCACTGGCTGACGGCTTCCACTGCGGAGCGCGCGAGGTCAGGATCGATCTGGCTGTTCATCACACGCAAAGACAATGGTCGCCCATCTTTGCTGATGACCGCGTGCAGAATGACCGTGCCTGAGACGCCGGCTTCTTTGGCAGACTGTGGATAGATAGGTTGAACTTTGTCCGTGAGTTTAGCCGCCTCGAGATTCCCGCCGATGCTTAGCCGAGAGGCCTTACCTTTGGCCTTCTCAACCGGAACGGCTCTTGTCGAGTTATCGGGAACCACCATCACGTGTTCGGTGATTGCTCCCACTTCCAAAGTGAGCGTTTCAAAAAGATCTCGGCCGGCGTCGAGCGAAACCCTTGGAACTTGGTAGGTCTGAAATCCAGGCTTAAAAACCTGCAACTCGTAATTTCCGGCAGGCAGCGCCTTGAAAACGAAGTTGCCGTCGCGGTCGGATGTTGTCATGTCGATCGTGTTGGTTTCGTGATTGGACATTACGATCGTGGCGTTCGCCACGGCTGCTCCGCTCGGATCGTGGATCAACCCGGAAGTTTTCCCCGCCAAATCCTGGGCGGGCAAGCGCAAGGCCGCTAGCGGCACCAGCAGGCATAAGGCAAACATCGGAACGAGCGATTTCGTTCCAATCGATAACTTTCTGCGATTGATGGAGGGATTCATCATGGCTGCAAATCTCCTTTCAAGATTTGTTGGGCGCGCGAAGGCCAGAGCAGTGGACCACGCGCCACCCTTGTTTTTTAGCGTCCTTGCGAGATCGAGTAGTTGGCTGGCGTAGTCGTTCGGCGCAATTCCACAGCGCAGCACGGCGTCATCGCATGCCCGTTCGCTTTCCTGCCGCAACCGCTGGGCAGCCAGCCAAAATAGCGGATTGAACCAATGGAAGCAGCGCGCCAACTCCGCACAGATCTGCAACAGCCAATCGTGGCGGGCAATGTGAGCCAATTCATGGGCCAAAACGATCCTGCGCCGGTCCGCGGGCCACTTCTCAGCATGTGCAGGGAGCACGATCACGGGGGCACTCACTCCCCACGTGAGTGGCATCGCCAAAGAACTGTCGCACTCGAGAAGACGAACGCTGCGGCGAATCCCAAACGACTGGGAGAGTGTAAGAACATCGGTCATCCACACGTCATCAAAGAGTGGCGTTGCCTGCGCAGAGATCCAAGCTAAGCGTGCAATGCCCGTCGCGAGGCGAAGGCCGACGAGAGCAAAACCAAGAACCCAAAGCAGTAAAACAAAAAGCGGCCAATTGTGAAGAAAGGAAGTACTAGCCGAAACGTTGATGGCAGTTGAGGGGAGCGGGGGCAACGCAAGATCAAATGCGCCCTCGTGCGACGCATGCCAAAGAGCGGCCGTGCCGCGTAGGGCGGCACTATTCCATGCGGGAAGCAGCCACGTGAATAAAGGGAGCAACAGTGACGCGAGGATCGCCGCCGCCCACAGGTGATGTCGCAATGCAGACGACTGCTTTCGCAGGAAGGCGACGGCCGCCCAAGCGAGCACCAACAGAATGCTTACCTTACCAAAGCACGCTGCAAGAAACGCGACTGCGAGCTCAGCCTCAGCCAGCGTGATCATGCTCAGCTCTCCTTTATGTCTTTCGAAATCAACCGGGCAATGCGTTCCAGTTCTTCCGGCGAGATTCGCGCGACTTCCCCGCCGAGAAGCGTCGCGACCACTTTTTCCGTCGACCCATCGAAAAATGTTTCCACCAGGTGCCGCAGAGCGGAGCGCCTGGCCACTTCGCGCGGCACCGCCGGAGCGTATACGTAGCGCAAGCCGTGCTCCTCATGCTGCACATGCCCTTTTTCCTCAAGGACGCGAAGCTGCGCGCGAACCGTCGAATAGCTTGGCTTCCCGGCCATTTCTCGAAGCACCTCCCCGACGGAGGCCCGCTCGAGCCGGTAGAGGATGTCCATGATCTGCCGTTCGCGGCGCGAAAGCGTATTCGGTTTTGGTTTTAGTCTCATGTGCTATTTTTCTAGCATACCTGCTAAGAAAATAGCAGCAGACGTTTTGCGTGTCAAGATAATCTTCGCGCCCACAATCTGGAGCCTCCCATTGGCTTCTATCGCGGTCCGACGTCGTGCCTCGGCCTCCCTCGCAACTGCGGCGCATCCGTTGGTAACACAGGCCATGCACGATGCGTAGTAACATCGAGAGGCGATGATGACGACGACAGGCAATGGTGTGGCTGTTCACGCGCGGAACGTCTCGCGGCAGTACCTTATGGGCACCGCCGTGATTCGCGCCGTCGAAGATGTAACGCTCGAAATTCATTCCGGTGAGTTCGTCGCCCTGCTCGGAAGCTCCGGATCGGGTAAATCCACCTTGTTGAATCTGATGGCCGGGCTGGACCGTCCCACGGGCGGGGCTATTTTCGCGAAGGGCAAGAATCTTTCCGAGATGAGCTCGCTTGACCTCGCGCGCTACCGCAGCCGAACCGTCGGCATGGTCTTTCAATCCTTCAATTTGCTGCCTCGAATGACGCTCCAGGAAAATGTCGAGCTGCCTCTCCGGCTCGCCGAGGTTGACCGCGGCGAACGCGCACAACGCGTGCAGGAAGCCCTCGAACGCGTGCACCTCGAAAAGCGCTTGGGGCATCGGCCGGGCGAGATGTCGGGTGGTGAGCAGCAGCGCGCGGCTTTGGCGCGCGCGCTCGTGAACCGGCCCTCGCTTTTGTTTGCCGACGAGCCGACCGGAAACCTTGACAGCGCGACGGGCGAATCCATCATGCTGCTGCTGAAAGAAATCCAGAAAAACCTCGGAATGACCATCGTCATGGTGACGCACGAAAAGCCGCTCGCGGAAAAGTTCGCGGATCGCATCGCTTCGCTTGCCGATGGGAAATTGGTGAGCGATGGGGTGAAATCATGAAAGCGGGAGATCTCGGCGAGCTCGCCCTCCGCAATCTACGGGAGTCGATCCTGCGAAACTCCCTCACAACGCTTGGCGTCGCGGTCGGCGTGGCATCGCTTGTCGCGATGCTCTCGCTTGGTGTTGGCTTGCAGGAGCTGGCCACGAGGCGTCTCTCGAATTCCGGTCTGTTCGATACGGTGATCGTCACGCAACGCAGAAATATAGAGGGCATGCGAAGGACCGCGGCAAACGCCGAGCCCATGAAGGAAGCCCGCGAGCTCGATGAAGACGCTCGAAACGAACTGGCCCATCTGCCCAACGTTTTGGAAGTCTACCCGCAGATCCGTTTCCCGACCGAGATTCGCTACAACGGCACCCCTTACTCGACGATCGTTGCAGGAGTGCCTGCTTCCGCGCGCGGGAACGGTTCGTTCGACGGAATACAGGGCAGTTTTTTCTCGGGTCCGAACGCAGATGAAGCAATTCTGCAAATCGAACTTGCCAAGGATTTGTCTCCGCAGACCTCGTCCTTGATCGGCAAGGATCTTGTCGTTCGCTACGCTGAGCGCGAGGCGCTTCCGCCGCAGAGCGGTGCAAACGTTGGTGATGCCAAGAATATTTCCGCGGGTGGATTTTCCATCGTTCCGCGCGAAAAAACGCTCCACATCGTTGGCATCGTGGAAACGGAACCTGCGGCGGGATTCGGCGGATTCGGCAGCGGCCGTTTGCTCATTCCGCTCGAGGTGGCATCCACGCTTCGCGCGGCGCAAGTGAACGACCTGCGCGATGCCGTTCGCGCAACGAGCGGAAAACCAAACTATCCAAGCTTGACCGTCCGGGCAAAAAGTCCGACACAAGTACAAGGCATCGAAACTGCGGTTAAGAACATGGGCTTTGGTGCCTTTTCCCTGCTCGATGCCACGCGCAACTTGCAATTATTCTTCACTATTTTTGATCTTCTCCTCGCAATCTTCGGCAGCCTCGCCCTCGCGGTCGCGACACTTGGCATTATCAACACCTTGGTGATGGCCATCCTGGAACGCCGCCGCGAAATCGGCGTCCTGAAAGCCCTCGGAGCTGCAGACCGCGACGTCAAACAACTCTTTTTTGTCGAAGCGGGCGTGATGGGTCTGCTCGGCGGCGTTCTTGGCGTCATCTTTGGCTGGTTCATCGGAAGAGCCGTGACCTGGGGCACCAATCTCTATTTGCACCGTCAAAATCTACCGTCCGCGCACGTTTTCTCCGTGCCGTTGTGGCTCGTTTGTGGTGCAATTCTGTTTGCCGTCCTTGTGAGCCTTGTCGCCGGGCTTTACCCTGCCTCACGAGCTGCCCGCCTGAATCCCGTCGAGGCTCTTCGGTATGAATAAGATTCAGCGCGCTGCTGCCGCGGCGCTCTTGATAGGATGCGTCCTCGTCTTCACCCCAATCCTGCGAGCCGCCGGACGCGCCGAATGCGCCACACTCTCGAGCGCCATTCTCCATCGCTCTGTGCCCTACTGCGTTCTTCTGCCGCCGACCTTTGATACCGAAAAAACGCGCCGCTATCCCATCCTCTATCTTCTCCACGGACTGGGCGATAACGACCAGATGCTCATTCATTCCGGTGGATTGAATCTCGTTGACGATCTCTGGGAGCAACATCAGCTCGGCGAATTCTTAATCGTGACCCCATCCGCCGGCACCAGCTTCTATATCAACTCGCGCGATGGGCGCCATCGCTACGAGGATTTCTTTCTCCGCGAATTCATGCCCGAGATCGAAAAACGCTATCGCGCGCAGCCGGGCCGCAAATCGCGTGGAATCGCCGGCATCTCCATGGGCGGTTACGGTGCGCTGCACATCGCCTTTCGGCACCCTCAGCTCTTTGCAGCGGTCGGCGCGCACAGCGCCTCCTTGGTGGAAAAGCTTCCCGAGATCACCGCGCAAAATTCCAGCCAATTCAGCACGCTCCGTGTTCTCGGCGACGCCTTCGGCTCTCCGTTCGATCCCGCATTCTGGAAGCAGAATGACCCTCTGACCATCGTTCGCACCGCAAATCTCGCTGGACTGAAAATCTATTTCGATTGTGGTTCCGAAGACGACTACGGCTTCGACGCCGGCGCGCAAGCTTTGGACAAACTCCTCACCTCGCGTCACATCCCGCACGAATTTCACTTGTACCCCGGCGGACATGACTGGAGCTATTTCGCCGCCCACCTCCCCGCCCTGCTCCAATTCGAATTTCACGCATTCGAATCGTCCTCGCCCCGCCATTCCGCGGCCAACTGAGTTCGGCCTTTATTCCTGTCAAATCCCAAACAACGGTCCGCACTCTTGTGGCATCGTAGTAGGTCGTCACTCCCATAAAACGGAGTTTTCGCCCACGCGTCTAACAATGCATCGAATGAGGCAAACTATGGACGCCCTCTTGCAAAACCTTCGGCACGCTCTTCGTGCATTGCGGAAGAATCCAGGATTCGCCGCCGTCGCCATTCTGACATTAGGCTTGGGCATCGGCGCCAACACCGCCATCTTCAGTGTTGTCGAAAACGTCCTCCTTAAGCCCCTGCCCTATCGCGATCCTTCAGCCCTCGTTCAAATCTGGAATACTTATCTACCAGCCTTCCCCCAAACTCCGATGTCTTCCGGCGATTTTCTGGATTTCCAGCGCGAGGCGGTAAGCTTTTCTCAAGTGGCTGCCTACGTGGATACTCCGCGCGGTTTCAATCTAACCGGCGAAGGCCAGCCCGAACGCGTCGAAGCGCGACTCGCCACCTCCGGGTTGTTTTCGCTGCTGGGAATTCGTCCCGTTGCCGGCCGCACCTTCAGGCCGGAAGAAGACAAACCAGGCAGCGCGCCGGTCGTTCTGCTCAGTCATAGCTTTTGGCGGAATCACTTTGGCTCGGATCCCTCCGTCGTGGGCCGCACACTCACTCTTGATGGCAGCGGCTACACCCTCGTCGGCGTTCTTCCCGCGGAGTTTCGCTTATCTCCCACCACCGATATTTGGCTGCCTGTAAGCATGTACGGTGACGATCTCACCAGGCACCTGCATCATGAATTTTGTATTCTGGCGCGGCTGAAGCCGGGCGTCGGAATCGCTCAAGCACAGGCGGAAATCATCACTCTCAATCGTCAGGAAGAGCGCGCCTTTCCGGATACACACAAGAATTGGGGCGTCTCGTTGGCGCCGATGGAAGATCCCTCCGCGGTTCAAATGCGCTTGGCGCTCTTGATTCTCTTCGGAGCCGTCGGCCTCGTCCTGCTCGTGGCCTGCGCGAACATCGTCAATTTGCTTCTTGCGCGCAATGCAGCGCGGCAAAAAGAGATTGCCCTGCGCGTGGCGCTTGGCGCAAGCCGATCACAGCTGCTTGCGCAGTTGCTTACGGAAAGTATCCTGCTCTCTCTGCTCGGCGGAGTGCTCGGCATTCTTCTAGCCGTCGCAGGCCTTCGCGTCCTGAGCGCCGTCGTTCCCTCCGATCTCGCAAACATAAAGGGCACGGGTCTCGATGGTGCGGTGCTTGTCTTCACGGTCACCGTAAGTTTTCTTGCGGGTCTCGTTTGTGGCTTGATTCCCGCTCTTCAGACATTGAAACAGGACCTTCACAACATCCTGAAAGAAGGAACCAGAACCGCAGGCGCCGCTGGGGGGCAAAAACTCCGCAGTCTTCTCGTTGTTTCCGAGATCGCTCTTGCCCTGATTCCTCTCGTCGGCGCCGGCTTGCTGATTCGCAGCTTTCATCGCTTACTCGAAGTCAGCCCCGGCTTCCAACGCGACCACATTCTTGCGCTTGAAGTCGACCAGCCCCAATTGTCAGCCGCCCAAGAAAACCAGCTTACTGTCGATCAGCAGCTCGCTCACGATCGCGACAAATCCCTGCAATTCGATGAGCTTTCCCAACGCATTCTCGCCCTGCCCGGCGCAAAGGCCGTCGGCGGTGTGACGGTACTCCCTCTCGGCTCCGCCATGCGCTCTGCCTCCCGATTCGTTGTGGAAGGCCAGCCGCTCCCCGCGAACGGCGCTCGTCCCGTTGCGGAAACGCGCAGCGCAAGCCCCGGCTATTTTGCCGCCATGGGGATTCCGCTGATCATGGGCCGCCCGTTGGACCCTCACGACTACTCCAGCCAGACCATCGTCGTGAACCAGGCCCTCGCGCAAAAATTCTGGCCCGGAGGCGATCCCATCGGAAAGCGCATCAATATGTGCTCGTTCGATCCTAAGCCGTGCTGGCTGACGATCGTCGGCGTCGTTGGCAACGTCCACCAATACGGTCTGGATGCCGCTCCAACTCTCGACGTCTACTACAGCCAGGGCTGGCCCAGGTACACCGTCATTCGAACCGCGACCGATCCCGCAGCCCTGGCCCAGGCCGCCGTCGCCGAAATTCACAAATTCGATCCCACCCTTCCAGTAACGCATGTGATCACGTTGGACAGACTGTTTTCCGGCTCAGTCTCTCCGCGCCGCTTCTCCACACTTCTTCTCGGCGTCTTCGCCGGCCTCGCTCTTCTGCTCGCCGCCATGGGGATTTATGGCGTAATGAGTTACGTCGTCAGTCTGCGCACGAATGAAATCGGAATTCGTATGGCCCTCGGCGCTCGGCCCGGCGACATCTGGCGTCTCGTGATCGGCCGTGGCGCGCGGCTTGCCTTCGCCGGCGTAGCCTTCGGCCTGGCAGGCGCTTTCGCATTGACTAAATTGATTTCGAGTCTGCTTTACGGCGTGAAACCGACCGACCCCGTCACTTTCTTCGGCGTCGCATTTCTTCTCGTCGGCGTTGCACTATTGGCCTGCTATGTGCCCGCCCGGCGGGCCATGCGTGTCGACCCAATGGTTGCCCTGCGCTATGAATAATGTTCTGGAGATTCCGCAAACAGCCAACCGGCAAATTTCTACAGCGCTTGCGCAATGTACGGCGGCAACGGACTGTCCTGCCCGGCAACCACTTTCCAGCCGCCTCCTCCGTTCATATAGACGTGCATGGCGCGCATCTGCGTGCCTGCAACTTGCCCGTTCACTACAATTCGCGAGGACCACAAACACGTCGCCACGGCCATATCCCGGTAGATCCGCACCTTGATATCGGTCGCATAGAACGACTGATAGCGGACTGCCGTCGATTGCACCGCATTGATAAAAGAAGTCTTGTTAACCGTCTCTCCACGCGAAAGCGTTCCCGTAAACTCATCGCTGTACACGCGCCGGAAGAAAGTTCCATCGTTGTGTTGAATCGCGGTCGCGGCTTCTTTCTCCAGGTTTACGATCTCCTGGCGATCCAGTTCCGGATCTCCCAGCGGCGTCACCCTGCAACGTTTGTAGCAGTCCATGACTTCTTCACTTTGGGGGTTCCAGGCTGGGTAAAGTGCAAACCACATCGTAAGTAGCGCGACGACCTTATACATTTCGAGAAACCTCCTCCGAGTGAACGCGATAATTGCCCGTTGGCATCACTCTATACGGTATATCGAGCTAGGCACGCGTGGGGGTGGAGATGACTGGAGATGTGATGGAATCGTAACGAATTTCGCAACTCGTCGGCTGCAGAAGTTGCGTCACCCTCCGCACAGCCCCACCACCAGATCCAATCGCTCTCATGCATCGGACTCAAGTTTCCTGATTTGCTGGATTCGCGTTTTGCGTAGGCGTGCGCCTTGCCTGCCTGCTACTCCCGGCGCGTCTAAAACTTCACCATAATAGAGAGATCGATAAACGACTCATTCTTGCGAAGATCCGGGAACCATAAACTGCTGAGTCCTCCCCCGCAAGCCGCCTCCGCAGGACTCAGCGAGCCCTGGCCTGAAGAACTGCCATTGCTGCAAGCGTAAAATTGTGGAGAACCATTATTCCCGCCCGGTGGCGTTATGCCGCCCGCGCCGCTCCAGTAGGGAACGCTGGCATGGCGATAATCATATTCCGCACGGAATGTTATGTATTGCTTTGGCATATAGTCAAAGGTAAATGATGAATCCCAGGCTTTATACGGATCGCCAGGATTCCCTGTAAAGTAGGGCGAATTTGTTGCCGCCGAAATCGCCGTTTCTCCATTGATCGGCGGAATGAGCACCAGATAGCGGCCTGGGTTGTTGATCTGTCCCCCGCCCACCGTCACTCCGAACAAATCGTTGTGAAACCAGAATCGGTTGTACGCCATATACCCTATAAAGCTCTGCTTGGGCCCGCCTTTCCGATCCCCGTAGCAGCTCACCCCGGCGCCGTACTCGCACCCCAAGTCTCCCGTCAGCGAAAATGCCATCTTGTCCAGGTTCTTTTCCGGATTGTCGTAGTACTTGACCTCAACGCTGTTGTCCGTGTGTATCCGGCTGCGCCCCTTGACGAACAGGTCGTCCTGACCCAACCCATAGTTATTGGAAATGATGTTCAGCCAGGGTCTCGGCGTCCATTTAATCTGTCCTCCCAAGCCGGGCGAGTGGTTGGCTGAGGCGTAAGACTGCCAGCCGTTTATGAACCACGGCTCGATTTTCAAGTGTGCTGTCGGAAAAATCTGCACTCGCACGCCATTGAAGAACCACGGCGTGTTTGAAGAAACATACGAAGGCTGGTAAGCCCAGTTGTCGAAATTGTAGTAGCTGAACAATCCGATATACGACAAGAAGATTCCCGCGTCCACATTGACCCCGTGCAGCACATTGAAGTGGTATCCGCCGTAGGCTTCCGCTAAGTAGCGATAGGCAGTATCCAAATCCCATTGTCCGTGCCCCGGGCTTGCGTCGTTCCGCGGCGTTGTCGCGGAATACATGCCAAACTGCGTCATAAACCTGCCGCGGACGTTGTCATAGTGGAAGTCGCCGCCCAGGCCGAGCTGTTCCAACTGCACTTCGTACGACCGAAACAACTCGCTTGATCCGTCGATGGTATGGTCCTCTGGATGGTTGAAGTCAGCGACGTAGTTTGTGTCGACTCTGATTTCCGGCGTAAAAAACTTCGAGTCCCAATAAATGTCTTTTGTCCGGGGACTGCCGTTCAACCACGTCCAGTCCGCATCCGAAAATGGCTCCACATTGGCCGGCTTTCCCGTTGTGGCAGCCGCGTTCGCCTGCGCGTTCTGGTCCTGACCCACCGCGGCAGCGGTGGCTGTTCCAGGTGCTGCCGTCTCCCCGCTATTTCCAGCGTTAGTTGAATCCGGCGAAGCTGGGGTCGCCCCCACGGCCGCACCCGCGCTTGGCGCGGCTGCCAATTGGGCAGCTTCTGCTGGCTTGGGCTGCGCGGCCGTAGCCTCGGCTGCCGGCGCAGTCGCAGAAACGCCTGCTGCCGCCGTGCCGGACTCACTCGGTTCTTTGAGCGCAGCTGGCGCCGCTCCAGCAGGCTGTTTCGCCTCCAGCTCTGCCACACGCTTCTCAAGCTGTTCCACGCGATCCAGTAGCATCCGCTCGCGCTCCGTCAGGGGCGCGGGAGCGTCGGGCTTGGCTGGCGCGGCCTTCGCTGGCTCGCTCTTCTTATCCTTGTCGTCGTCCGCAAACGATGCACTTGGAGCAAGACTCGCAAGAAGTATCGTGGTCACGATCGCCAGCAACGGCCATCTTTTCGTCGCCAACATACGCATATCTCTCTCCTGGACTGTTCTTCGGCAACGAATTTTCGAAGGGAAATTTGAGCGCCTTCGAGGGGGCGCAACACACCGTCTCGTTGCCAAGAAAAGTTAGCTCTGGCAAGGTTAGGAAATCGTAAGTGGCCTGATAGCTTTTTGTAAGTGCAACAGGAAGTTCAGAATGGGAATTACCGCCGCAGCGGCGCAGCCGGATCGCGCCGCGAAATCTCCAGCGCCACTTCGCGCGTCTCCTCGTGAATCAAGCCGTTCGTAGCCAGAATCACCGGGCCGCCGAGCGGGTAGGGGTGCCCTTCGAAGTCGCTGACTTTGCCGCCCGCTTCCTCAATGAGCAACACGCCCGCGGCCGTGTCCCATGGCTTTAATCCAAATTCCCAAAATCCGTCGAAGCGCCCCGCCGCCACATTAGCCAGGTCCAGCGCCGCCGAACCGTCGCGTCTCACTCCATGCGACCGCATCGTGAAATCCCAATAATACTGAATGTTCGGTGTCGCCAGCCGTTTGTGTACCGGAAATCCAGTGCAAAGCAGGCTGGTTGCCAACGTGCTCACCCGCGACGCAAAAATTCTCTTCCCATTCAGCGTCGCGCCCGCTCCTCTCGCTGCGGCAAACAACTCCTCATAAATGGGGTTGTAGACCACGCCCGCCAGCAGCGCCCCGCGCTCCGCCAGCGCAATCGACACCGCGAAACACGGATACCCGTGCGCGAAATTCGTCGTCCCGTCCAGCGGATCGACGTGCCACCGAAACTCCGTCCCGCCTTCGTGCCCGCTTCCTTCTTCCGCCGCGATCGAATGCTCCGGAAAATATTTCGTCAACCGCGCCACAATCGCTTGCTCGGAGCGCTTGTCCGCCTGCGTCACCAGGTCCACGTCGCCTTTGTACGCAATCTGCACCGGCCGGTCGAACTCCTCCCGCAGAATCTTGCCCGCCTCCTGGGCAATCTCAATCGCTGCGCTGAGATAATCCTTGCTCATCGGAATGTCGCTGTCCGCGCTCGAACTTCTCCTCCACGCCAAAACGTGCCCTTCACTCTACCACCTGCTCCAAATAAAAAACGCAATGCGTCACTTTCCCAACCAACGAAAAAATCTCCGCGAAACTCGACCTTTCTTGCGGCGTCTCCTTCGCGTTCGCGTTAAAATAGAATCCCATCCTGAAAGCGAGGCAAATCATGTTCAAATTAAGCAAGCTCGGGCCCGCGGCTGCTTTGCTGGCGCTCTTTTTTCTCTCCTTTGGCGCTGCTCTTCTTTCCGCACAGGATAGTAAGGTCATGGGTGAAGTGCGCTTCGAAGGCGACACGCAATTGGACCGGGATTCGGGTGTCTGGATCGACGGCAACTATGTCGGCTATGTAAAGGAGCTCAAGGGAAACAAGAAAGTGCTCCTGCTTCCGGGAAAACACCAGATCTCTGTTCGCCAAAAGGGATATGCGGACTTGAATCAGGACATCGTCGTCGAGCCGGGTGAGGCTCAATCGATTCAAGTCTCCATGCACCTGCTTCCCGGCGCCACGACTCCCGATGTCACATCGGAGCTGAAAATCACCGTTCAGCCCAAACGCGCTGCCGTCTTTCTCGATGGCAGCTATGTCGGCCACGCCAGCGAATTGGGTGGCAGATTTCATTCTCTGCTCGTTAGCCCTGGCAAGCACCGTATCAAAATCGAGCTCCCCGGCTATCGCACCTTTGAGACCGACGTCAACGTCCTCGCCGGACAAAAATCCGAAGTAAAATCCGAATTGGTCAAAGGCAGCATCGAACAGGCCGACACGGACATCAAGAAGCCATAAAGCCAATCCAGCTTCTGAATCCGCCCGGACCTCGAGCAGCGATCCCGTCGGTCCGCGACGGGCCAACGCCGGCGGTTTGTGCAACGGCTAACGCTAGCACTTCGAGTGGGTGTTAACGCCAGCGGTCCGTGCAGGGGCGAGGCTTGCCCAGCCCCTACTCTTTGTAGGCGCCGGGCGGAATTTATCCCGACAGGTCGGGAGCCCGGCATCTTGCTTTTTTGTACAGCGATCTCGCCACATCGCAATTACCTCGCCACGCACCCCTCAACTGGGCCTCGAAATCCCCCTTGACAAACCCTTAACATCTGTTGTAGAGTATTGCTCAGGTATTATTGGGTTTTCTCTCTTGCCGCCAGCCTCCGTGCTGGCGTTTTTGCTTTCTGGAGCGACGTTTCAGCCCGGATGTTCCACTAGCTCCGTGGCGGAAAATACGCCTACCGGCAAACACACTTCGACACATCAGGGGAAGTAACTCCACGCGCGAAGCGCGTGTGTGGCAGGATTCGCGCCCATAGCTTTCGAGTGTCCTTGTGCTTCCTTTGTTTTCATACTCTTACGCACTCTTTTGCACCGCTCAAAATGCTATCTCCCATCTTTTCATCGCTTTCCGCACTCTTTACGGAAAACACCCGGGGTGGGTGTGTGTCAGCTAAGACAAGCCGTCCTAACCCGCTGTGCCCACTCTCTGCGTACACGCAGGATTTCCTACAACTCTATTGTGTTCATGGGCTTCCTCACAATTCTCTGGATACCCCGGGGGTGGGGGCGAGGGTTTACTGAGGACCGGTCAAATACGTCTTTCGCGCGCGAACGTGATAGTCGCCGTTGAGAACCTTCACCTCGACATTGCGATAAGTATTCGCCGGACCCCGTGGCGTCGGATAGTAGCCCAGCCGGTACTGCGTCCGCAGTTCTCGGTCGATCACGTCGAAGATGGTGTCCAGTTCCCGCGCCGTGTCCGGATAAAACATGTCGCCTCCGGTCGTTTCCGTGATGGTCTCGAGCGCATGTTCGCCTGCGGTGTTTCGTCCGCTTTCGTTCTTCACCGGACGCACGACGATCGTATAGAGCAACGCATCCGACCGCACCGCCTCGCGCCGCGTCACGTCGAAATCGGTTCGGCTCGTCGTTTCGCCGGCATCCGTAATCAGCACGATCACCCTGCGGCGCTCTTCTCCGCGGCGCTCCAGCGAGCGCGCACCAAGCAGGATGGCGTCATAAATTGATGTCCCGGAGCCGGGCGGAATCTTCCGTACTGCCGTCTGCAATGCGGAAACATTGTCGGAAAATCCGGCGAGCTGCGTCACGTTCTCGTCGAACGCAAAAACAGACAACCGGTCTCCCGGGCGCAGCACCTGCCGGATGAAGTGCGCCGCGGCTTCCTTCTCGAAGGCGATATCCATGTTTGCGCTGAGGCTCGAATCCACCATCAGCACGAGGTCCAGCGGCAGCTTCGTTTCTGATTCAAACACTTCGATCTTCTGTGGCACGCCTTCTTCGTAAATTTGAAAGGCTTCCACAGGCAGATCCGGCGCGGGCCGGTTTTTCTCGTCCAGCACGCTCGCCAAAATGTTGACGAGGTCCACTTTGACCTTAATTTTTCCGCGCTGCGCGTTTGGATCCTCGGGCGGCCGCAATGGCTGCTCCGGCGTTGGCACGATGCCCCCCGGCGGCGGAGTTGGCGCCGACGTCGGGATGGGCGGCGTGACAGTGGCAGTCGAAGAATTGGCCGGCAAATTAGGTCTCGGTTGCGCCCACGGCGGCCGGTCCGGCTTGTCTTGTGAAATCGCGACTCCGGCCACCAACAACGCCGCTAAAACAGCACCGGCTGCGGCGAGCACACGTGGGGGTGTGGAGATCATTGAACGTTAAGATGCGGGTTTCGCGGCCCGTGTCTCCACGGGGGCAGGTGGCACTTCGCCGTCGGCCCAAACGGCTCCATCCTCGAAATACTCTTTTTTCCAAATGGGGACGGTCCGCTTCAGCGTATCGATCGCGAAGCGGCATGCGTCGAAAGCCGCTGGCCGGTGCGCCGAACTGATCGCGATGAAAACACTGGTCTCTCCGATTTCGAGCCGCCCGAGGCGGTGCGCAATAGCCACCAGGCGGATGGGAAACTTTTCGTGAATCTGTTCCGAGATTTCCCGGATTTTTGCCAGCGCCATCGTTTCATACGCTTCATAGTCGAGATAGAGCGTGCGTCTTCCGTGCGAATGGTTTCGCACGCAACCATCGAACGTCACCACCGCGCCGTCTTCGTCCGCGCGAACATGCTGGACGAGCGTCTCCTGGTCGATGGCGTCGCGCACGAGAAGAAGCAGGTCGGGCTGTAGAAGCTTTTGCATGGGACCGGCGCTAGCCGCCGCTGACCGGTGGGAGAAATGCAATTTCATCCCCGGAATGAAGCGGGGTGCTCCATGCCACAAATTCCTGATTACGAGAAGCCACCAGTGACGCGCGAAAACGTCCGATCTCGGGATGGCTCGCACTATAGCGGGAGAAGACCGCTTCAATCGGCGCGCCGTCGGGAAGATCGAGGGAATCTTCCGCTTGGCCTACGATTTCCTTGAGCCGGCCAAAGAAAAGCACTTTGACGCGCGCGGTCTGTGTCGAGAGGTTCACCAGAGAATTGTAACCTGCGGAAAAGTGGCGTGCCATAGCCTGCGTGGTTAGCGCCAACATCCGGCCCGATGCGCAGACAGGATGCGAAGAATTCATCTCCTTCGCATTCGTCAACACTATCGGAACCGCGCATCGCTTGACCGCAGAAGCCCGCTTGCGTAGCGTTTCAACGGCGCGCTCTTCTGCTCCAAATCCTTGAGCGCAGGGTTCAATCGCGATGAAAATTCTGGTGACAGGCTCAAGTGGTCAGCTCGGTTCCGCGCTGGTCCCCGCGCTTGCAAACGCCGGCCACACCGTCTGCCGTCTCGTAAGGCCGGGAACCGTCGTTCAGACCGGATCGCACGAAGGCTTTCAGGTTTCCTGGAATCCCGCCACGGGAGAATTGGGCGGCGCTGCCGTCGGCGCTGACGCCGTCGTAAATCTGGCTGGCGCCTCCATCGCCGATGGCCGCTGGAGCGCCGCGCGCAAAGAAGAGTTGCGGGCGAGCCGCGTCGACACCACTCGCGCTCTGGTCACCGCTCTTGCAAAAATGAACGCTCGCCCCAGAGTGCTCGTCTCCGCATCCGCCACGGGCATTTATGGCAATCGCGGCGACGAGCTGCTCACCGAAGAAAGTTTGCCGGGCGACGATTTTGTGTCGGGCCTGGCAAAGCAGTGGGAAGCCGAAGCGCTGAAGGCGGAAGCCATTGGCGTTCGTGTTGTCCTCGCTCGATTCGGTGTTGTTCTGTCCCGCGAGGGCGGCGCTTTGCCGCGAATGCTTCTGCCGTTTCGCTTTTTTGCCGGCGGTAGAATTGGTTCCGGCCGTCAGTGGATGCCTTGGATCGCGCTCGAAGATGCTCTCGAAATTTTGCGCCTCGCGCTCGAAAACGGCGACGTGCGAGGTCCCCTCAATGTAGTCAGTCCGCACCCCGTTCAAAACGCCGAGTTCACGAAGGCTTTAGCCCACGCCCTGCATCGGCCCGCTCTCTTCCCTGCACCGGCCTTCGCTCTGCGCCTAGTCTTCGGCGAGATGGCCGACGCGCTGCTCCTTTCTAGCCAGCGCGCCGTCCCGCAAAAATTGGAAAAATTTGGCTATCGCTTCCTCCACGCAAATTTAGGTGGCACGCTCGAAGCAATCCTGAAGGCCACGTAGACACTCCGCGGCGCGTCACTTCAGAACGTTCAGCGTGACATCTACTTTAGTGACACGCCCTGTGACGGGATCCGTCGCAACCGTCGATTGAATGGTCTGTCCATCGCGGATTAACAGATTTGCCTGCGTACGAAATAGCTGGACGATGGGCAGCTCACTGGAGATTTCGCTGCCCCCAACAGCAGCGGACTTCCCTTCCGTTCCCGGCACATAAACAGAAGATCGCTCCACGCCCAATCTCAAGAGAAACCGTCCGTCGCCTGTTTTCTCTGCTCGGCCGTCGATATTGGTGCCCACGTCCTGATATTGGAATTGCTTCACGCCCGTATTGCTGGAGCTTTCGATCGGGACACGAAGTCCCATGCGCACCGCCGCCGGTGAACCGCGGTCGTCTGCGTTCACAAGAAGGGCGTACGGCAAGCTGCTGATTTTCTTTTCGCCGTCAAATTCCGTGAACACGACTTGGACCCTCAGAGGAGTAACTATTCGCTCGGTTTCGGCTGGCTTGGCGGCGTCCGAGGATCTTTCCTTGTCTTGTGCCCACAAACGAGGCAGAGCCACGACTAGAAGTGCAAGCAATACCGCCAGAATCGTTTTCTTCATGGAACGCTCCTTTTTCATTTTCCTCAGTCGCCTATCGTCTCGTTTTTTCGTCCGGCGCTGCCGATTTCGATTCCACGTCGGGAAGCGGATGGATCTCGATCGGCGAGATATCAACTGGAGAAACCTCCAGGATTTTCGACGGCTTCTCACGGCCTTCAACAGGCAGAGCATCAGCCGGAAGATCGCCTTGCTGCAATCTGACGAGCAGAACATCGACGGCGTGCTTCTCGCCCGCGGGAATCAACACTTCCTCTTCCACGCCCACAGCAGCCACCGCAGGCGCGGTTTTGACTGCTCCAACTCGAGTGTGTTTTCGCGCCGTCCGGAGGGCTTCAAAAGGAGCACCGGCGGGAGTGGCCGGCTGATTCACGGCAGGTAAGACGTTACGGGCGGCTGAGATCGCCTGCAGGTTTGCTTCAACACCGTTTCGCGCGGGCTTGCGAGCAAGAACGAGTGCAACAACGAGAGCTGCGGCAATTCCAATACCTGCGAAAGCCGGAACCCAAAAGCGGCGCGGCACAGGTTGATCCCTTAGCTGGGCGCGGACTCGTGGAACCAAAGACGCAGGCGCTACCGAGTTCGCTGTCGTGCGCAAACCAGTGTCGATGGCGGCGAAGAGTTTCTGTTCCTGGGAGAACGCAGTTTGGCAGCTCGCGCACGCTTTGACATGTGCACGCGCTTCCCCCGTCAGAACGCCACCGCCCGCCGCAGCTTCGATCAACGCTTCTCTATAGTTTTCGCATGGCATCGCAACTTCTCCGCTAACTGTTTTCTCGCGAAAAACAATCTCGATTTCACGGTTCCGATCGGCAGCGCGAGCATGTCCGCCACTTCGTCCAACGAGTGGCCCTCCATCGCCGCAAGCAGAAGGACGAGCCGGTGTTTCCCGGAAAGCTCCTCCATGGCGCCTTCGAGACGGGCCTGAAATTCGCTCGCGGCGGCCAGGTCCTCCGTGGAAGGGCGTCGCGCCTCTTGCGACCAGAGCGTTTCACGCACCTCGCGCCGCTTCCACGAACGCAATCGGTCCAGAGCCAGGCGAAACGTGATGCGCACCAACCACGCTCGGAATCTTCCGCGGTCGCGCAAACGCTCGAAGCACCGGTACGCTCGCAACAACGCTTCCTGGGACACGTCTTCCGCGTCCGCGCTGTTACGCAGCACGCCGCGCGCGACGCGATACGCCAGCGGCCCGCACTCCGCGAGGCGCTCCTCGAATTCGCAGCGCAGCTCTGTCGCAGCCGCTTCGTGCGCGAGTTCTTTTTCGGCGGTACGGCCTGGCTGGATCAGAACCAGCTCCTGCATTGGGTTGCTTATTCGAGCCACGAGGGCTCGCCCTCCCCGTACACACACCAGACGCCGCTGCTAGAAGTTGGGTTCATTTATTCGGGTAGTTAAACACAAGGTTGTCCGCATTGCAGCATGTGATGGATTCGGGTGCGGCTCCCGTTTTGGAACAGCCCTTTCGAGGTCGAGTTCCAAATGGGGAGGCGCGATCTTAACTTGCAGCTCCAGAAAAACGCCTGAGTGCGCCAACTGCGATCCGTATACCGCCGCGCTTTTGTTCTAACGTCTGCATTTTCAATAACTAAGAAAGAGGGTGGGTAGAAGTGTTCGCGCTCTTCAGCCAAAAGCCTGCGCCAACGTTTCGCTGGCCCTTCGCCTGCATTCCGCCGTGCATGCGTCCTCTCACGCAAAACACGGCCAAAGCAAACCAAAAAATTGGCGAATGAACCGCATGCCCAGACCAACCGCCGCTACGTATTTTCTCGCTGCGCTCTTCGCCGCGCCGTGGCTTCATGGCTGCGGCGGAGGAAGCTCGGGCTCTATGCCGCCTCCACCACCTCCGCAATCCGTCATCGTGACCGTCTCTCCCACGGGTGGGTCGGTGCTGCTCGGAAATTCGCAAACATTTTCCGCGACCGTCACCAATGCGACCAATACAAATGTCACGTGGAGCGTAAACCGTATTCCCAACGGAAGCGCATCCACCGGAACCATCTCTTCGACCGGTGTCTATACGGCTCCGGCCGATTTGCCTTCGCCCGCGACTGTGAACGTTACGGCGACGAGCGAAGCCGACACGACGAAATCCGCAAACGCGCAAATCACTATCACGAGCGACATCGCGATTGCCATGACGCCTTCAACAGCCGGCGTCGAACTCGGCGCAACGCAAGGTTTTCACGCAACGATCACCAGCGCCGGTCATCCGGACGCCACGGTGCGATGGAGTATCAGCGGCTCGACGTGTCCCACCGCCTGCGGCACGGTCGACCTCAGTGGAAACTACACTGCGCCGGCCATACTCCCGTCGCCCGCGAGCGCGACGCTGACGGCGCAGAGCGTCGCCGATCCATCGAAACAAACTTCGGCCTCGATCACCATCACCAGCAATTTCACGCTGCAAGTTACGGCGCCGCAAAGCGTGCCCGCTGGAGACACCGCCTCGATCATCGCGACTTTAACGCCTGTCCCCGGGTCAAATCCGAGCACAAATCTTTCCTGGTCGCTTTCCGGGCCGGGATGCAGCTCGACCACCTGCGGGACGCTCACTGTCGTCACCACGCAAGGCTCGGGAGGAACGGTCACTGCCGACACGGCCACGTATACCGCGCCAGCCACTCCGCCAAACCCCGCCACCGTCACCGTTACTGTGACGCCGCAAGCCGACCCCACCAAAAAAGCGCAAGCCTCAATGGCGGTACAAGCAGGTGTCAGCGTCAGCCTTTCACCGGCAACCTACACCCTTGCCGCAAATCATCGCGTCACGCTCACCGCGCAAGTCTTCGGGACTACAAACATGGGTCTGAACTGGAGTGTGGCCGGAGTCGCCGGCGGCAACTCCACGCTGGGGCAAATCTGCGCGGTTGCTTCCAACCCTTGCCAAAGCGTCTCGAGCGGCAGCGCTCTTCAAGTCGACTACGTCGCCCCCGGCACGATTCCTCAGCCAAATCCAGTAAGCGTCACCGCGACCAGCGCGGCGGACGCTACAAAGAGCGCGTCCGCGCAAATCACGGTGATCAACCACGTGCTCGTCTCCGTGTTGCCGCAAAGCATCACGCTCGCGCCCCTCGCGGTCGAGGGTTTCACCGCAACCGTTCTCGGCACCACCAATCAAAGCGTCGTCTGGCAAGTTGCAGGCACAGGGTGCGCGAGCGCGGGCGTCTGCGGCTCGATTGACGCGAACGGCAATTACACGGCTCCCGGCGCGGCGCCTTCGCCCGATTCCATTCAGGTCGTTGCCGTCAGCTCCGACGACAGCACGCAATCCGGCTCGGCAAGCGTAACAATCTCGACTGGATCGAACATTCTTTCGCTGCATCCGGCCAGCGTCTACGTTGGCGGCGCCGACGGCTTCACGCTTCTCGTCGAGGGCAGCGGAT
Organism: Candidatus Acidiferrum sp.; assembly: GCA_049641765.1. Lineage (GTDB taxonomy): Bacteria > Acidobacteriota > Terriglobia > Acidiferrales > UBA7541 > Acidiferrum. The sequence continues at coordinate 72,395 of JBAQJX010000019.1, forward strand.
TCGCCGCGTCCAGCCCCGGCCCCGGCTCAACCTTGCTGATCGGAGGAACCGCGCGGACCACGACGTGCACAACGGTCACGGAATGTACCGCGCCGGTCACAGCCGCCGACGTCTCCGTAGCCGGAGATGTCTCGGTGCAAATCCAAAATCCGAATGGCACATCTTCCAACGCGGTCTCTCTCGTCGTGGCTCCTCCGAATGCTTCTGACGCCACGATCTCTCTGAGCAGTTCCGCGCCGGCAGCTACGGGCCAGGACATCGTCGTGGTGGATCCCACCACTGCAGGTGTGACGGCGCAAGGCAACGACGTGGACTTGAACGTTGCTGCGCTCGGAATGTTTTCCGTGGCGAACAATTCCTGTTCGCTCTCCGCCAATCCGCTTCCGATGCAACCGCCCGCAAGCGGTACCGCGACCTTCGACCTTTGCGTGTTTTCGGACAGTGGGCTCGATACGAGCATGACTTACACCGTCTCCGGCCCTGGCGACGTCACGGTTATCACCAAACAGCCCGCCGGGCTCGGGATCATCCACCTGACGCTTCAAGTTTCCGCGAGCGCTTTGCCAGGCGCTCGCACGCTTTTCATTCAAAACACAAACCTGGACAAAACCGCGGCCAGCGGCGCGCTGGTGATCCAGTGAAAACTGAGAGGTACAAATCATGAGTTACGCGCAAAGACGGCGATTCCTGTGGATTCTTTTTCTGGGAGGGCTCGTGCTTTTGGCTGTAGTGGCCAGCGCCACAACCCTCTCGTGCCTGAAGCTGGATGATCTCGCGCAAGAATCCACGGCTGTCGCGCGTCTTCGCTGCCTCGGAACAGCCAGTCTTTGGAATAACGGCGAAATCTGGACGGACACGAAGTTTGAAGTCCTGCAGCGCGAAAAAGGAATTCTGCCCGCGACCGTCACAGTTCGCATGATCGGTGGAAGCGTCGGGCACCTTCATTCGCACGTGGATGAAGTGCCGGCGTTCCGTGCCGGAGAGGAAGTCTACCTTTTCCTCTGGGCACGCGACGGTGAACCGTATCAAGTTCTCGGCTGGTCGCAAGGAACTTTCCGCATCGCGCGCGATGCGCATTCCGGCTTGGAAGTCGTGACACAAGATTCCGCGTCCGCCCCGATTTTCGATCCGCAAACACGCGCGTTTCGCCGCGGCGGAATCCGCAATTTGCCGGTGGCTCTTTTCCGCGAGAAATTGCACAAGGCATTGCGGCAGCAGGACTAGCAAGCCGCAGGAGAAAAATTCATGAACAGCCGAAGAAATCATTCGCCCGCAAGTCATCGAATCGCAGCCGCGCTTCTGGCAACGTTTTACGCTGTCTGCGGAATTCCAGGAGCCAATGGCTACGCTTTCAATGAAATCGTACCTGATGTTCGGCAACCGGCCAGCCTTTCGGGCGGATCGGCGTGCCCGATTCCTTCGAGCGACGTTATTGCGCCGGGCGCCGTCGCCGAACAATGGAGCACAGTGCTCGGCACGAGTCCGGTGACAATCCTGACGCAAGACCAAACAGCGGCGGGGCGCTTGAACGAAATCGAGCAGGTCATCACGCAATCGATGGCCGTGTGGACAGGCGTAAGCGGCACGACGCTCGTGCCCGGAACGTTTGCACCGATAGCGCGCACGGCGACGCAAAACGCCTGCGGCTCGGATGGCGTGAACTCCATCTGCTTCGATCAGGCGGACGGCGCGTTCACACCGGGAATTCTGGCGTTCACGCGTGTCATCACGGCGGACGTCATTGGCGTGCAGGTGGGAACGGGCGCTCCGGCAACGCAAGTCGGACAGATCCTTGACGCCGACATTTATTTTGACCCGAGCAGCTCCACGATCACCTTTGCGACGCCCTCGGTGCTTCGGGCGTCGCCGCAAGCTTATGATCTCGAGTCCCTGCTCATCCACGAATTGGGACACACACTGGGTTTCAGCCATTCTGCCGTGCTGGACGCGATGATGTACCCGTTTGCGCCTTCGCCCGGAACATTCACGGGCACGCGGCCTGCCGCGCAACAGCCGGACGCACCTCTGGGTGATGACGATCGCACGGGCTTGCGCGTTTTGTACCCGGACCCAACAGACACGGTGAATGTGGGATCGATCACGGGGCGGATCCTTCCGGCCAACCCGCTCTCACTGCCCGCTTCGCCGCCCGGCGTGACGGGAGTTTTCGGAGCGCATGTCGTCGCCATGGATGCCGCGAGCGGCGCGGTCATCGGAGCCACGCTCGGCGGATGGAGCTGCGTTGCTCCTGGCCCCGCGCAATTCGATGGCACTTATGTCATCGGCCACTTGCCCGTCGGGCACAGTTATACGGTTTATGCCGAGCCGCTCGACAATACCGTCAGCCCTTCGCTCGTCACACCCGCGACGGCATCGCTTTGCCGTAATCCCACGACCGATGCGGGCTGGCCACCGCTGCAAGCTTGCGTCGTGCCCACCGTGATTACCAGCTTCACGACACGAACCCGTCCAGGCTCCTGAACGCAGCCGGCGCGAATGGTCTTTGCGTTCAACGTTCACTTTTCCCCGCCGATCAGGCTCTAATAAAAAACGACCGGCCCCGGGGACTCGGGGCCGGCCATGGGTGCAGCAGTGAGCTGCGACTTACTGAGTCGGCAAAAGGAGCTGTGAGAAGCCCGTCGTGTTCACGTCGCGGAAGAGCGGCGTACGCGGCGGCAACAAAGAAGGAGTCAGGAACTCCGTATCGAAGTTGTAGCCGCGGGTTGGCGGTTGATAAACCGTATTTGACAAGCCGTCCTTGTATGTGCCGACGGCCTGGCGGTTGTAATACATGCTGATGATCGAGCCACGGTAGTTCAGTGTTTCGCCGCCCCAGTCCTCGAGGAAGCGCAGGAAGTTGTGGACTCCGCCATCGGTGCCATAGTCCGCGTAGCAGGCCACAGTTCCGCAAGTCGTAGGTTGTGGGAAAGTAACTCCCTTCCCGGCCATCACGGCAGTCCTGAAATAGGTAGTGGTGGCATTACGCTGGGTGGTCGAGGTCACGTACGGGAACGCGAAACTGTTCACGTCGTTGTAGTTGTTGGAGAGAAACGTCACAGCATCCGCGTTAATGGAGACGGCTATGTTCGGATCGTTAAAGCCACCGCCCGCGGAGTTGGCGTTGAAATCGCCCTGGACGTACACCGGATTCTCCGCCGCAATGGCTAAACCGCAGGGCACAGTGCCGGGGCAAGTACCGATACCCGTCAAGAGATTGCCGTCAATAAGCTTGACCGCCCGACGGAAGAATGGATTTGGGTTTTCGCGCCCTTCGTTGGCGTGGATCACGTTGGCCCAAGGCCAAATGGTGGAAGGTGAAGTGACCGTGCAACTTGGATCAGCAGTTATGGCATTCGTGCCTGCCGTCGCGCCGTAAAGGTTGCCGGGAGCCGCGGTGCTATACGTGCCGTATTGACCATAGGACAGGCTTCCGTAAGCTGTGCCGGCCGCCATAATATAGGTCGGGTTCGCGCCATACGTATAGAAGCCCGTGGGCCCCAGGGTATCGAGGTCCTCTCCAGTATCCTGGGTGCCGTTGGGGCAGGCGAAGGCGCTGGCCGGATTTACGAAGTCATTCCAACCGAATTCGCCAGTCTCGTGACCGCTAGGAGAAAGAGGAGGCCAGGCGTTCGTCAGTGCGCCGGACGTATAGTTGCCGCGTCGGTCGGAGATATACACCAAGTAGTCGTTCGGGGCGTTTACGGCGTCATAGGCCAAGTGGCCAGACTTCCCGGCGTAGACTCCAGTACCCGCCAGATAAGCTGCCACGTTTTTGGCGTCCAATTCGATGTACTGCATGACGCCGCCCAAGGTAACCATCTGCGAATAGTTGATGCCGCCGAGACTGCCAGCGGGGATGACGTCGCGTGCGTTGCCCTCGCGAGTATCAAAGATTGTGTTGGGCCAGTAATCCGCAGGATAGCCAGCTTCTGTGGTCAAGGCGACGTAAGCACCGGGGGCCTTCTGAGTCGTGGTTGAGGGCGCTCCCGTGCTGTTTAGCACGCCGCATTTTGTGTTCGCGTTCGTAGTGGCATAGGTCGACGGGTTATCACGAACCCGTTCGAGACGGATGAGCGCGTTTGGATGAACGTCCTCGCAAGGGGTTGCTGCAGTACCAGTTCCGGTGGGGGCAGCCACCTCAGTCGCCGTCAGGGTAAGGAGTGGCTCGGAAGACCCATATTGGGTTGCGGTCAGGTTGGCACCTGTAGGGTTAGGGTTGAGGTTACGGCCTGCATAACCATAGCTCAGCACTTCCTGAGTGACGTCCTGCCATGTGCCGCAAGGATTGCCGTAAGAAGTCTGCACTTCGATCAGGATATAGCCTTGGATAATTGGAAGGCCCGAACCCGTCGAGTACGCGGCTACGTTCGGCGTCGGCAGCCAATAACCGTTACCGGTTGTTCCGCTGGGGCTGTATGCCGTGACGCCGGCGCCCTTGGCTGCGCCCGAGGCTGCCAATGGCACGGGCGGCGTGTTGTATCCCGCCGTGTTATTCGTGGTCATTAGTGTCTTCAAGCTGGCCGCAGCACCCGTCCAGCTTGCAACGGGCATGGCAAGACTGGCCAAGTTGAACGGCGTTGCACCCGAGCTGCAGGGAAGCGAGGTTATGTCCGTCGGATTGTCCGAAAGCAAAATTCTAAGACTGGCTTGCGCATAGTAGCGCAGGTTCGTGATAGAGGTGCTTTCGCTGGTATTGACGGGCCGACGAATCAGGTCGACGGGCTGGGTTGTGCCATTGCCGAGCAGCACGATGCCGAGGTTCAAGGTGGTTGCGCCGGTCGCGCCGTTGCGCAAATTGCCCGCGTAGTTCGTCGCTCCAAGAGAGATGTTGGTCCAATTGGGGTTAACGGCTGAGCCCAGCGTTCCGACTAAGCTGCCTTCGTTCAGCCCGAGGGCTCGATAGGAAGCGGTGCCCGGGGAGGTGGTGATGTCCACGGTCGAGTTATAAGAGGTCGCCGTGGCGAACCCGTTCGCAAGGTTGGTGCGAATCACGTTTCCTACGGCCGTGACGGGATCGGAAAGAGTTAACGGACCACCCGACGTGGCCAGAAACAGATTGCCGTTGGTCGCCGTGCGGCCGCCGAAACTAAACGGCGGGCCGGGAAAGAAGCTCAGGTCCGTGCTCGAGAAGATGCCGAACTGAAATATGGGGATGCCGACCGTCTGCGTCGTACGCTGCAGCTTCACTTCATTGTTGCTCACGGTTCGAGAGGTCACGAGCAGGGTGTACTGAGTCGCCAGCGCGCTCATGCCCTGGTAAGCGCCGGATTGAATCTGGGTGACTGTGGCAAGCGGGTTTCCGTTCGCGTCGGTGTTGTAGTTGATCTGGTAGCCGGACGTCCCGTCATAACGCAGGTATTGGATACCGGGAATCGTCGGCGGGGCCGCTGCGATCGCGTTGATCTCGGCGGCCGATGGGGCGTAGTTGGTATCAAAGAGCGTGCCCAAGTCCGCGGTGAGCTTCTCCATGCCGGCTTCCGAAGCGTAAAAGGCGCGGCTGTAATCGTTGTTGACCCCGCTCAGCTTCTGCCCCGAGCTGATCAGCAGGATAAAGCCGACCAGCAAGCTGGACATCAGCATCATGAGCAGCAAGGTCGTGAGAAGGGCGATGCCCGATTCGCGACGCATCAACTTTTTTACGGCTTTCATGGTTGTACTCCTCATTTATTGATACCGGTTGACGTAGGCCATGCTGCGGAGGCTGACCTGCGTCATGAAATTGCTGCGGAGGTACGTTTTGTTCTGTAGCCAGGCGCTGGTGGAACGCGCTCCGACAGTGACGTCGACCGAGCGGATTTCGCTTTCCGATTCACCGGTCGGAATGGTGGGCTGGCCGGAAGGATTCGTCACGCCATCCACAAAGTTGTATTTGAACTGGAGGTTCTCAATCGTTTCGCCCACGGGCTGCCCGGGATTCCAATTCACGCGGCGAATGAGGCGCGTATTTGGCGGCGCACTGATGTTGTCGAGATAGTAGGAAACCATCCAGATGCGGGTCGCCGTGGTGGGCGGAAAGGTGCCGTTCGGCGTGCCGCTCACGTTTGTATTTTCAAGCTGCTTCATGGTGCCCTGCGGGTCCGTGCGGCCGTTTAGATCCAAACCATCGCCGCCAGCGAAGGTCAGCACTTGGCCGGCGACGGCGGTGACTTCCTCGATGGCATTGCCCTGGGCATTGCTGAACATGATCAAATCGCCGGGGTTGATCTGCACACCCGTGGGCGAGAACAGGATGCACGTGGAATCGAACGTGACAGTTTGTCCGTTGTTGGTGATGCTGCCGGCGGGGCAGCCTGGATTGGCGCCGTTCGCCGGTTCATTGATCATGCGGGCGTTGAGCGCCAGCGTGTTATCCACGTAAAGCATGGTGATGAGGTCGGTGTTGACGCCGGCATTGGTGGAGTCCGGACTCGTAAGCGGGGCGCCCAGTTCCCAGCCGGGTTCGACGGCGTTAAGACTCACGTTGCAAACGGGGAAGGTGAGGCCACCGGTAAGATTGGGACGGTTGATCGGCGCGCCGCCGCTGCCCAGGCAATTCGCAGGGCCCGGTGTGTAAGGCACCGGAATGCCGCCCGTCGGGATTCCCGTGCCGGCCTGAATGAGATCCTGCTCGAGCAGGTTGACTCCGGCGCGGAGGTTGTCCGAGAGGTCGGACTTAAGAGTCACGCTCTGATTCGTGTTCGTGGCGTCTTTGAAGGCGAGCATGGTCGCTGCGAGGGCGACAAGAGTGATGCCCAACGCCACCATCAGCTCGATCATTGTGAATCCAGTTTGTTTCTTCACGGTGAGTTCTCTCATTCCGTCCTCATGCAAACGCCGAGATGTAGCTGATTAGCGTGTACGTGTTTTGGATTTTGCCGAATTGATAGGTGATCGTGACCGTGATCATCCGGAGGTTCGTTTCTCCCGCAACAGGAGTAATGGCGATGGTTCTCGTCATGATGGAGTTGAGATTGAGCGTCTTGTCATCCGCGGTGCCAAGAATTCCGTCGGGGCCGGGGCCGATGATAATGGTGTCGGGAAGCGCGGCATTGTCGTCCGACGTGCCGACCAATCCATCCGGGCCAGGGTCCAGCAAAGGTTGCGGACCGTCCTTGAACACACCGCCTTCGGAAATGTTCGTGATCTGAGCCCATGTCAGGATTTTCGTATCGCGTGAAGTGAAAATCGATTCCACCGCTTCTTCCGCTTTCTTTTCCGCGATGTAGTTGTATTGGGACATGCTCGTGAACATGATGCCCTGGGCGTAAACCGCGGCCAGGGAAAGCACGCCGAACGAGAGAATGACGATGGAAATCATCGCCTCGATCAGGGTGAAGCCTGCTGGTTGCCGTGAATTCTTGCGCTGTTTCTTCATGTGGCTTCTCTCCCTATTCGATCCAGGCGGTGCTAGGCCCGCTGGCCCCGCCGGTCCAGTAATAAGCGCGAACTCGACCGGTAGATCCAAAAACGGTTACGGCGCGAGCCGTACTCGGCTTATTGGGAATGCCGATAAAGATCGAGGCGTTGACCGGATTGTTGTTCGTCACGAGATAGAGGCTAGCCGCCGCTTGAGCCGAACCGACCAGAGAGCCAGACGTCGTGAACATTACGCTCCAAGCTCCGCCGCCTGCTGGCTGCTGAAGGCTGATTGCCGTCGTGTTGCCGAAATTCATGGGGGTGTCAGGGAGGTTGGGTTCCAGCGTGAAGCTAAGTCCGCCGCCGACATTGTCATTGAGATAGACCGTAGGAATCGGCGTGGGAACCGCTTCGCCCGGCAGAGTCAGCACCGTGAGCTGAATTTGGTTGGGTGCTGTGAATTCCACTTCCACGTTGCGGCGTTTGGCAATCGCTAACTCGCGCGCCTGACGAAGCTGAGTGACGACCGCGTCCATCGCGGCATTGGCTCGGGAATTCTGGGTGCTGCTCATGGTGTTGATCACTGCGAAAGCCATCACTATGAACGCGAGCATCACGACGACGATCATCTCCAAAAGCGAAAACCCTTTTTCGGCCTTGCTCGTACTTTTCTTCATCCGAGAACTCCTCATAAGGCCCCGCCCACGTGTCGGGTGCTAAGGAAACAGCACGTACCCCACCAGTGGGAATACCTACCTAACCTCTTTTATATGTGTTATTTACGGGGACTTTGGGAAGGGAGTAAATCGGCTGAGCCCACAGACTGTAACAAAATGTTACAGGTCGCTACCTTTGAAACACTTCGATTTTCAGGCGGATCTGAACCATCCACCCCCGAAAAGTAGCCCGGGTCCGAGAGAAGCCATGAAGATGGGGCTGTGCCGGGAGGCGGAATCGGCGGCTGCGGACTGCAAGAGAGAGTGGAGAGCCACTCCGCATGTTGAGGAACCGAGGTTTCCATACTTCTGAGCGACGGGCGGGAACTTGTCCTGGGGCAGCCCTAGCTGCTTGGCAAGGAGCGCTAGAAGACGAGGATTGGGCTGGTGCGTTGCCAAGCCTCGCAAGGCGGATCTCTCAATGCCGCTGCGGATCTCCGTTTCGTGAATCACTTTTTCGAGCCGTGTGATGGCGGCGCGAGAGAGCGCTTCGCCATCGAAATGCGCATCGAGAGTTCCATCGGAAGTTCGGGCCACGCGAATGGCCCCTGCATATTGGCCGGCGCATCCGAAGAAAAAATCTGCGAAGGAGTATGCGCTATCCGGTGACTCGTCGCCCGCTGAGCGCAGGAGAAATGCACTGGCTCCGTCGCCGAATAGGCCGCCGAATTCTCCAACGACTCTCCCAGGCGCGAGGATCCGGCTGTGCACATCCGCGCTGATGACGAGGATCGTCCGCACACGCCCCGAAGCGATGAACGCTTGAGCGGCTGCGAACCCGTTGAGTAAGCCGAGGCAGGCGCCGCCGACGTCGAGCGCTCTGTGAGAAGCGCGCCCAAATCATTTATCCCGCTTGCGGATTCGAGCGCGCGAAGAAAACTGACCCAGCCCATGGAATCCAAGGCTCCGGATTCGATGAGGTCCTGAAAGGAAGACGGAATCGGCGCATTTGCCCCGGCTTCTCGCCAAAAACATTCTTCAATGAGACGCCGCCAGCGACTCTCCTCGACGGGTAGGGCCATCAAAACTCCTCGAGCCATTCCTGCTTTGGCAATGGAAACAGCGTGTCCAACATAAGCCAGCAAAGATCGTGATAAGGCCGCGTGAGACCCACACGGATGAAATGATGCGGGCAAGACAAGATCTTGTAATGAAACTGCGAGTTCAGGAAGCGCTCGAGACGTGTGACGCGATTTGCGCCTCGGCTTTCCGCCAGCGCAGCATCAACGAAATTGCGCCAGTCATGATCTACAACGGGGAGATCGCGCAGCACCTCTCCCGAAGCCAGGGACAGCGTGGCGCGGAGTTCATTGGCACAGAGCTCGAGGCGAAGGTTTCTTGTCTCCGCCCCACAAACGGATCGGCCAGGATCAATAGGCTTCGCAAACAATCCACTACCGCTTCTATTTTCATGGAGAACACAGCCGAACAACTCCGGCAAGCTTCCCGCGACTTCCGCCTTGCGTAAGAAAGCGACGACTTCGGCCTCAGGAACAGAAGCTTCCTTCTGAAAACCACGAGTCGAGACGCGATCTTCGATGTGCGGCTTGGCGCCCACGAATGGAGCGAGATCACACTGGAGCACGTCGCCACGATGGAAAGGGAAATGCAGCCAACTGTTGGCGCTCGCAGAGACAGGCCGAATCGAACGAATCCTGTCCCCGTCACGTTGCAGACCTATGACACAGAACGCGGGGCCCATGCGCGTAATTTCCGTGATGAGCAGTTTGGTCATGGCGGGGGGAGCGACTTTTTGCGGCGCTTGCCAGCGACTCTTGCGCAATCCTTGACCAGATGCCGAACTTCGACACTGTGTCCTTGAGTTCGCCAGTGCGAGGCGAGCAGATCGGCGACAAGCCGCCGGTGACATTTTTCAGGGCCTGACTCCGAACAAAGCAACGCCACCCGTGCCGGCCATGAACTCGCATCAACCCCTTGGGGTATATCTCTCGCTTTCATCAAGGCGAGGAAATCGATCTCGTAAGCAGCCCAATCTTTATTTTGGCGATAGGTCTTCAACAATTCCGGCGTGGGTGCAAACTGCGGTTCATGCAAATAGGCGATGCGCGCGATTTTCTCCAAAAAGTAGGCAAGGTCTGGATGCTTGGCAAAGCCAGAAAGCTGACCCTCGCGATGCTGACGGATATCGACGACTCTTGCGACACGAGCAGTTTCGAGGAGGGCGAAAAACTCTTCCGCCGTTTTCCCCGCGAAGCCGATCGTGCAAAGGAGAATCTCCATAGGGTTAGAAATATTCGATACTTTCCGCAGAAATGCGAAAGCCAAATTCCTTGGCTTGGAGGCGGAGTGCATCTCGGACTGCCGTACAGCGTTCGGAAACGAAGAGCGAGCCACTGTCAAAGGCGGCAAGGTCGTGCAGCTTTAGAAGCCGATCCTCGGCCTCACGCTGGGATTCAAGACTGCCACCGCGGCGAATGTGCGAGGGGGTGACGCCAAGTTCAAGCAACGCGGGGCAGATCATCAGGAAACGATGACATTGCACGGGGTCCTCTTCCGCGCACGTCAGAGCGATGCTCATAGTGCGGGACAATTCGAGCGCCCGTCCAATTCCCGCGCAAAAATCAGGCGCTCTGCGGCGCTTCTCATAGTTCACGAGGCCGTCCGCGTGGTAGGCGCGCGGGTCTGATGGGCGGCCTCCAAGAGTTTCGCCGAAAAACTCATAACGAATGTCGGCGGAGGCGAGGCAGGCCTCAAGCGGCTCTCGATTGAATTGCGGGAAACGGAAACTACCGGGACGGCTGCGAACGTCACAAATGAGCTTTACTCCGTTCTTTGTGAGAACAGAGACGAAGTCCGTCAACTCCAAGTTGGAATGGCCGACGGTGAAGATGCGATGCGATGCGGTGTGTAGAGACGTCACGTCAATTCCGGATATACCAGGGGGCTATTTTGCCCAATACATGGGCAAGCGGCAAGAGAGATGAGAAGCCGTCAGGAGCACAGGGGAAAGTGGAAGACCAACGTATTGAAGCGCACGGCGAGAACTCCGTGGTGCGGGGCCGGGAACGATTTCGTTCCTAGAGATGGTCAGTGCCAGAGCCGGAGCGGTCGGAAACGGGATTTTGCGTGTGAAAGTATTTTTTGTAGGCGGAAATCCAGTCGGTGGCGATGTCATGCTGCGCCGTGGCGAGATCCAGATTGCCTGAGCAAACCATTTCGTGAAGCCGATCCTCCAGCTCGTCCTTCACGTGCGCATTCCAAACCGTAGACGAATACGGCTCGAGCCAAAGATTGCGAATGTCATCCGCGCCGCCCAAACCGGGCGTGATGAGATAGTCCACTTCATATTCGGAGGCGCGAGATTCCGGGGTGCGATACTCCTGAAAGACCCTTTGTCTTGTGGATGCGGGAATCGGCCGTGTCTCCTGATCGCCATCGAAGCGGCAGATGTCCTCTTTCGTTACAGGAACGGTCGCACCTGGAGTAAGCGCTTTGTCGGGGACGGGTTCAAGCCACGCAGCGGCCATTTGACTCTCCGCATGACGCAATTGCACTGCCCTCTGCATCCGCCAAATGCCGATGGCCACCAAGAGTACTGCGGCACATGCCGCTGCCCACTGAAGCTCGCGAGATCCAAGCCAGCGAATCAAGATGTGCGGGACGCCGCCCTTCGCGGAAGCAGATTCGGCCAAGCGAGCTTTCAACAAAGCGCGCTGTCCGGCATCGAGCGGCAATGAATATTTGCCATCGCTTAGTTGCACGGCGGAGGCTTCCGCGAGCACCTGCTTGATTTGCTTCGAGCGCGTGCGGCATTCAGGGCAGGCGGCTAGATGCGCTTCCACAGCGGCAAGCTTTCGCGGCGAGAATTCGCCGTCCGCAGCGCGGAGAATCTCTTCATCGGAAAGATGTGTTGTGTCGCCAAACATCGGATTACGTTTCGTCCGCGCGTTCCAAGCGAGAGAGAGACCTCGTCAATGAAACGGACACAGATCCCAAAGACATGCCTAATACATTGGCAATCTCGCGATAACGAAGACCCTCGGCGCGCAAATGCAGGCAGCATTGGTCGCGCTCGGGGAGGGCACGAAGAACGGTGCGCAGGCGGTGATAGCGCTGCGACGCAGCGAGCTGTTCCTCTGGATTCGGCGCTGGGTCCACCTGTTTGTCGGCAACACTGTCGTCCGCGCGAACGGTTTCTTGTATTTTGCGAGTCGCGAGCCGGTGCTTTAACGAAAGATTGTGCACGACACGAAAGAGCCAGCCTCCGAGATTTTTGCGCGACCGCCCGCGCTGGAGATGGCAGTGCAGCGATAGAAAAACTTCTTGGATGATCTCCTCGCCATCATGAACAGTCAGCCCGTAAGAGAGAGCGTAACGAAGTAACCGACCTCGAAATTCGTCGAACAGGCGGATGACTTCCTCCTCCAGCTCGGAAGGTTGTCGGGGAATCGCAGCTTCGTTTGCCTTCGGCAGAGGCAAACGCAATAAAGAATTGGAAAGCGAAGGGGTCATCTTGTAGGCCCAGATATAGTTTAAGTTGATATCCTACAAGTTTCGCGCGCGGTTTTGTGCACCCATCCTTTTCTGCGCCCAATCTGCCACCTCGGCAATCCCTTTTGCTTGCGCTACGCCGCCGCGAAGCCAGGAGATTCGATTGCAGACGAGTTTCTCAGCCATTTGAGGCACGGTGGGATTTGCAGATTTGTCAGGCGCGGACAAGTCTAACTTGCGTGGAGGATTCTTATCGGCGGCGCGCTTTGCCAAGAAGCCGTAGGATTTCCAAGTACAGCCAGATCAACGTGACCATCAGTCCGAAGGCACCATACCACTCCATATATTTCGGAGCGCCGCCCCGGACGCCGGTTTCAATCATGTCAAAATCGAGAACAAGATTCAGCGCGGCGATGACGACAACAAAAAGACTGAAGGCAATGCCCCATGGCCCACTTCCGTTAATCGCTGGAACCTGAACGTGAAAAAACATTCCGAGAACCATCTCGACGACATAGAGAACCACAATGCCGCCCGTGGCTGCGATCACCCCTAATTTGAATCCTTGGGTGGCTTTAATCGCGCCGGTCTTGTAGGCAAGGAGCATGACGAACAGCGTGCCAAACGTCAGGCCGACGGCCTGAATCGCGACTCCCGGGTACATCTTTTCAAACATCGCGGAGATACCGCCGAGGGCAAGCCCTTCGAGCAACGCGTACATTGGCGCAGTCACAGGCGCCCACGTTCTCTTGAAAATCGTCACGAGTGCGACGACAAAGCCGCCGATCAGACCGCCTATCATCCAGGGAAGAGCGGCTTCGGGAACATTTGAATGAGCTAGTCCCCAGGTCCATGCCGCCGTGGCAACCACACAAAGCAGGAGCAGGCCTGTCTTGTTGACGGTGCCTTGCAACGTCATGGCGTCGCCAAGAGCTACTTGTCCCTGAAAGACTTTCTCGTTGAGAGCAGGATTCGATGTGCGCAACAGATTGGGCATGGGTGGCCTCCGGAAAGTGCAAGGACCAGTTTACTCTACCGTTCTCGACAACTCAAAATGCGCTGGTTCGCTGGGGAGTTTCGCTCAAGCTTGTTTTTGGCCTTCGGCGATCTGGTTTTGGACTTGCGCGCGGAACTCGAGTGGATGCGCGATATTGTCGAAGGTTTCCGGAGTGCCGCCGGTGCCACGAATAATGACAGTGCCGTAGCCGAGCACGCGTCCCATGGCAGGTTCTTCCACCACGACGCTTTCAATTTTCGTCAGCAGAAGTTCGACGGTGCGGCGCGTAGCGAGGCCGGTCTTGACGATGATGCGCTTGTTCGTGAGCGCCATGACAGTCGCCTCGCGTTTGATCTGGCCGATGCCAAACAAAATCAGGCCGGCGAGAAATGCTGCGAGCGCGAGCCAAACCAAAACGTTGGAGTGGGGGTGGCCGGCGCGCCTTTCGTTCCAGGAATAGACCGCCAGAGCCACCGCAGCCGTGATGAAAAACACCGAAAGCGCGGCGTGGCCAAGCATGACGATCCAATGCAGTTTCGTCTGATATTGGAGCGTTTCGCCGGGAATGAGGTGTTTCTCGATATAGCTCAACGCAGCTCCTTAAGTAGACGCGAGACCGCACAGAACGCACGAAGGTTCGAGCGAATTATAGCCGAGACAAAGGGCGCAAAGCGCATCAGCCTGAAAATCGGAGTCAGTGGATTATTTGGTAGCGCTAACGGGAATCGAACCCGTATTTCGGCCTTGAAAGGGCCGCGTGCTAACCGTTGCACCATAGCGCCACATTTTGCGGGGTGTGTAACCTATCTAGAATAAGAGAAATCCGCGGAATGAACAAGCGCACGCGCGGCGCTGCGATCAGCCCTGGCGGTCCTGAAATTCCTCGTGCCAGGCCATCTGAATGGCTTCGAGCTTGCTTTCATTTGAGGCCGCGGGATCGCCGGAGAAACCCGGAAGCTCAGTGATCCACTTGTGCATGTCCGTGAAGCGCACGGTGAGCGGATCAAGGTCCGGGCGCTTGTCCGTCAACGCGATGGCAATGTCTTCGATGTCATTCCAACCGAACGTAGGCGGCATGGCGCTCCTCAGTGATCGGCTTCCTTCGCGAAATTCTTATTCCACTCGGGAATTTCCACGACGATGTCGGTGGTGCCGTCGGGAACCGTCTGGCAACCGAGGCGCGATTTTTGCGTGATGCCCGGCGCCATGTCCAGCTCATCGAGCTCGGCATCGGTGGCTTCATTGCAGGACTCGAGGCCCTGCATCACCATGACGTGACACGTCGAGCAAGCGCAGACGCCGCCGCAGGCGTGGTCCAGGCCGGCCTTGATGCCCTCCGAGATATCGAGAATGCTGCCGGGAAGGCCGTTGTGGCCGTAGGGAATCTTAGCCGGATCAACCTCAATGGTCTTGCCGCTGGGAAGAAACGTAACTTTGTATTTCTTCGTGGCGGGCGTGTATTTGACTTCTTCGATGTATGGATTGCTTCCGCCCATATTTGTCTCTCCAGATCTTACCTCGTTAACTGTCGCCACATCGAAGAGAGATTTCTCGCTCCGCTCGAAATGACGGAATCTTGATAGCGCTACACTTCCGCGACTTTGCGCCCGGCGAGCGCGGTGTTTACGGCGCTGTTCATCAGCAGCTCGGCCAAATGTTCGGTCGCGTGATTCAGTTCGTCGATGCGCTTGCGAATGAGCTTATAATCCGCGCCGGCTGCGGCGTCTTTCAACTCGGCGATGGCAGCGTCGATCACGGCGCGCTCGCTTGGCGGCAAACTTGCCGATTGGCCGTTGGCAAGAGCCTTCGCGGTCGCGGCTAGAATCGACTCCGATTCGGTGCGCGCTTCAATGACCTGGCGTTCCGCGAAATCCTGCTCTGCATACTCGATGGATTCTTCGAGCATACGCTCGATCTCGTCGCCGCTGATGCCATAGCTCGGCTGAACTTCGATGGAGCGCTGCTCGCCAGTGCGCAGATCTTTCGCGCCGACTTGCAGGATGCCGTTGGCATCGATCAGAAACTTCACTTCGACGCGAGGAAGGCCGGCCGGAGCGGGCGGCGTCTTCAAAGTGAACCGCGCCAGCGAACGGCAATCCTTAGCGAGCTCACGTTCGCCTTGCAAAACGTGAATGTCGATGCCGGTCTGGTTGTCGACGCCGGTGGTGTACAGCTCCTGCGCGCTGGCCGGGATCGTGGAATTGCGCGGAATTACTTTGGCGACGGCGCCGCCGTAGGTTTCAATGCCGAGAGAGAGCGGCGTCACGTCGAGCAAAAGCATGTTGGTGACGCCGCGATCGAGAATGTTGGCTTGCACGGCCGCGCCAAGCGCGACGACCTCGTCGGGATTCAGCTCCGTGTGCGGCCTGCGGTCGAAAAATTCCTGGACGATGCGGCGAATCAACGGCGTCCGCGTGGCTCCGCCCACAAGCACGACTTCTTCGATTTCCGGGGGCTTAAGTTTTGCGTCAGCGAGCGCTTGCTTCACTGGACCCATGGTGCGGTCGACGACCGGGCGAATGAGCGCGTCCAGAGCGCCGCGAGTAAATTCGTGAACGAAGACCGTGCCGTTGGGCAGCGGAAATTGCAGGGTGGCGGATTCCGTTTCCGACAGCTGATGCTTGATGGCGATCAGCGATTTGCGAAGCTCTTGTGCGATTTCTCCGTGCGGCGAGAAGTCGATTTCGTCGGCTTGGAGGATCTCTTCGTGGACAAAGGACTGGAGCAAATTGTCGATGTCGTCGCCGCCGAGGTGCGTGTCGCCGTTGGTAGAAAGGACTTGATAGATGTCGCCTTCGGCGGTGGAAATGAGTTTGAGAACGGAAATATCGAAGGTGCCGCCGCCGAGGTCGTAGACGGCAACGCGGCCGCGCTTCTTTTCGTGGAGGCCATAGGCCAACGCGGCGGCGGTTGGTTCGTTGACGAGACGCAGGACTTCAAGGCCGGCGATTTTGCCCGCGTCCTTGGTGGCTTGGCGCTGCGCATCGTTGAAATACGCAGGGACAGTGATAACCGCGCGGTCCACGGTTTCTCCGAAGAAGGCTTCGGCCCAACTTTTCAGTTCGCGAAGGATGAACGCGGAAATTTCCGGCGGAGTGAAAACCTCGTCGCCGAGCATTACGCGAATGACGCTTTTGCTTGCCGGGTCGATGCGAAACGGAAAGAGCTTCAGCTCGTTTTGCACGTCGGCAGGGCCGCGGCCCATGAGACGTTTGACCGAATAGATGGTGCGCTCGGGCTGTGTGAGCAACCGATTACGCGCGGCTTCTCCGACGATGATGCATCCATCGACATCGAGGCTTACAACAGACGGGCAGAGCGTGCTTCCGTACGGTCCCGGAATGCACTTCGGCTGGCCCGTCTGCGGATCGATGTGCGCGACGAGGCTGTTGGTTGTGCCGAGATCGATGCCGACAATTCGTCCCATGTTCGTGATCAGTGACCGGTGGCCGGCGGCCTGCCCAATGCGCTCACGCCAGTTCCTTCTGGACGCTGGCGACCAGATTGCGGATGTACGAGCGGCGATTCAGCAACTCGTTCATGCGCGACATCAGTTTCTTGCGAGCCGCTTCGTCCGCGTTCGAGTCAACGGCCGAATCCCACTCGCGCGCGACGTTTTGAAACTGGCCGTCCACCTCGCCTAGCTTCTCGCCAAAATTTCTCTCGGCCGATTCGAGCCGCGACTTCAGAGCCGCGAGATCGCCACCGGCGGACTTTGCCTCGCGCAGTTCGTCGAGCGACTCGTTCAACTCGAAAACTTCCTCGAGTAGTTCCGGCGGCGCTTGCTGTTTATGCTCGCCCTCTTTGCGCATGTTCTCAATGCCGAGCAGATATTCGACGCGCGCAACCGGATCGCTCAGCGTGCGGTACGCGTCGTTCAATTCCGAGCTGCGCTTCAGAGAAAGCTCGCGCTCTTCCTCATTGGCGTTGACGAAATTATCGGGGTGCAGTTTCCAGCTCAATTGCAGAAACTTCTGCTCGAGCGCATCCATCCCGATCCACAATTTGCGCGGAAGGCCGAATACGGCGAAATAGTCGCCGTTGCGCGTCGTGGCTGGCTTTGCCTGGGTCATCTCGAGATATCCGACAAAATTAGTCCGATTCCGCTGGGAGCACAAAAAAAGTGGCTGGCCGGTGCGGCTGCCAACCACTTGCAAAACTCACGCGTGAAACTCCCCCGCCGAAAAATCGAAAGCGAAGAACACGAGCCGTAGCCCGCGCTACCTACGCCGTAAACGAGCTACCGCAGCCGCAGTTGCGCGTCGCGTTGGGATTTTGGAAGACAAAACCCTGGCGCATCAGCGTCTCTTCGTATTCGAGCGTCATGCCATTCAGATAAAGAAGGCTCTTCGGATCAACGAAGATGCGAGCACCAAACTCCGTAAACACTTTGTCGCGATCGCGCGCCTGCGTATCCAAACGCATCGCATAGGAAAGCCCGGAGCAGCCCCCGCCTTGCACGCCCACGCGCAGGCCGCCCTGTTCCGGCGGAACGCCATCTTTTTCGAGGAGTTCGCGGATTTTCTGCGCAGCGCGCTCGCTTAAGTGGATCGCCGCGATGGTTGTTGTTGGGTTGGCGACTTCTGTTGCCATGATCAAGTGCTCCAAGAACCCAAATGCATTAAATCCTGCCGAGTCTGGCGCAGCAGAAAGGCACGATATATCGTGCCCCTACAAACGCAGAAAGCGCCGTGGCCGAGCCGACAAAGGCGATCTTAGTGCGCGGCCTTTTCGGCGACGGGCGATTCGACGCCGTGCTTTTTCTTCCAGTCGCCGATGGCGGCCTTGATGGCGTCTTCGGCAAGCACGGAACAATGAATCTTCACGGGCGGGAGCGATAGCTCGCGCACGATGTCCGTGTTCTTGATCGAAAGCGCTTCGTCAACCGTCTTGCCCTTCACCCACTCGGTGGCGAGCGATGAGCTGGCAATCGCCGAGCCGCAGCCGAAGGTCTTGAACTTCGCCTCTTCGATGACCTGCGTCTCGGGATTGATCTTCATCTGCAGCTTCATCACGTCGCCGCACTCGGGAGCGCCGACGAGCCCCGTTCCGACATTGGGGTCCTCTTTCGGCAAGCTACCGACGTTGCGCGGATTGTTGTAGTGGTCCACTACCTTATCGCTGTATGCCATTAGCCGTTGCTCCTTGCAAGATTGACGAGGTTCACAAAGCCTGCGCTCTTGACTGCTTTTTCCGAGAGCGAAACGTTCGGCAACGAGGCCGAGCGGCCGGCGGTAAGCTGGCGAAGCGCGTCCTTGATGAACTCAGCCCCAAGGCCAAGCATCTTCAAAAAGGCGCGAACTTGCTGCAATTCATGGAAAGAGCGCTCGCCCGCGGCGGCGGCCTCTTCGCCTTCCTCATAAGGTACAAACGTCACTCGAAACGCGGCTCCTGTGCCGCCGATCGAGCGGTGAATTCGGATTGTTCCTTCGTTAGCCATCGTAAATCCTTCTGATCTTAGAGATCTGGGCCTTTCTACCCCATTAGATGCAGGTTTCAGGCGGTTTGCCACTTCATCTTGGAAATGTCCACGCCTTCCTTGGCCATCTCATACAAAGGAGAAAGCTCGCGCAGTTTGGTGACGACCTGGACCATCTTATCGATGACGTAGTCAACTTCCTCCTGCGTGTTAAACCGGCCTAGACCGAAGCGGATCGAGGTATGTGCCAGGTCTTCTCCTACCCCCAGCGCCTTCAGCACGTAGCTGGGTTCCAGCGTTGCGGAAGTGCACGCGGAACCGCTCGAAACCGCAATGTCGTTAATGCCCATCAAGAGCGACTCACCCTCGACGTACGCAAAGCTCATGTTCAAGTTGTTCGGCAAACGATGTTCGAGCGAGCCGTTGACGAACACCTCGTCAAGTTTAGCTTCGAGACCGCTCTTGAGACGGTCGCGGAGAAGCGCCAGCCGGGCGCCTTCCTGCTGCATCTCTTGCTGGCAAAGCTCGCAGGCCTTGCCAAGCCCGACGATGCCAGGAACGTTGAGGGTACCTGACCTCATGCCGCGTTCGTGGCCGCCGCCATCGATGATCGCGGACAGCTGCACGCGCGGGTTACGCCGGCGAACGTAGAGTGCGCCAACGCCCTTCGGGCCGTAGATTTTGTGGCCGCTGATGGCCAGCAGGTCGATGTTGTCTTTCTGCACGTCGACCGGAATCTTGCCAACGGCCTGGACGCCATCCACGGCGAAGAAAATGCCATGTTCCTTGGCGATTTTGCCGATTTCCGGAATCGGATTGATCACGCCAATTTCGTTATTGGCGTACATGATCGTGATTAGAATCGTGGTCGGCCGAATGGCGGCTTTCAGGTCGTCGAGGTTAACGCGCCCATCCTTCTGTACCGGCAAGTAGGTGACTTCAAAACCGTCTTTTTCCAGGCGCTTACAGGTGTCCAACACCGCCTTGTGCTCGATCGACTGCGTGATGATGTGATTGCCCTTTTCGCGGAACATCTCCGCGATGCCCTTGATCATCAGGTTGTCGGATTCGGTCGCGCCGCTGGTAAAGATGATCTCCTTTGGCGTAGCACCGATAAGCGAGGCAATCTGCTGGCGTGCCGTTTCGACGGCTTCCTCGCCCGCCCATCCAAAGCTGTGATTGCGGCTCGCGGCATTCCCAAACTTTTCCGTAAAATACGGCAGCATCGCTTCCACGACGCGCGGGTCCACCGGCGTGGTCGCGTGATTGTCCATGTAAATCGGCAGTTTGACGGACATTTCCCTTATCTCCTAACTCGAACTCATGTGCGAACCCGAGCGCATCGGGGTCGACAAGGCGACAAGCGCGGGCTCATTCGGGTCCTCGCTCATCTGCGCAATCGTTACGGTACTCAAAACTCCCAAAATGCTTTCATTCACCTTGCGGAGCGGTTCGCGTACGGAACACCTCTCCGTGGTTTCGCAATTCCCGTGGCTCGTCACGCAGGAGGTGATGAGGACAGGGCCGTCAATGGCCGAGATCACGTCGAGCGCGCTGACCTGTGTGGGGTCCTTCGCCAGTTGGTAGCCCCCCGTTGAGCCGTGCTTCGCGGCAACTACTCCCTCACGCGCCAGCCGCTGAAGCACCTTAGCCATCAAGGTGACGGAGATGCCGTACTCTTCGGCAATCTCGTTGGCGCTACAAGCGTGCTCTTTGCGGTGCATCGCCAAATGCTTGACGGCGATCAAGCCGTAATCGGCCTTTTTGGAAAGCTTAAACATTTCTCACTCTGTTTCCTGCCCCCGCAGGATATGCGACTGGAACAGTCGCACTCTAGAGGATACTCTGTTTAGCCCGCCGAGTCAAACTACCGACCCTCGTAGAATCCGCCAAACCCTTTATTTCGTGGAGTTTATAATAAGACTGATTTGGTCGGATTTGCCAGCAAATTGTGGCGAAAGGTCATATTTCGCATTGAATGGTGTCTTGGGATGGTTCAACGGCAGTCGGTCGCCCTGCAGCTTACAAATTTTGGCATTACTTCGCGACGGAACAAGTGCCGCCTGGCGAAACGGCTTCGACCAGCTTTTGGACTGCGTCTGCGGGCATCAACAGAAGCTGACCCTTTGGTTTTTGCAATTGTTGAAGGACAGTGAGCTGCTGCGCCTTCCAATCTTCAGGTGCCGGTTGGCCCTTGGCGAGGAAATCCAGGGCGGCAAGGCCGATGGCTCCCAATGTCGAGAGGTCTTGGGAGCTTGTAGTGACTTCTTTCACGAGGAAAGAGCGCTGCGCGAGAGGCTGCAAAGCAGCGTCGTTGTCTCGCCAAATCGTAAATTGGCGCCGAAGCCGCCCCAGCTCGTCCGAGTCGAGACAGGAAGCGCCAATGAACTTGGACAGCAGGTCCTCGAAATGCCGGGCAGGAGCGCTTTCCAGAGGTATGGCGTCGACGACGCGAATCAAAGGCGTGGCGCTAGTCGGCTCGACAGTGGCGGTCTCTTCCCGCGTGTAGTCCTTCACCGGCTCCACGGAGTCCGCGAGTGTTTTGAGCGCGGCAAATTCTTGAGGGTTGCTCGCACCAGCAATCCGCTCAAGCATCTTGTGGTAGTACGTCTTGTGGGTCAGGCCGATCCATTCGAGCCGGTGGCTGATGTCTTCCATACGCGCGTACATGGAAGCGAGGTCGGTGACGTCCTGCGGCGACCAAAGGCGCTCCGCGATGACGGCATTTCGAGGCCAGATACGCGAATCGACGTTTTCCGCGTCGACGTATTCAGACCACATGCAAGACTCTCCGCCAAGAATGCGGGCGCGCTCCTCTGGGGCGAGATTCGCCGCGGCACCGCTCAGCGGATCCACGGCATAGTGGCGTGAGGCGGGCCAGCCTAGATCGAGGTAGTAGCCGTTGGAAAGAATTCCCCGAAAGCCCTGCTTGGCCGCGGCGGCAAGCGCGTCCGGCCCGCGCCAGGACTGAATGACAATGTCCTTGGGCAGAGTCGCATCAAGTACCTCGTCCCAGCCGACCACACTCTTTCCGTGTTTGCTGACAATCGGCTCGAGTCGCTTGTTGAAATAAGATTGCAGGCCCTCGTTATTTTTCAGGTCGTGGGATTTGATAAATTCCTGAATTTTGGGGCTGGCGTCCCACTGCTTGCCGTTCACTTCGTCGCCGCCGACGTGGAAAAAATGGTCAGGGAAGAGCTTGGACATTTCCTCGAAAAGCTGATCGAGGAACTTGTAACTTTTGTCGTTGGTGGGATCGAATGCGGGATCGAACACTCCCCATTTCCGCTCGATGGAGTAGGGGCCGGGGCCGCTGGCCAGATCAGGGTATCCGACAAACCAAGCCGTGCTGTGGCCCGGCACATCGAACTCCGGAACCACGCGAATGCCGCGGTCGCGTGCGTAGGCAATCAGGTCGCGGATTTCATCCTGCGTGTAGTAAAGACCGTCCGAACCAAGTTCCTGGAGCTTTGGGAATTTCTTGCTCTCGACGCGAAAGCCCTGATTATCCGAAAGATGCCAATGGAACACATTCATCTTCACGGCTTCCAGGCCGTCGAGATTGCGCTTCACGACATCGAGCGGAATAAAGTGGCGCGCGGAATCGATCATCAGGCCGCGCCAGGGAAAACGCGGCTGGTCGTTGATCGTAACGGACGGAGCAGCAAAACCATCGGGTGAGACATCGACCAATTGAAGAAACGTTTGCAGGCCGTGAAGGATTCCGAGCGGATTCGCTGCGCTGAGCTGTGCGCCGGTGGGACTGACTTCGAGAGAGTACGACTCGTCTTCGCCGAGTTCCTGAATCTCCTTGTTCGCATGATCCGTGTGAATAACCAGGGCGGCTTTAGAAGCGGCGTTTGGCTTCGCATTCAGCGGAATGCCCGTCTCTTGCGAAAGACGATGCAGAAATCGTTCGACCGCCCGGTCCAGACGCGGCTCCTTGTAGCCCGTCAAACTCACCGAAAAAGAAGCATCGATCGGCAGATGACCTGAACCAATTTGGACGCTTGCCGGCACGGGCATGAGATGAAGCGGAGTTTGCTGCAGCGCGCGACTGATAGGAGTGAGCATCAAAAGTCCAAACGCAAAAAGAACGAGACCTCGCTTCGAGGGGCCAGCAGCCATGTTTTCAGCACTCCTTTGAAAATCTCAAGCACGCGTGATTCGCGGGCGCCCCTGACTTGTGGGCAGCCACGAGGATACTGTCACAGTCGCCGTCCGGTGCGAAGAGAAAATCTGACGGCCATAAGCCGGCGCGACCGTGGCGCCAAAGTTTGCGCCTCGTTCTTTTCCCGGCCTGGGTTAGAATAAGAAATCGCGTGTCGCGCCCATGAAAACGTCCATCGCCATTTATCCTGGTTCGTTTGACCCGGTCACGAACGGCCATCTCGATTTAATCGAGCGCGGCGAGAAAATGTTCGACTTGCTGATCGTCGGCGTGCTGCGCAACGCGGAAAAGCAACCGCTGTTTTCCGTGCAGGAACGCGTCGAGATGCTTCGGGAAGTCACGAAGCAATGGCCGGGCGTGGAAGTCGATGTGTTTGACGGCTTGCTTGTCGACTACGCGCGCAAGCGCGGCGCTGGCGTGATTTTGCGCGGGATTCGCGCCGTTTCGGATTACGAGTACGAGCTGCAAATGGCGCTGATGAACCGCAAGCTGGAGTCGCGGCTGGAAACTGTTTTTATGCTGCCGGGGCTTTCGTACAGTTATCTTAGCTCGAAGCTAGTGCGAGAAATCGCGCAATTGGGCGCGTCGCTGAATGGGCTGGTGCCGCCGATCGTGGAGGAGCGGCTGCGAGCCAAGGTTTCTTGAAGAGTTCAATGCGCCACGCATGGCGCAGAGCGACGGGCTGCAGCCCGTCCCACTAGGAGAAAGCGTGCAACTCACCGATCGTATCAATCGCATACAAATCTCGCCAACGGCCGCGGTCATTGCCGAAGCCGACCGGCTGAAGTCGCAGGGAGTGGACATCGCCGACTTTGGCCCCGGCGAGCCGGATTTTCCGACTCCCGACCACATCAAGAAAGCTGCGATCAAGGCGATCGAAGAGAACAAGACGAAGTACACGCCGACCGGCGGCATCATGCCGCTGCGCGAAGCGATCTGCGCCTGGCACAAGCGCGAGCTCGGCTCGGATTATGCCCCGAAGGAATGCATCGTCACGGTCGGCGGAAAGCACGGCATCTTCAATGTGATGAGCGTGCTCGTGCAGGCGGGCGATGAAGTGATTATTCCCGCGCCATACTGGGTGAGCTTTCCTGACATCGTGAAGTACGCGGGGGGAACGCCGGTTTACGTACAGACGCGCCCGGAAGACGGCTTCAGCGTAAAAGCCGCAGCCATCGAACAGGCGATAACTCCCAAGACGAAACTCCTGATTCTGAATTCGCCGAGCAATCCCACGGGCGGAGTCGTTCCTCCAGATGAGTACGCGCGCATCCTCGCGGTGTGCAAGAAACACAACGTCTGGCTGATGGGCGACGAGTGCTACTCGCATTTTACGTACACGCCCCACAAGCCTTTTTCAATCGCCAGCGCGTCCGACTCGAAGAACAACGTCATCATCATCGGATCAGTTTCCAAGACGTTTGCGATGACCGGCTGGCGCATCGGGTACACGCTGGCTCCCGCGGAGTTGGTGCAGGCGCTGACCAAGTTGCAGAGTCAGTCGACGTCGAATCCCACTTCCATCGCGCAATACGCGGCTCTCGAAGCCATGCGCGGATCGATGGATTCGGTGCCCGCGATGCTTGCCGAGTACGACCGGCGACGCAAGCGCATCGTCGAGGGCTTGAACGCCATTCCCGGCGTGAAGTGCGAAATGCCTGGCGGCGCGTTCTACGCGTTTCCGAACGTGGCGGCGCATCTTTCGAACGGTTCCAGCGGCCACGCCATCGCAAAAGATACGTCCGAGCTCGCAAAACTTCTGCTCGACAAAGCGCGCGTCGCGCTGGTCGCCGGCGAAGGATTCGGCGCGCCTGGATTCCTGCGTCTTTCCTACGCAACTTCCATTGATCGCATTGACGAAGGCTTGCGCCGCCTCGAGCGCTTCTTCACACGCGTTGAAGCCGCGGCTTAAAACGTGAGCGATTTTTCGAAAAGGCCCGAACCGTTTCGCATCGAGCCGATTTTCAGTCCGCGCATTTGGGGCGCGCGTTCGCTTGCGCCGTTGTTCCCAGAAAAAACGAATCTTTCCGAACCGCTTGGCGAAGCGTGGCTCACCGGTGTCGATTGCAAAATTGCGAATGGGCTTCTGGTTGGAAAATCGCTGGGCGAAGCGTGGCGCGAAATGCCTGCCGAGTGGCGCGGCGAACGGCTCGCCTCCGCCGCTGACTTTCCGTTGCTGGTGAAATTCATATTTCCCACGGACAAGCTTTCCGTGCAGGTGCATCCGAACGACGCGTATGCCGCGAAACATGAAGAAGCTGCCGGTGGTCGCGGCAAAACGGAGATGTGGCATGCAGTCAGCGCGGAGCCAGGCGCTGAAGTTCTCGCCGGATTGAAACCGGGAGTGGACAAAAAAAGCTTCCGGGAAGGCTTGGAATCCCGCACGCTGGAAAATCTGCTTCTGCACTGGCAAGTACAACCGGGTGCCACTTTTTTTATACCCGCCGGCACGCCTCACACGATCGGCCCCGGAATGGTTCTTTGTGAAGTGCAGCAGTATTCGGACTTGACGTACCGCGTTTACGACTATGGCCGCGTGGATGCTCATGGCAAGCCGCGCGAACTCCATATCGACAAAGCGCTCGACGTGATTGAGTTTGGCCGCTCTGCAGGTGGATACGGAATGACGACAAGAGTTCCGCTTCCGGCGCAGGGAGTACAGAAATCCCTGCTCGCGGCTTGCTCTTATTTTGCTGCGGAAATTTGGGAAGACTTCAGCCGGGTTGAGGCTTGTTCGAGTGCCGGACAATTCGAGTTGATCGTCGTTCTGGCTGGCAGTGGAGATTTGGCATGGGGCTCCAATTCGGCAAAGTATCAAAGCGGCGCGTGCTGGCTGATCCCTTCAAATCTCGGGAGGTTCGAGGTGAGTGCGACAGAGCCTACAAAGCTGCTGCGTACCTACGTTCCGGATTTGCCCGCGTTGCGCGCCGTGCTGGAGAGTCGCGCTCACTCCCGGCAAAATCTCGCGGAAACAATCTTCGATTAGCGTAGAAAGTGTTGAGCGATGACGAAACTGATGACTCATGCTGTCATTCTTGCCGGAGGTCGCGGCACGCGCTTCTGGCCGCGCAGCCGCACGCGCACCCCGAAGCAGCTCCTCAACATCGTCGGCGAAAATACGATGCTCGAGCAAACCGTCGCTCGCCTGCGGCCACTCATTCCTGCCGAGCGCATCTGGACCGTTACGAACGCAGAGCAAACGGCTGCCGTCAAGAAACAGCTTCCTGCCGCCGCGCGCAAGCGCGTCTTGACCGAGCCTATCGGCCGCAACACCGCCGCGGCCATCGCGCTCGCCGCGCTTCACGTGCGCCACGCTGCAAAGGGCGATGCGTTGATGGCTGTGCTTCCCGCCGACCATTTCATCGCCGAGCCTGAAAAATATCGCAAAATCGTGAGCGCCGCTCTGGAATTGGCCCGCGAGCCCGGCCGCATGATGGTGCTTGGCATTCCTCCCACGCGGCCCGAGACAGGCTTCGGCTACGTGGAACGCATTGCCGGCGCGGTTCAGTCGCGCGGTTTTCCGGCCTACGCCGTTCGTCGTTTTACGGAAAAGCCCGCGCTCGAACTTGCCAAACAATATGTCGCGTCGGGCGATTATCAGTGGAACGCCGGAATGTTTTTCTGGCGCGTCTCGACGTTTCTCGAAAGCTTGCAGCGCTTTCTTCCGAAAACGTACGGTGCTCTCGAGTCGCTCGCCGGGAACATCGGCAAGAAGACTTACGACCGCCGCCTCCGTGCGATCTATCCGAAGCTCGAAAATATTTCTGTCGACTATGCGGTCCTCGAAAACGTTTCGCGCCAGGAAGGCCCGTCCCGCGTATTCGTAATTCCCGCCGAAATCGGCTGGAGCGACATCGGCTCGTGGGCCGCCGTCTACGAGCTTCTCGCCAAGCAGTCCGGCGACAACGTGCTTGCAGGCCATGGCCTCGCGATGGATGCCTGCGGCAATTTTCTCTATAGCCCGGGTAAATTTGTTGCTGCTATCGGCGTGAACGACCTCATCGTCGTGGAAACTCCCGATGCGCTTCTCGTCGTTCCGCGCGACCGCGCTCAGGACGTAGCAAAGATCGTAAAGTCCCTCGAAGAGCGAAAGCTCCATAAGCTGCTCTAGCAGCTTTTCCGATTGTCCCAGGCCAATCCGGCTGTTTGGCGGATATATCGCTTCGCGTATACTTTCTCTTGTCCCTTATGCCTGCAATTAAATTTGGAACCGATGGTTGGCGCGGCGTCATCGCCGAAGATTTCACCTTTGCGAACGCGCGCATCGTGGCGCAGGCGATTGCGCGTTACGTCGTTCGCGGCGAGGACGCACGCAAGGGAGTGCTCGTCGGTTACGACCACCGTTACGCATCCGATCACGTCGCGGCCTCCGTGGCCGAAGTCATCAGCTCCACCGGCACGCCCGTCTGGCTCACCGACAAGCCCTGCCCCACTCCGGCCATCAGTCTCCTCGTTCGGCAACGCGGCGCAGCAGGCGGCATCATGGTTACGGCGAGCCACAATCCCTATCGCTGGAATGGCATCAAGTACAAAGCGAGCTATGGCAGCAGCGCGTTGCCCTCCATCGTCGCGCAAATTGAAAAAGAGCTAGCCGAAGTCTTGTCGAACGGCGTTCCGCCCTTGCCGCCGCGTAAGGATTTGATCCACGGCCTCGAACCGCGCGCTCCATACCTCGATGCGCTCGAAGAGCTCGTCGATTGGGAACGGCTTCGCAAATCCACGTTTCGCTTCGTCTCCGACGTGATGCACGGCTCGGCAGCCGGATTGCTCGTCGAACTTTTTCGGCGCAATGGCATCGCTTGCGATGAGATTCGCGGCTCGCGCGATCCGCTTTTCGGCGGCGTGAACCCGGAGCCTATCGAGCCGCACATCGACGCTCTGCGCAAGGCCGTCCTCGCCGGAAAATACGACGCAGGCTTCTGCGCCGATGGTGATGGCGATCGCATCGGAGCCATCGACCGCGATGGCAGCTTCGTCAACCCGCACCAGATTTTCGCTCTGCTCGTCTGGCATCTGGCCGGCACGCGCCACTTGCCCGGTGATATCGCAAAAACCTTTTCGGTCACCAAGCTCATCGATAAGCTCGCCGCGAAATTCGGCCGCAAGCTTCATGAAGTACCCATCGGCTTCAAATATATTTGCGAGCTCATGCTGGAGCAAAACATCCTGATCGGCGGCGAAGAGAGCGGCGGAATTGGCACCAGCCTCTATTTGCCCGAGCGCGACGCCACGGTCTCCGCGCTCTTTCTGGCGGAGCTGATGGCCTGGCACGGCAAATCGCTTGGTGAACTGCTCGCTGCATTGCATGCCGAATTTGGCGAATATCACTATGGCCGCGTCGATCTCGACGTGACGCAATCGCAAAAACAGAAAGCCGTCTCCCATTTTTCCGACGGCAAAATAAAATCACTCCTCGACTGGCCCATCGTTCGCCGCGAAAACATGGATGGCAGCAAAATCTATCTCGGAGAAATTGGCTGGGTGATGGTTCGCACGTCCGGCACGGAGAATGTTCTGCGTATCTATTCGGAAACCTCCAAACCGGAAACGACGCGCCGCGTTCTCTTGGCCGTGGCGGACCACGTCAAGAATCTATAGGTGTGAGCATGGAAACCATCAATCTCAAAAACAAATTCAACCTTATCGGGGATTATTGGAATCCCCGCATCCTCGGCGACTTGAACGACAGCCAGATCAAAGCGGTCAAACTCAAAGGCGAATTCGTCTGGCATCATCACGATGCCGAAGACGAGCTCTTCCTCGTCACGCGCGGCACGCTGCGCATGAAGTTTCGGGACCACGAAGCGCTCATTCGCGAGGGCGAATTCGTCATCGTGCCGCGCGGCGTTGAACATTGTCCCGTCGCCGAAGAAGAAGTCCACCTAATCTTGATTGAGCCCAAAACGACGCTCAACACGGGAAACATCACGAATGAAAGGACTGTCGCCCAGCTCGAGCGCATCTGAATCGCTCTCCTCCGGCCGCGGCGCAAACCCAAATGGAACACCGCTTCTACACTCTCGACGTCTTCACCAATTCGCGCTTTGAAGGCAATCCGCTCGCTGTCTTTACCGATGGCGATAGCCTCTCGAACGATCAGATGCAAGCGATCGCGCGCGAAATGAATCTCGCGGAGACGGTCTTCGTGCAAAAGCCGACGGACGAGCGCGCGCTTGCTCGCCTGCGAATTTTCACGACGCAGCAGGAGCTGAAGCTCGCCGGTCATCCCGTTGTTGGCACCTGGTTTCTTCTCGCTGAACTCGGCGTCGTCCCCGCGCAAGAGGGCGGCGTGCACATCATGCAGGAAACGGGCGCCGGAGTTCTCCCGGTTGAAATTCGTTTCAAGGATGGCCGCCCTCAGCGCGTCACTATGACGCAGACCGAAGCAGTATTTCGTCCCATCAGATTTAAGAAAGCCGCGCTGGCAAAATCGCTCGGCCTTACGCCCAAGGATTTCGATCCTCATCTCGATCCGGAATGCGTCTCGACCGGTATCTTCAACCTCATGGTGCCTCTAAGAAATCGCGCCGCGCTTGGAAAGATCGCCATGAATATGTTTGAGCTGCGCAAATTGATCGGCAAAAACGCAACGATGGCCTATTGTTTTGCGCTCGGCGGTGGCAGTAAAGTTTTTTCGCGCGGCATGCTTCCTTGGGAAATTTACGAGGATCCCGCCACCGGCTCCGCGGCCGGTTCGCTTGGCGCCTATCTCGTCAAGTACGGCAAGCTCGCCGCCGGACACACGCTCTCTATCCTGCAAGGCGAAGAGATGGGCAGACCCAGCCACATTGAAGTGCAAATCACGCAAAGCGGCAAGAAGCTTGTGCCGCGCGTCAGCGGCGCTGCCGTTAAAGTGTTTGAAGGCACCATTCGCCTTTAGTCGAGCTCGATTCTGCTGTTCTCGATTTCTTTCTATAAGAGAAGCTCGGTTGATCTTCGATGCCACGCGTCCAACTTTCACGGCGTCCTGGCGCAGAAAACTCCACCGCTACCTTTGTGATATAAGTGAGCGATTCATCCATCAACGGGTGCCGCCATGAAATCCTTCAAGTTACTCGCCGTAGCTTTCGTTGTCGCCGCCGTTCCTTTGTCGGCTCAAGAGCAGCCGCCCTACAAAAACAAAAGTCTGGCCATCGAGGATCGCGTCGCCGACTTGCTCTCCCGCATGACGCTTGAGGAGAAAGTCGACCAGATCAGCGGCGGGCACCATGACAACGCCGGGATGCTCGACACGACCGGTCAAGTGCCCTACAAAACACCGGAGGACTTTTTCAAGGAATCGTATCGAATCGAAACGCAAATGCCCCCGCGCATTCGCGCGCTGGCGCACAATGCGTTGCAACGCTATCAACTCGAAAAGAGCCGTCTCGGCATTCCATCCATTTTTCAAGGCGAAGCGCTGCATGGCTTCATGGCCTATGGCAGCACGAGCTTTCCGCAAGCGCTCAGCCTCGCCAGCACTTGGGATCCCGTGCTGGTGAAAGAAGTTTTCACTGGCGCCGCCGACGAAATGGCATCCTCCGGCACGAATCAGGCGTTCAGCCCGGTTCTCGATTTGGCTCGCGACCCGCGCTGGGGCCGCACGGAAGAAACCTACGGAGAGGACCCCTATCTCGGCGCGAAAATCGGCGTGGCCGCCATCGAAGGCTTGCAAGGTGACACATTTCTCATCGATCGCCATCACGTTCTTGCCACCGCTAAACACTTCACGGCGCACGGTCAGCCGGAAAGCGGCACCAACGCGGCGCCGGCGAATTTTTCCGAGCGGGAATTGCGCGAATTTTATATGCACGCGTTTGAAGCCGCTGTACGCGAAGCGCGCGTTGGCAGCGTCATGGCCTCTTACAATGAAATCGACGGTATTCCCTCGCACGTCAATCCCTGGCTGCTTGATCGCGTCCTGTGCCAGGAGTGGGGATTCGATGGCTACGTGACCTCCGACGGCGAGGGTTTGCAGATGCTCTACAAGGTACACCACGTTGCCGCTGATCCCGCCGATGCCGCGCGCAAAGCCCTCGCTGCTGGAGTCGACTTCGACCTATCGGATGGGTCCGTTTTTCATACCATCCTTGAGCAGGTCAAGGACGGCCGCATTCCTGAATGGCAGTTGGACCGTGCGGTAAGCCGCGTCCTTGCCGCGAAATTCCGCCTCGGGCTTTTTGATAATCCCTACGTCGATCCCGACTACGCGCAAAAAATCACGAATAGTCCCGCACACCAGGCTCTCGCCCTGAAAGCCGCGGAAAAAGAAATCGTACTTCTGAAAAACGACGGCCAGCTTCTTCCACTCGATCCCGCAAAACTGAAAACCATTGCCGTGATCGGCCCAGACGCCGCTGACGTTCATCTCGGCGGATATGCGCGCGACCCAGGGCATGGCGTCAGCGTTCTCGATGGCATTCGCAAGCGGCTCGGCTCGCAAGTGAACGTCCTCTACGCCGAAGGCTGCAAAATCACCACGGGAAAACAGGGCTGGGACGGCTGGTATGAAGACAACTCACAACTGGCGGATCCTGCGACGCAGCAAGAATCGATTCGCAAGGCCGTCGAGATCGCCAAAAAATCTCAAGTCGCCATTCTCGTGGTCGGCGAAACCGAAGCCACCAATCGCGAAGCGTGGTCCGAACACCATCTCGGCGACCGAGATTCTCTCGACCTGCTTGGCGCGCAAAACCAGCTCGTGAAAGAAGTGGTCGAGACGGGCGTCCCCACCGTTGTTCTTCTCATCAACGGCCGTCCGCTCTCGATCAACTACATCGCCGAGCACGTGCCCGCCATTCTCGAAGGTTGGTATTTGGGCCAGGAGGGTGGAACTGCCGCGGCCCGCGTGATTTTCGGCGACGTGAATCCCGGCGGCAAGCTTCCGATTACGTTTCCGCGTTCCGTGGGACAGTTGCCGGATTACTACAATCACAAGCCTTCGCGCAATCGCAGCTACATTTTCACTTCGCGCGCTCCGCTCTTTGCCTTTGGTCTCGGCTTGAGCTACACGACTTTCAAGCTCGACAATCTGCGCGTCTCGCCCGAATCGATTCTTCCCGGCGGCTCCGCCAAAGTTACGGTGGACGTGACCAACACCGGCAGCCGCGAAGGCGACGAAGTTCCTCAGCTCTACATTCACCAGCGCGTCAGCTCCGTTACGCGCCCTGTCCTCGCTCTCCGCGGTTTCCAACGCGTTCATCTCCAGCCCGGCGAAAAAACCACCGTCACATTTATTCTGTCGCCCGCGGATCTTTCCATCTACGGCGAGGACATGAAACCGGTCGTCGAGCCCGGCGCCTTCGATCTCTTTGTAGGCTCCAGCTCGGACACCACACTCACCACGACGCTTCAAGTGGCGCCCAATTAGAGCGGCGATCGTGCGATTTATTTTTCGGGAAGTGATTTGCGGATGGCGTCGAGAATTCCGTTCACAAAGGCGCCGGCTTCTTCGGAGGAAAATTTCTTGGCCAGTTCAACCGCTTCGTTCAGGATGACTTTGGGAGGCGTGTCCGTCTTTCTCAATTCGTAAATCGCCAGACGCAAAATCGCCCGGTCGATCACCGCAAGCCGCTCCATCCGCCAG
This sequence comes from Candidatus Acidiferrum sp., assembly GCA_049641765.1. GTDB lineage: Bacteria > Acidobacteriota > Terriglobia > Acidiferrales > UBA7541 > Acidiferrum. The sequence goes on from JBAQJX010000019.1 coordinate 105,050, forward strand.
TTCTCTGCTTGCTTGACGATCGCCTCGTCGATCGCAGCCGTATCCTTCAGCGCGCCCTCAAACAAACGATTCGCGAACCCCCGCGTCGAGTCCGAGGCTTTCGCGGCTCGCCAGAATTTCGCTTCGAGCTTCGCGGGCTCCTGCTGGCTCATGTCCCATTGAAACAGCATCTGCATCGCGAACTCGCGGGATTTTGTGCGCAGTGACATGTTACTTGCGCCGCGGCTTTCCGCCGCCGGAAGGCTTCCTGTGCGCGCGACGCAGTTTCCGCGACAAATGTGCCATCTCAATCGCCGCGAGTCCCGATTCAAATCCCTTGTTGCCGCCTTTCAGCCCCGCTCGGTCGATCGCTTGCTCCAACGTGTCGCATGTCAGCACGCAAAAAATAATTGGCACGCCCGTATCCATTTGCGCCAGTTGCAATCCGCGCGCCGTCTCCGAACAAACATAATCGTAATGCGAAGTCTCGCCGCGAATCACGCATCCGACCGCGATCAGCGCGTCATAATTCTCCGTCGCGGCGAGCTTTTTCGCAGTCAGCGGCAACTCGAACGATCCCGGCACGCGCACTATATCCACGTCCTTGCTGCCCGCCCCCGCTCGCTCCAGCGCATCCACCGCCGCCGCCAGCAGCCGCTCCGTAATGAAACTGTTGAACCGGCTGACGACAATCCCAAAGCGCAATCCCGCCGCGCTCAATCCGCCTTCGATTTTTCCCGGCTCCAGCTTTTCCGCCATAGTTGATCCGCGAATACCTTCTACTTCCCCTTGAACTCAGCTTTCCTCTTCTCCAAAAACGCTTTCGTTCCTTCGCGCATATCTTCCGTCGCGCATGACAGCCCGAACAGCGTCGCTTCCAGGAACAATCCCTCTTCCTGTGACATCTCGACGCCCCGCTCGATCGCTTCCATCGTGTACTTCACTGCAATCGGCGCGTTTGCGATGATTTTCTTCGCCAGCGTCTCCGCTGCGCTCATCAATTCCGCCGGCTCGTAAATGTGATTCACCAGCCCGATGCGCAACGCCTCTTCCGCCGAAATCATCTCTCCCGTGAGGCAAAGCTCCTGCGCCACTCCTTTGCCGCAGAGCCGCGCCAGCCGCTGCGATCCGCCGTACCCTGGGATAATTCCCAGCTTCACTTCCGGCTGCCCCAGTTTGGCCGTCTTGCTCGCGATTCGAATCGTGCAGCTCAGCGCCATTTCGCATCCGCCGCCCAGCGCAAATCCGTTGATCGCGCAAATCGAGGGCTTCCCCATCGTTTCCAGCAATCGAAACACGCCCTGGCCAAACAGCGAGAATTCTTTCCCGCTCACCGGCGTTTGCTGCGAGAGCTCTCCGATGTCCGCGCCGGCGACAAAGGACTTCTCCTCCGCGCCCGTCAAAATCACCACGCGCACCGAGTCATCTCCGCGCGCGTCAAGCAACGCATCGCGCAGCTCTTCCACCGTCTTCCGGTTCAGTGCGTTGAGAACCTTTGGCCGGTTGAACGTGATGAAGCCGATCCCGTCTCGCTTTTCATACAAAATGTTTTCGTAGCCCATGCGTCTCTCGCCCTCAAAATCTCTTTTGGCACCTGTGCACAATCACGCGTCTTCGACACTCTCCGACTAAAACTTCATCGCCTTCGGTTTTGCCGGGTCCGAATAATCGTAAAACCCTCGGCCCGCTTTCCGCCCGTTCCATCCCGCCAGCACCATTCGCTTCAGCAACGGCGGCGATGCAAATCGCTTCTCATGAAACTCTTCGAACATGATTTGCGAAATATAGTACGTTGTGTCCAGCCCCACGAAATCCAGCAATGTCAGCGGCCCCATTGGGTGCCCACAGCCGAGCTTCATCGAATTGTCGATATCCTCGATCGATCCCACGCCCTCTTCGAGCGCGCGAATCGCATCCAGCAGGTACGGCACGAGCAGCCGGTTCACGATGAAGCCCGTCGAGTCGTGCGCGCGCACCGGCGTTTTCCCTAGCTTCGCGCCGAACGCCACCATCTCTTCGTACACCGCGTTGTCCGTCGCGATCGTGCGCACCACTTCCACCAGTTTCATCACCGGCACCGGATTGAAAAAGTGCAGTCCTACGAAACGTTGCGGCCGTTTCGTCGCTGCGGCAATTTCCGTGACCGTCAGCGACGATGTGTTGCTCGCAAAAATCGTGCTCGGCGGGCAGATTCCATCCAGCGCCTTGAACAGATCATGCTTCGCCGGCAAATTCTCGATGATCGCTTCCACGATGACGTCGCAATCCTTCAAATCCTCCACTGCCGTCGTGCTCTTCAGCCGTCCACGGATCTCCGATTGCGCCGCCGCCGTGATCGTTCCCTTCTCCACCAGCCGCGCCAGATTTTTCTCAATCCCCTTCAATCCCTTGTCCACAATTTCCGGCGACACTTCGCGCACCACCGTAGCGAATCCCGCCGCCGCGGACACTTGCGCGATTCCCGACCCCATCAGCCCACACCCCACGACTCCCACTTTTTGAATCGCCATGCTTTGCCTCGTTTGAAATTTGACTCGGTTTCGCCGGATCCATCCGGCGAAGGCATCCAAAAGTGTATCACTGACCCCGGGCGTTCACTGATGTTCGGCCCGAGTAGCAAGTAAGCCTTCTAATAAATCCAGTGTGGCGTGTCTATGTGAATTCGCGCCTCAGAGGATAGTCGACAATGATGGCGCGTCCATCGGTGAGAGCTTTGACGGAATGTCGCGCGTTGCTGGGAACAATCGCGACGAAGCCCGGCCGCGCAACTTCGACTACGCCGCCGATCGTCATCTCGAGCTCGCCCTCGATCACTTCGTAGACCTCTTCCTGCGGGTGGAAGTGTTCATGAATCGCCGCACCGCGCTTAAAATCGTAGTGTGCGATCGTCATGCTCTCCGAGTGGAAGTAGCGTCCATACCAGCCCGGTAGGCGTTCCGTCACTTTGAGTTTGCTGACGTCAATCAACGGCATAAGAATCTCTGCGCGCTTGCAAGAACGACTGCTGGCACGTTCATCGAATCCATCGTGGCACGCGCAGCCCCTCTAAAGTTAGTTTGGCAACGCTTCCACAATCATCGCGATCCCCTGCCCGCCGCCGATGCACGCCGTCGCCAATCCATACCGCAATCCATTTCGCCGTAGTTCATTCAAAATCGTAATCAGCAACCGCGTCCCGCTCGCCGCCAACGGGTGCCCCAGCGCAATCGCTCCGCCATTCACATTCGTCTTGTCGCGACTCAATCCCAAAACTTTCTCCACCGCCAAATACTGCGCGGCAAATGCCTCGTTCACTTCGACGCGATCCATCTGCTCCAGCGTCAGCCCCGCCAGCTTCAGCGCTTTCTGCGACGATGGCACTGGCCCAATCCCCATGATGCTCGGGTCCACTCCCGCAGTCGCCCACGCCACGATTCGTCCGAGCGGCTTCAGTCCGCGGTCTTTCGCCGTCTTTTCTCGCGTCACCACCACTGCCGCTGCGCCGTCCACGATTCCGCTCGCGTTTCCTGCCGTCACGATTCCATCCTTCTTGAACGACGGCGGCAGCTTCTCGAGCGTCTCCATCGTCGTTTCCGGCCGCCGGTGATCGTCCTCGGCGACCACAATCGTCTTCTTCCCCTGCTTCACTTCCACAGCCACAAGCTCCTCACGAATTCGGCACGCTTTGTACGCCGCCTCCGCCGCCTGCTGGCTGCGCAGCGCGTAGGCATCCGCATCTTTCCGCGTAATTCCCTGCTGCTCCGCCAATTTTTCCGCGGTCATCGCCATCGGCAATCCGCAAAAGCTGTCCGTAAGCCCGACAAATAACGAGTCTTCCAGCGCTCCGCCGCCCAGCTTCAACCCATTGCGCGCGCCGCGAATCACGAACGGCGCCTGCGTCATGTTTTCCATTCCGCCCGCCAGCACCATCGCCGCTTCACCAAGCAGCAATCGCTGCGCCGCTTGCGACACCGCCTCGATCCCCGACCCGCATAGCCGGTTCACCGTCACCGCCGGCGTTTCCGTCCTCAACCCTGCCTTCAATCCCACGTGTCGCGCCCCGTAGAGCGCGTCCGCGCTTGTCTGCATCACGTTGCCGAAAATCGCGTGGTCGAAGTCCGCGGGGTCCACTCCCGACCGCCGGATCGCCTCTTTCGATGCAACCGTCGCCAAATCAATAGCGCTCACATCCGAAAACGCTCCCGTGTACCGCGCCATCGGTGTCCGCGCCCCCGCCACAATCACCACATCCGTTGGAAACATGCTCTCCTCATTCCTCCAGGTTCTTTGTTGGATCCGAATACTCCCAATCCTCAATCGGCGACTCAATGTCACCGACTATCTCAAACTTGCCCGCCATAAATCCCAATAAGTCGTCTTCATTCCCCTTCACAGAGCCGGGCTCCAGCGCAACTTCCAGTTGCGCCTCCTTGCCTTGATTGCTCCGCTTCACCGGTCCGTTCGTGTTCTCGCTCTCTCCATCATTCTGCCATGCTAGCCTCGCGCTTTACAGTGGCGCGGATTTGCACTACACTGTGGTGCATGAAAACCGAAGTCTACAGTTGGCGCCTATCGAGCGAGCTCAAGTCCGATCTCGAGCGCGCCGCTCGTCATCGCAGGGTTCCGCTTTCTTCCGTCTTGGAGGAAGCCGCTCGCAAATGGCTCAGTGAGAGTGCCGCGAAAGTCTCCGACGATGAAAACCAGCAGAAACTTCACGCCGCTGTCGAGCCATTTATTGGCGCTCTTTCCGGCATTCATCCCGCTGACGCACGGTCCGTTCGCAAAGTAATCCGCCGTCGTCTCGCGCGCCGCTATGGCCGCTGACGCACTCATTGATTCCGGCGCGATTGTTGCCATGCTTGATAAAACCGACCCCTGGCATCGTCTCTGCCAAGAAGCGTTTCGCCAGCTTCACCTGCCGTTACTGACTTCTGAAGCCGTCCTAACCGAAGTTTTCCATTTCGTCGGTGAAGCACAATCCAAAATAGAAACGGCCTGGAAATTCATTCGCTCGGGAGCGCTTGTTTTGGGAAAAATCGATCACGAAGAGTTGCCGCAAATTCACGCCTTAATGTCTCGCTATTGGGATCGTCCGATGGATTTTGCTGATGCCACGCTCGTCCATCTCGCTCGGCGCGAGTCCATCTCGGCCATCCTGACCATCGACCACGCCGATTTTGCCACCTACCGCATCGCGGGCAAACGCCCATTCAAAGTTCTACCACTCAACCGCCCTCGCTAGCCCACGTCGATGCGCGTCAAAGCATTTTGGGGAACTATAGTGCCTACTTGTTTTAGCCGCCAAAACTAAACTTGCGCCCCATCGCAGTCCCATCAGATTTTTGCATGAGCCAAAGGGCCAGAACGCCGACTGTTAAACCTTGCGGTGGATTTTCCCCTCGACGGTTTATGTATTGAGATAGCGCTTGTTTTGCTTCGCCGAGGGCTGCTTCCAGCTTGCCAGATTCTTCAGTTCGCTCACCGTAGGAGAGTTTCTTGTGCCAGCCGTCCAAGTCCTCGTAAACGAGCCCGACCATATTGTAGCCACCATCCCGGACTTCAGCTTCAGTGCGGCACCTCTCGATATTCGCAGCAATGATCACGGAGTAGAATTCTTCAGGCGTCCCTATCAGATGTGCCCCTGAAAAACCATTAAGTCTTCGGCGTCTCCAGCGTCACCACGGTATCTCCACCCTTCTTCCGCGCTTCCTCCACGCTGAATTCCGCGCGATTGATCAAATCCGTCACGATATCTTCGCTCTCGAACTCGTGCTTCGCCACCGCTTCGACGATCCCGGCGCTTAGCGTGATCTGCGTCGAGTCCCACGGTGGCCGTAAACCGCTCGCTGCTCGCCTCAATTTATCCGCGAGGTTCTGCGCACCAGCCAGCGTTGTGTCCGGCAAAATAAACGCCAGCGACCACGACGTGTACTTCACCGCCACGTCGTTCTGCCGAACGATCGGCTGCAGCGACCGCGCCAACTGCTCGAGAAACCGTTCCAGCGGCGATTCGCCCTGCTGCCGCAAAATTTCCGCGCCGCGATCAATCTGCAAAATAGTCAGCGACAGCGGCGTTCCCTGCGTGCGCGCGCGGTCCGCTTCCGTCAGCAAGCAGCTCTGATAAGAGCTCCGGCTAAGCAATCCCGTGCGCTCATCTGAAACGCCCATCCTCCGCACCAGCGACCGCAGCCGCGTGTGGCTCACGCTCATCAGCATCTGGTCCCCGATAGCCTGCAAAAAATAAGCTTCGTTCGGTTTCCATTTGTGCGGCTCGGCGTGCCCCACGATCATCATGCCGGCGGGTGCTTGCGTCTCTTTGTCGGTGATCATCACGCCCAACGCCGTCGCCAGCCCCAGTTCGCTCAGAATCGATCCCTCGCTCCCATCGACCACCAACCCGCCCAGCTCATCCGGCTGTGCTTTTTCCATTTCCGCGAGCAGCAGCACGATCTGCGCTCCCGGCGCCGCTTTGCTCGCCTGTCCGCAAAACTCCGCGGACATCTCCGGCGGCCTGCCCGGCGCACCGACAACCGCGATGCAGCGTGTGCCATGCAAATGCGAACCCACTTCGCTAACCGCCGTGTTCAGCATCGCGCGCGGTGTCTGTTGCCGGAAAATCTTTTGGTTAATCTCGGAAATCTTCGATAGGTCACGTAGTGTCTCTGCGCTGTAAACTCCCGTGCGCGTCGTCGGTGTAACTGGCTGCGCCTCGACGATTGGCGCCGCTGACTGTGCCGGCGGAGTGGGTTCCGGCTTTGGCTTCGCGGCTCCCGGCGGCCACCAATTCGCCGTCTGATATAGATTCTGCAACCGCGCGTTGCGCTCTTCCTCGCCTGGAAACATGGCGGCAATCTTTTGCAGCCGTTCGAGCGCCTTGCTCTGCAGCGAGTACTGCAAAAAAATTTCCGTCTGCACGATCAGATCTTCCAGCGCTTGCGCATGACGCGCTTCTTCGCTGTTCGGTGGCGGCGCCGCGACTGCCGTTCCCGGCCCGGTGCTCGAAGGCGGAGGCGGCGCGGGGCTCCCGGACTTCGACAATCTGCCGCCCATGCGCTTCAAGAACGCTTCGTCGACGCTCCCCCGCAGCTTGTCCATCCGTTCCTGGTTCCGGTAGTCGTATGCGTCGATATCCACCAGCCGTTCGAGCGCATCGCAAGCTTTCCGAAAGTCGCCGGCGTTGAAATAAACATCGAACAGTTTCACGAGAATCTCGAAGTACTGCGTCTCGCGGTTCAGCTCGTTGTAAACCGCGGCCCAAAATTCCAGCATCGGTTGCGAGTGTGGGTGTTTCGCCGCAACGGCGTCCAATTGTGTCGCGAAATCGTTCTGCCGCTTGTCCGCGAACATGCGCCGCTTCAATATCTGAAGTACGTCCACGCCCTTCGTGGTTTGCGCGGAGGACGCATACGCGTCGGCCAATTCGAAAAGACGTTCGGCGCCCGCGTTTTTCTCGCGCAGCAGTTTTTCGAGAACTTCCCTGGCCCGGTCGAGATTTCCGCCGCGAATGAGTGCGTCCGCGTACGTCTCGAGAAAACTCGCGTCGCTTTCCGTCGTGGCAAACGGTTCGAGAAGTGTGGCCGCATCCGCCGCTTCGTTGCCGCGCAGTTTGGCCTGTGCGTAGAGCAGCGCAACGCTTCGCTCCTGCGGTGCGAGTTTGTGCGCGCGGCCCAGCAATTTCAGAGCGTCGGCCTCGGAACCGCCCGCGGTCGCAAGCTGCCCCGCCCGCAAGAAAGTGCGCGCGGCCAGCGCGTTCTTCCCGATCTGTTCCGCCGCCTCCGCCAGCCTCAGTTGCCGGCTGAGATTTTCCGGATCGAGCTGCGCGATTCGCTCCCAGCAAAACAGCGCATCCTCGTGCCGGCCCGCGGCCGTGAAAAGTTCTCCGGCTTTGCCGTACTGGTCGATCGCTTCTTCCGGATGATTTTGTTTCTGTTGCAGGAAGGCGTAGCGCGCGATGCGTTCTGGCGGTTGGGCGGCGGCACCGCTTCGCAAAAATCGGTTGTAGATGGCCAGCGCTTTGGTTTCGTCTTTTGGATCGATCAGCAGGTCGAAAAGCAGGCCATAGTAAACGGCCGCGCGATCCGGCTGATCCATCCGCGCGTAAAGATCTCCCAGCGCTTGCGTCGCTTCCTGATGCTGCGGCGCCTCATCGAGCACCGTCAGATAGGCTTCGATAGCGTCCTCGACGCGGTTCTTTTCGAGGAATCGCTTCGCGCGGTCCAAATGCTTGCTGACGTCTGCGGCCATCCGTCCGGGCTGCCTTTTCGTTGCTTATCGGTTGCTATGAGAAAAAATGTTTCGGGCCGCGCAATGTGAGATGCGCGCACCCTCAATCCACTATATACCGCAAGCGCGAGGGGTTCAAAAATTCATCCGCTATACGATGCAGTAAGCAACAAGGCATTCACAATCCGTCATCCTGCGCGCGGCGATCGGAGATCTCGACCCGGTCGGGGTCGAAGACCCCGATTCGGTCGCAAGGGCACCGCTAACCCGAATCGCTTGCGAAACTCCGCGCGACCGACATCCACCGCCCGCCGAACCTGAACCGCGCAATCCTTCACGGCACCAGCCTTCCTCGTTATTCGTCATCCGTCCTCGAAATCGCGATTCATTCCGCGCGGCTGTTGCCTCCTGTGGATATTCGCCGATATACTTCGCTCGCCAATTAACTAGGCTTATTCTGTGTTTCGCCCGCGACTCGGGGTGACTATGCGTGTGTTCAAGTTTGTTTTGCTCGCAGCGCTATTCTCGTTCTCAATAGCGGCAATTCCCCGGCAAAGCTCCCCTGCTCCAGCTGGCGATACTCCGCCTCGCAATTTCAACTCCGTGCGTGTTGAGGGCGTAGACATTCCGCCTGTTCCCAACGCCCCGTTTTACGCCAGAGCCGTTCTAGAGCTCACGCAAACGCTTCCCGATGGCTCCGCGGCCACTCACAAAACCTTCAACATCATCGCTCGCGATTCTCATGGACGCACCCACAACGAGATACGGCAGTGGGCGCCGCAGGATGGTTCCGAACCGGATTCGTACTGCAACATCGTGTACGACCCGGGCACTCGCCTTCGAACTTTTCTGTATCCGGGCAGTCATTCCGGACAGCAATCTGTAGTCGACTCCGCTCCCGCTGCTTCAACTTCGGCCGTGTCTGGCCCCGCTTCTTCCTCCACTAGGAAAGTCGACCTCGGCAGCGCCACCCAGCAGGGGGTCACAACCCAGGGAACACGTGAAACAATCACCCATCCACCGAGCGGAGATGGAAAAGATCCTGGTGCGGTCGTCATCAAAGAGTCGTGGTACTCACCGGAACTTCAAATCGTCCTTAAATCCACGACCACTGATCCGCTGTATGGAATAGAAACCGTCAGCGTGACGGCCCTTGAGCGTCAAGAACCTGCTTCGTCATTGTTCGACGTCCCCAAGCATTACAAGCTTTTCAGCCAATCCGGTGCTGAATTCGCGACCGCTGTCGGCGGCTATGCCCCACCAGTCCGCGTCAGAATAGGCGGCAACGTGGCGAAGGGGTCGCTCGTCGAACATCCCCAGCCCAAGTACCCAGTTGAGGCGAAAAAAAACGATATCCAGGGAATCGTGCGCCTGCACGCCATCATCGGTATTGACGGCTCCATGAAACAAATCGAGGTCATGTCCGGACATCCCCTTTTGGTGCAGGCTGCCCTGGATGCGGTTCGCAGGTGGCGCTACCGGCCTATCACATTAAATGGAGCGCCAGTGGAGATCGACACCACCATCGACATTTTTTTCCAGATCCACTGAAATCAGTCTCCACTCTTGTCGATGCGTCTCGGAGTTCTCTCTTCCGTTCGTCCCCGCTGCGGTATCGCCCGATCGTCGCAATAGGCTTACTTCACGCCCTTGCTGGCGTCCCAGGAGCCCTGCTCCTTCCGCACGAACACAATCTGCCCGATGTGATAAGCGTTGTGCGTGCTGACGTGCGCGATTCCCGGCGCGATCTCTTTCAGCTTGGCTTCGTCCGCGTTCTCCACCAGCTTCTCTAAATTCGTCATCACCGCGTCCAGCCGCTTCACCGTTTCGTCCCAGCTCTTTGCGTCGAAGTCGTTGAAGGTTTCGTCGTTGTTGCCGCTGTATTTCGCCGGCTTCTGCCCCGTCAGTTTCGCGAGCTGCTGTTCGTTCCAGAAAACCAGGTGATTCGTGAGCTGCCCCACCGAGTGATTCCCTTTTCCATCCGTCCAGCTCGCCTGCTCCGGCGTCACGCCCGCCACGGCCACATCCGCGCATACGAACCACTCGCTTTTGTCATGCGTGCTGTGCAGTTGCGCCAGCAGAATGCTCTTGAGCGTCGGCGATTTTTGTTGCTGCGCAAACGCCGGAACCGCCATCAAGAAAGCCGCAAGAATACAGAGTTTTTTCACCATTTCGAGACACCCTCCATCCCCTTAGACGCGCCATTTCCGCCATTGTTTCCAGCGCCATTTCGGATACGACTGTCGCCGCCTATCCACTGCTCGCCGCTTGCTACCCACTACTCACTACCCACTGCTCACTCCTTGTGGCAAACTGATCTGTCACACGGCATGGTTTTGCTCCTGCCTGCGGCGGGCAGGCGGCTTGGTCTCTTGGCTCCTCGAAGCACGCGGCTCCTGCCGGGAACTGAAAAAAGAAAACAGTCGCAAGACGGAAGCGACAATCGAGTCACATGGACCCGAAGTTCATACGCAATTTTTGCATCATCGCGCACATCGATCACGGTAAGTCTACGCTCGCCGACCGTCTGCTCGAGATGACCGGAGCGCTCACCCAGCGCGAAATGCACGAGCAGGTGCTCGATTCGATGGATCTCGAGCGCGAGCGCGGCATCACCATCAAAGCGAAAAGCATCCGCCTCCATTACACGGCCAAAGACGGCCACCAATACCAGCTGAACCTGATCGACACGCCCGGCCACGTGGACTTCTCCTACGAAGTGTCGCGCGCGCTCTCCGCGTGCGAGGGCGCGCTGCTCGTCGTCGATGCCAGCCAGGGCGTCGAAGCGCAAACTGTTGCGAACACCTTTCTCGCTGCTGGCAATAATCTGACGATCGTTCCGGTGATCAACAAGATCGACTTGCCGGCCGCGCAAACGGATTTTGTCAAAGAGCAAATCGAAAACGTGCTGGCGATTCCCGCAGCGGACGCTTTGCTCATCAGCGCCAAGAGCGGTCTCGGCGTCGAGGACGTGCTGGAAGCCGTTGTTCACCGCATTCCCGCTCCAAAAGGCAGTTCCGAAAATCCGCTGCAGGCGCTAATTTTCGATTCCTGGTTCGACATCTATCGCGGAGCCGTCGTTCTCGTGCGCGTGATGGAAGGTCACGTCAACAAGCACACGAAAATACGGCTGTGCTACAGCAACGAAGTCCACGAAGTCGAAACGCTCGGCACGCTCACTCCCAAGCCGATCGCGCTCGAGGAACTTGGCGCCGGCGACGTGGGTTTTATCGTGGCGAACATCAAGCGCGTAGCGGATGCGCGCATGGGCGACACCGTCACCGAGGTTGCGCGGCCTGCGCCGCCGCTGCCCGGATTTGAAGCCATCAAGCCGATGGTCTTCGCCGGGCTGTTTCCCGTTCTCGCCGACGACTACGAGCCACTGCGCGACGCGCTCGGCAAACTGCAGTTGAACGACGCGGCGTTTTTCTACGAGCCCGAAAATTCCGTGGCGCTCGGCTTCGGATTCCGCTGCGGCTTTCTCGGCCTGCTGCACATGGAAATTGTCCAGGAGCGGCTCGAGCGCGAGTTCAACATCAATCTCATCACGACAGCGCCGAGCGTGCGTTACCGCATCACGCGCGTCAGCGGCGAAGTGATCGAAGTCGATAGTCCGGCGAAATTTCCGAATCCCAGCGACATCGAAAAAATCGAAGAGCCGATCATCAAAGCGATGATCATTACGAACAACGAGTCTGTCGGCGGGATTCTTCAGTTGTGCCAGGAAAAACGCGGCACGCAGAAAAATCTCGAGTATCTGTCTCCGACGCGCGTCATGCTCACCTACGAATTGCCGCTCAACGAAATCGTGCTCGATTTCTACGACCGGCTGAAAAGCGTTTCACGCGGCTATGCTTCGCTAGACTACCATCTTGCCGGGTACAGCGAGTCCGATCTGATCAAACTGGATGTGCTCGTAGCCGGCGAACCGGTGGACGCGCTGGCGCTGATCATCCATCGCGAATTCGCGCAAGAACGCGGCCGCGAATTGGTGACGCGCCTGCGCAAGCTGATTCCGCGCCAAATGTTTGAAGTGCCTATCCAGGCGGCGATTGGAAGCCGCGTGATTGCGCGCGAAACCGTGGCTGCGATCCGGAAGAACGTGCTGGCCAAGTGCTACGGCGGCGACATTTCGCGCAAACGCAAGCTCCTCGAAAAACAGAAAGAGGGCAAGCGCCGCATGAAGCGCGTCGGCCAAGTCGACATCCCGCAAGAAGCTTTCCTCGCCGTCCTCAAAGTCGCCTCCTCTTCCGACGACGACTAATTCGGCTCTCATGCCATTACGATTTCGGTTATCGCTAACATCTCCTTTCTTGCCGGCTCCAGCTCGTTGAAGTAGACTTTTGTAAAGGCAAAGACATGAAAGAACCAACACAATTTCTCACAAACGAAAAAGGCGAAAAAATCGCCGCTATCATTGCCATCGAAGAGTACGAGAGGCTCCTCGAAGAACTTGAAGACCTGTGGGCTATTCGAGAGTTTGAGGAAGCGAAAGCCTCCGGTGAAGTGCCTGTACCCTTTGAAGAAGCCGTCGAACGCATTGAAGGCCAACGAATCCTGAAGTGAGTTACTCGCTCCAGATTCTTACTCGCGCAGAAAAGCAACTCGCGAGATTGAACTCGCCACACTACGGATCCGTAAAAGCAAAAGCGTATGGACTCCGTGAGGAGCCCCGGCCAGCTGGCTGTCGAAAGCTGCGCGGCCATGACGCATGGCGGATCCGGGCAGGAGACTAACGCGTGATTTACACGATTGACGATCGCGCGAAGCGCGTCACCGTTGTGAAAATCGGCCACCGGAGCGAGGCCTATGAAAGTCTTCATTTCTGAGCCTTGTCACGAACTTCGGTGGTGAGGCGGCCGCGATGGAGCTGGATGGAGACGGAGTCGCCGATGGCGACGTTTTCGGTGGAGCGGAGGAGATTGCCGGCGGCGTCGGTGGCGATGGCGTAGCCGCGCTCAAGAACTTTCAGCGGGCTGCGTTCCTGGAGTTGGAGCGCGAGGCGTCCGAGGCGGTCACGTTTGGCGCGCAGAAGGCGTTCGGCGCGGACGCTGAGATCGGCGCTGCGTTTTTCGAGACGCAGGCGGAACGCGGAAATCTTCACACGAAAATCGAAGGATGCGATGCGCAACTGGAGCGCGCGGAAACGTTTGCGCGATTGCTCGAGGCGCGCGCGCAGGCCGAGCGCGAGGCGCGAGGTCATCTCGTCGGCGCGCTGGCGCTGCTGGCGGAGAAGATCGAGCGGGCGGCGAAAACCGCGGCGCGCGGAAAGCTCGTGGACGCGTTTGCTGAGATCGAGCAGGCGATAGCGGACGAGGCTCGCGAGCGTTTCGCGGAGATCGGCAATGTGCTTGTCAAATTCGCGGCGCGTCTGGACGACAAGCTCAGCGGCGGCGGAAGGAGTGGAGGCGCGCACGTCGGCCACAAAATCGGCGATGGTGAAATCGGTCTCGTGGCCGACGCCGGAGATGACGGGAATTTCCGAAGCGGCGATGGCCCGGGCGAGAATTTCTTCGTTGAAGGCCCAGAGATCCTCGAGCGAGCCGCCGCCACGCGCGAGAATCAAAACGTCGACGAGTTCCTTCTGGTTGAAAAACTTGAGCGCCTTGACGATTTCGGCGGCGGCGCCTTCGCCTTGGACGCGCACGGGATAGACGGTGAGATGAACGTTGGGAAAGCGGCGACGCAAAATGCGGACGACATCGCGCACGGCGGCTCCGCGCGGTGAAGTAATCAGACCAATGCGGCTGGGAAGCAGGGGCAAAGGTTTCTTGCGGCCGGCAGAGAAAAGACCTTCGGCTTCGAGACGTTTCTTGAGCTGCTCGAAAGCGAGCTGGAGCGCGCCGAGGCCGATGGGGTCGATGTTCTCGACATAAATCTGGTATTCGCCACGAGCTTCGTAGACGCTGATGGAGCCGCGCACGGTGACGTGAAGGCCGTCCTCGGGGCGGAACTTGAGGCCGCGGCGCTGCTGCTTGAAAAAGACGCAGCGAATCTGAGAGCGGTCGTCCTTGAGCGTGAAGTAGATGTGGCCGGACTGGGCTTCATGGCAGTTGGAGATTTCGCCTTCGACCCAGATGTCGGTGAAGTTTTTGCCGAGAAGGTCGCGGATACGCGCGGTCAGCTCGCTGACGGTGAGGGCGCGGCGGGTGGGCTGGAGATTAAAGGTGAGTTGGCTCATGGGACGTGGCTCGCGAGTGGTGAGTGGCGACTGGTGACTGGTGACTGGCGAAAGAGCGGAGCCAGGATCGGCTGTCCCTTATTGATGGACTCTGTCCGATAGGAACGAGGCGATGGGGCCCGAACAGATCGGGAAATTTGACGGGCGAAATTGTAGTTAACAATTTGTACCCCCACCCCGGGTGTTTTGCTGAAAGAGTGCGCAAGAAATTGAAAACACGAGGGATACCACTTTCGACGATGCAAAAGAGTGCGTAACAGTATGAAAACAAAGGAAACGTAAGTCGAATGGAATGATATTGATGCGGACTCTTCGAGAAAGCGCCTGAAAGGGGAGGTTGCGGCTCGACCGACCATCCACAATTCGCGAGGGAGGCAAGAGGGAGTCGAACGCAGGGCGCTGAACGGGCAGAGAGAGAATGGGCATGACGCTAGCCTCCGTTTCTCCTCCGCGCTAAAACAGGCACAATTATATCATATCGGTACCGTTTGTCAAGTAATTATTTGTAAGTTCTTTGTTTGCCGGGAGATGAGAGGAGATTCGAATTGGGCTATGAATCGGAGACGCGAGTGAGCGCTTCGCACAGCAACTGGGCGGGACATTGGGGCGCAGAGTGGCCGAATCTCTAACGCAGGGGAGGGTTAGGATTTTGGTTTTGCGCGCTTAGCCGTGAGGACAATTCTGTCGAGCACCTCGGCGATTTCTTTGTCGACTGCATCCTTGGGCACAAGGCGAGCTAACTCGTGGTAATCAGTCTTTCTCATCAAGTTTGGAAGCTTGAGCTTCTTGAAGTAGATTTCGAAAAGGGGATCCAAAAAGTCATCGGTTACTTTGGTATCAGGCGACCAGGGCGACCCTTTTCGCAGCGTCCTCATGGCCGTCTCTACCTCGGCGATGCTCGCCTCCATCGCTTGCGTTCTCTCGAGAACATGCGCCGCCGAGAACAGCGGACCTGCCGTTTCCACAATCGCCGATTGCTCTGCATAGCTTAGGAGCACTCGCGGAGAGCACAGGTAGTTTTCAATCTCGCGGCGCTGCCACATGACAATTCCCAGCTGATTAGTAGATTCAGGAGGCTTCTGGAGCCGGTCGAAGATTGCAATCCCCACCAAGTCCTCTTTGGCTTCACAGAGGCCGTGAAAATGCGCTTGGGCTTTGTTGGGTTGATTCTGGACGTAGTGAACGAAGGGGCGCGCCAAAGTTTTCCTGGCCTCATGCTCGAGGGATTCCGCAAATGCTTTGAGGATTGCGAGGTCCGTGGCCCCTTCCAGATAAAGCACCCATCCTTTTTGCTCGGCTTGGTAGTACTGCTCAAAGCCGATTTCCTTCAGCGCCTTCAATAATTGACTTCCTCTATCGTCGATGCGATGGGGTTTCCCCAGGAACGCAACAACAACATCACGGTCGGCGGCTTCGTTCAGGATAATTTCCGAGTGACTCGCGGCTATAACTTGACTTCCACTCTCTCTGGCCAAGTCGGTGAGTAGCTGGTAGATCTGGCGTTGCCTGAGTATTTCCAGATGCGCATCAGGTTCGTCAAGAAGCAGGATTGCACCCGGGTTTGCTTGAAGATAGGCCATCAAGAGAAGGGTTTGTTGCAAGCCGCGGCCACTCGAAGAAAGATCTAGCTGGGCTCCGCCTGGCTCACTATAGGTCATTTGAATTTCGCCGCGCTCGGGTATGTACTCTGGCCGACTCAGCACGACGCCGAACAATGTGCGGATTCGTTCAACTAGTTTCTCCCAGCCCCTTTCTTCTGGAATCGCATAGGACAGGTTTCGCAAGACTTCCGCCGTTCGTCCCTCTCCGATTAGGACTTTTATAGCGCCGGGGTCGAGACGACGTTCGACTGCCGCGAGCCCAGACATCGGAGGCAGAAACGCGATATGCATCGAGCCCGCCGCGGAAGGAACTGGCATACGCTCGGGGTTCTTATTTTCAGAGACTCGCAGCGGCCGACAGTAAAAGGATTCTTCATTCGCATAGTCAAATTCTAGGCCGCAACTCCATGCTTCATCCTCTGTAATTCCTTCGACTATAATTTCGACGCGAATGTTTTTGGTCAGTGGCTTACCGCCGTTCTGCTGGACGTCGCGGACGTGCAAATCCCGCCAGAGCAAATTCGCATAAGGAACCGGCACGGCGATCAGATCCTTGCGATTGATAGTGACGCCGGGCCTTTTTTCGGGAGCCTCTTTGCCAGCCCGCTTTTCATTCCATTTCCGCAGACCTACTTCCCAGAGTGCCAACGCCTGCAACGCCGTCGTTTTCCCTGAATTGTTGGGGCCGATGAAAACTACCGGATTGCCGAGCTCGATTTCGACGTTTTCAAATCTCTTGAAGTTGCGAATTGTGAGTTTAGTGAGCATTGCGAACTGAGTGCTCTCCGAAAGCCCGGCTGCGCCGCCACAGGATTCTAATGCATAAGGACGCTAATTAGTCTTTGAAACCGTTTAGCGAGAAAAATCGCGTCCGATCCGAAACAGAACGTGGCCGTGTTAAGGCTTGGCCGGAGCGGGGGCGGTAGTTGGCGCGGGGGCGGTGTTGAAATTGACTTTGGGGACTTCGCGGGCGCCGGGTTCGGTCTTGAAGTAGGCGTCGTTGCGCGTGAAGCCGCTCATGCCGGCGATGACACTATTTGGGAACAGCGAAATGAACGTGTTGTAG